>MGOB01000036.1:20002-29152 GCA_001796995.1 Chloroflexi bacterium RBG_16_68_14 | reverse complement strand
GCGGCCCGCCCGCCGGCCAGAGGTACACGCCGGTTGCAAGCCGTCGCGCGTCACCGTGAGCGACTTCAAGGCGATGAAGCGTCGGGGCGAGCCCATCGTCATGCTCACCGCCTACGACTACCCGTCGGCGCGGCTGGTGGACCAGGCCGGCGCCACCGGCATCCTCGTCGGCGATACGCTGGGCATGGTCGTCCTCGGCTACGAGACCACGGTGCCGGTGACGATGGAGGAGATGCTCCATCACGTCAAGGCGGTGACCCGGGCGACCGAGCACGCCCTCGTCGTCGCCGACATGCCCTTCATGAGCTACCAGACCGGCCCGGAGGACGCTCTGCGCAACGCCGGTCGATTCCTGAAGGAAGGTGGCGCCCAGGCGGTGAAGCTGGAGGGCGGCGTCCCGATGGCCGAGACCGTGCGCCGCCTGGTGGACGTCGGCATCCCGGTGATGGGCCACATCGGCCTCACGCCCCAGTCGCTCCACCAGTTCGGCGGGTACAAGGTGCAGGGCAAGACGCCCCAGACCGCGGTCCGCCTCATGAACGACGCGCTGGCGCTGGAACAGGCGGGCGCCTTCGCCGTGGTGCTGGAGCTGGTGCCGGCGCCCCTCGCCCGGCTCATCAGCCAGCGGCTGCGCGTGCCCACCATCGGCATCGGCGCCGGGCCCGACTGCGACGGCCAGATCCAGGTCTTCCACGACCTCCTCGGCCTCTTCGAGGGCTTCGTCCCCAAGCACACCCGCCGCTATGCGGAGGTGGGCGAGACGATCCGCACCGCGCTCACGGCGTACGTCTCGGACGTGCGGGAGCGGCGCTTCCCTACCGAGGAGCAGAGCTTCTCCATGGACGAGCGGGCGCTGGCCGAGCTGCTCACCACCGACGCCACCGGCCGGAAGGCGAACGGCCGGGCCAACGGCAACGGCAAGTCGGCCCACCCCTCCTTCCCCGCTCTGCCCGCCCGCTAGGCCGCATGGAGGTCGCGGCTACCGTCGCAGAGATGCGCGCCCTCCGGCGCGCCATGGCGGGGGATGTGGGCCTCGTCCCCACCATGGGCTATCTGCACGAAGGCCACCTCTCGCTGGTGCGCACCGCCCGCCGGCGGGACGACCACGTGGTGGTCAGCATCTTCGTCAACCCGACCCAGTTCGGCCCGGGCGAGGACTTCGAGCGCTACCCCCGCGACCCGGAGCGCGACCTGGCGCTGCTGCGCCGGGAACGCGTCGACGCCGTCTTACTGCCCTCCGTGGAGGAGCTGTACCCGGAGGGCGACAGCACCTTCGTGGAGGTGGCAGGCATCACCGAGGTGCTGGAGGGGGTCCACCGCCCGGGGCACTTCCGTGGGGTGACGACCGTGGTAGCGAAGCTCTTCCACATCGTCCAGCCGCGCCGCGCCTACTTCGGCCGCAAGGACGCCCAGCAGCTCCTGGTGATCCGCAAGCTGGTGCGCGACCTCCACTTCGATGTCGAGGTCGTGGCCATGCCCACCGTCCGCGAGCCCGACGGCCTGGCCATGAGCAGCCGCAACGCCTACCTCTCGCCCCGCGAGCGCGAGGCCGCCCTCGTCCTCTCACGGGCCCTGCGGGGGGCCGGGGAGCTCTTCGCCGCGGGCGAGCGGGACGGCGAGCGCCTGCGGGCATCGATGCGCGATGTGATTGCCCAGGAGCCGCTGGCCCAGGTAGACTACGTGAGCGTGGCCGACGGCGAGACGCTGCGGGAGCTGGACCGGCTGGAGGGGCCGGCCCTCGCCTCCCTGGCGGTGCGCATCGGCGCCGTCCGCCTCATCGATAACGTCACGCTTGAGTAGGGACGTAGGGACAGACCTTCAGAGCCTGCCCTGAGCTCAGCGAAGGGTCTGTCCGGCCCCTGCGCAAACTGTGGGACAGGCTTTAGCCTGTCGCGTCGGGCTGAAGCCCGACCCACACTGTGGTGGGAGCCCGCGTGAGCGAACACCGCATCGTAGCGGCACCTTCCCACCCCAGCCTGAAGGCTGGGGCATAGAAAGTCAGGTTCGATGCCCCCGCCTTTAGGCGGGGGTCGAAGATTATGGAACGCCACATCCTGGTCACCAACGACGACGGCATCGAGTCGCCCGGCCTCTGGAAGCTGGCCGAGGCGATGGCGGAGTTCGGGAAGGTGATGGTGGTCGCTCCCGCCTCGGAGGCCTCCGGCTCCGGGACGATGGTCACCTACCGGCGCGACATCCAGGTGCAGCAGGTGCCCGAGCGCATCCCTGGCGTCAAGGCCTACATGGTGGACGGTCCCCCGGCCGACTGCGTCCTCATCGGCCTGCGGCGGCTCAAGGAGGGCTGGATCAGCCTCGTCGCCTCCGGCATCAACCCCGGCCCTAACCTGGGCGTCGATTTCTTCCTCTCCGGCACCTGCGGCGCCGCCCTCATCGCCGCCTTCCGCCGCGTCACCTCCATCGCCATCTCCCAGGACCTGGTGCGCACCGAGGAGGGCGTCGCCGACCCCCGGTGGGACACCTCCCAGGCGGTGGCGCGTCTGCTGGGCCGGAGCATCGAGGAGGGCCTGCTGCCGGAGGGCTCCCTCCTCAATGTGAACGTGCCGGCCCGGCCGCTGGCGGAGCTGCGGGGCATCGCCATCACCCGCGTTGCGCCCGGCGGCTACATGCACCTCTCGGAGCGGGGCGACGGCGTCCACGAGCGCCTGGAGCGCGAGATCGTCGCTGACGCCCGCCACGCCCATCCGGGCACCGACATCCGCGCCGTCCTGGACGGCTACGTCTCCATCAGCCCCCTGGACACGACGCTTAGCAACGAGGAGCACATCCGCCGGCTGGCGGACAGCGTCCCCTCGCTGTCCGCCCAACTGGCCGACGGGAGCTGCGGCGGCTAGGCGGGCCGTCGCCGCCTTCGGTGCCAGACGCCGCCGGCGAGGGCGGCGATGCCCGCCGTCGCCCCGGCGGCGAGGCCTGCGATGAGGCCGACCCGGCTGCCAGACGAGCTTCCCGTCTCGAGGGGCGCGCCCGCTATCTCCGGCAGCCCGGCTAAGCCGCCCACCGGACAGTCGTTCGGGTTGAACGGGTCACGCCCGACCGGCTGGACCGGGTTCAGCTCGTCCCAGTCGGGGCAGTGGTCACTGTCCCAGTCGTCCGGCTGGGACGGGTTCGTCGGGTAGCCCTTGGTCGCCACGCGCGCGAACGCCTCGATGACGATTCTGAAGACCACCTGAGTGTCGGTCGTGCACACTGTCTGGTCGGTGCCCAGCTCCACGAATACTGTTCCGTAGTAAGGCGGGTTGGCAGTGATGACGATCTCCCAGGTAGTATCGACCCACTGCGAGATGGTAGCGTCCAACTGACAGCGCTTCCACCGCAGGTTCTTCTGCGAGCCCTTACTAACCGTGTTCGCCATGGCCGTAGGGCGCTGGCTAATGTCCACAACCTGGTAGGGCACCGTGGACTTCAAGCTGTTTCCGTCGCCCTTGCTGGCGCACGGAACGTCCGTAGGCGAGTCGGTCACAAACAGCCCACCCGGGCCCCGGTAGGCGACGGAGGTAATTGCCCATTCCGTTGCGCTCATTTGTTCGATTCGCGTGAGGACCTTCGTTTCTGGCTTCCGTGTCCCACCCGGGCCGGCAAGTCCGTCGTCGCTCTGGTGGGCAGTTCCCTTCGGCGTGTCGGGGTTCCTGCCGTCGTTGTACATGTCGAAACAGTACACGCCGTCCGGCGGGTCTCCGGACGCCCAGGCTCGGTCGCCGGAGGACTGCGTGAACAGCGTCACCGCCATGGTGGCTAACGCTCCCCAGGCGAGCACAGTGCCGATGAAAGAAACGCTTGGTCTGACTCCCACCACGATCGCCACCTCCTTGTGCTCTACCTCGGATAGCGAGGCTACTTCTATCTACCACCAGGGGTGGATGGCTGTCAAGCCCCTTCGCGCTACCAGCCTGCGTGCTACAATAGGGCAGAGCCCAACCATGTCCGGACACTCCAAGTGGTCGCAGATCAAGCGCCAGAAGGGCGCGACCGACGCCCGCCGCGGCCAGCTCTTCACCAAGCTGGGACGTGAGATCACCGTCGCCGCCCGCCAGGGGGGCGCCGGCCCCGACGCGAACCCCCGGCTCCGCCTCGCCATCGAGCGCGCCCGCGACGCCAACATGCCCAAGGACAACATCGAGCGCGCCCTCAAGCGCGCCACCGGCGAGGGGGGCGCCGCCGAGCTTGCGGAGGTGGTGTACGAGGGCTACGGCCCCGGCGGCATCGCCATCCTCGTCGAGGCGCTCACCGACAACCGCAACCGCACAGTATCGGATATCCGCAACGTCTTCGCCCGGGCCGGCGGCAGCCTGGGCGAGGCCGGCAGCGTCGCCTGGCTCTTCGAGACGCGGGGCCTGATCACCCTCGACACCAGCGGCGCCGACCCGGAGGAGCTGGCCCTGCGCGCCATGGACACCAGCGCCGAAGACGTCAAGGTCGACTCTGGCTCGGTGGAGGTCTACACCCGGCCCGAGGCGCTCGAGGCGGTGCGCCGGGAGCTGTCGGCGGTCGAGGCGCCCGTCTCCTCGGCTGAGGTGGCGAAGGTGCCCAAGAGCACCGTCACCGTCGATGCGCGCCGGGCGGGACAGGTGCTCCGGCTCTTGGACCAGCTCGACGAGCTGGACGACGTCCAGCGGGTCACCTGCAACGCCGACTTCCCGGACGAGGTGCTGGCGGCCTACGCTTGACTGGGCAGGCTGACGTGCCGAGACGCGCTTCGTCCCCCGCCCGCGACCCGCGACCCTTCGACTCCGCTCAGGGCAGGCCCGCCACCCGCGACCCTCTCACGGTGCTGGGCGTCGACCCCGGCCTGCGGGTCACCGGCTGGGCTGTTGTCGGCGGCGACGGCGAGGAGCTGCGGCCGCTGGCCAGCGGCGCCATCTCGACCCGCCAGGGCCGCCCGCCGGAGGAGCGGCTCCTTCACATCTTCCGCGAGCTGTGCGCCGTCATCGAGCGCTGGCGGCCGGCGGAGGTGGCGGTGGAGGACCCCTTCGTGGCCCAGAACCCCCGCTCCGCCTTCGCCATCGGCGAGGCGCGGGCCGTCGTCCTGCTGGCCGCCGCCCAGGCCGGGCTGCCGGTGCGCCCCTACGCGCCCGCCGAGGTGAAGCTGGCCGTCACCGGCAACGGCCGCAGCGAGAAGGCGCAGGTGCAGGAGCTGGTGCGGCTGCGGCTCGGCCTGGCGGAGGCGCCGGAGCCCCAGGACGCGGCGGACGCCCTGGCCGTCGCCCTCTGCCACCACCTGCGCCGCCAGACCGAGGCGCGGCTCGGAGCGATGTCGTGATGCGACGAGAGATGTGCTGCCAAGGGGAGTGCAGAGGGGCAAAGCCCCCGGCGCCTGCCCTGAGCGAAGCGAAGGGCCGGGGGGTTTGGGGGGTGTCCCCCCAATTCCAACAACTTCCCTGGGCGGGTGGGTGGGAAAGGAAGAACCTCCCATGATCTCCCACCTCACCGGCACCCTCACCAAGAGGCACCAGGAGCGCCAGGCCATCGAGCTCTCGGTCAACGGCGTGGGCTACGAGGTGCACCTGCCCACCTTCGTCTGGCGCTCCCTGGAGGAGACGCCGCTGGGCGAGGAGGTCTCGCTGGAGATCTTCTACCACGTGCCGGAGAGGCAGCCCACTCCCATGCTGGTGGGCTTCACCCGGGACGTGGAGCGCGACTTCTTCCGGAAGCTGGTGGAGGTTCCCGACCTGGGCCCGACCAAGGCGATGAAGGCGCTGGTCTACTCCGTCTCCACCATCGCCACCTGGATCGAGCAGGGCGACGAGCGGTCGCTGCGGGGGCTGCCGGGCGTGGGCGAGCGGCTGGCCAAGACGATGGTGGCCCACCTCAAGGGCAAGGTGGTGGCGGAGGCGCTCCTCCACGATGAGCACTTCGTTGGGCCGCCGCCCAAGGAGGGGCCGCCGTCCTTCTCGGAGGTGCAGCAGCTCGCCGTCGCCGGGCTGGCGCGCCTGGGCTACAAGGAGTCGGAGGCCTCGCGCTGGGTGGAGGAGGTCACGCGGGAGGGCGAGGCCAAGGAGGTGGAGGAGATCATCCGCGCCGTCTTCGCCATGCGCAGCCAGGAGCTCGCGTAGGCCCCCGGCGCGGAGCTTGCGCTTTTTCGCTAGATTCTTCGCTTCGCTCAGAATGACAACCGGCTGTCACCCTGAGCGAAGCGAAGGGTCTCTCTTCCCCTACCGCACTACCCTTCCCCAACCGGGTACGGCGGCTCGTCCGTGTGGCCCGTGCTAAGATTAGGCCGCCATGGAAGTGGACTTCGCCCTGCTGGCCGACGCCGCCAATATCTCCCGCGAGGGGAAGCTGAACATCCTCGGCTCCTTCGACCGCATCTACGG
Source organism: Chloroflexi bacterium RBG_16_68_14 (assembly GCA_001796995.1). GTDB lineage: Bacteria > Chloroflexota > Dehalococcoidia > DSTF01 > RBG-16-68-14 > RBG-16-68-14. The sequence goes on along the minus strand of MGOB01000036.1, from coordinate 22,823 downwards.
CTCCAAGTTTCCCCTCACCTGGCCGCGCATGGTCCTGGTCACCCGCTTCGTCGCCTCGGCGGCCGAGTACGGGGCGGAGAAGACGCTGGAGATCGTGACGCTGGACGCCGACGGCAAGCGGCTGGGCGCGGCCACCGGCCGGATGAAGGTGCCGGCCGGCCAGTCCGGCCGCCAGCTCAAGCTCAACCACGTCCTGCCCATGACCATGACCTTCCCCGCCCCCGGCCAGTACAGCATCGAGATCCTGGTCAACGGTGAGCCGAAGGCGACGGTGCCCCTCGAGGTGGTGCAGCGCGAGGAGCCCAAGCAGGACGGCGCCGCCGAGGCGGAGCCGCCGCAGGCGGATGTGTAGCGGGGCGGCTGACCGCCATGAGCCTCGTGCTAAGATGAGGGTGCCATGGGGACATTCACGCACCCGATCACGCTGATCGGTCCGGCGGGGCAGCGTCGGACGATAGATGCGTTAGTAGACACCGGTTCGACCTTCACCAGCGTTCCCCGAGATGTTCTGCTCGATCTCGACGTCGAGGCGCGGCGCGAGGTAAGACTGCGCCTCGCGGACGGTACGTCGCACGTACAGCAGCTCGGCCGCGTCCTGATCCAGCTCAATGGGGTAGAGGAAGTTACCTTCGTCGTGTTCGGAGAACCGGAGTCGCCTGCGACCATCGGCGCTGTCACCCTTGAGACGCTGCTCTTGGGCATCGATCCTGTCGGCAAGCGCCTCGTGCCCATCGAAGGATGGCGAGCGTCGGCGGACGTTCAGAAGAGGCAACGGTCTGAGGCCAGAGTCCGCTACTGGGGCCGAGAGTACCTAGCTTCGACGAGCGAGAGCTGTCGGTTAGCGCGCAAATCCTTCCGCAAGGGCGACTTTTTCACTGCGTACTTGTATCTCTTCGTTGCTTTCAACAACCTTTACTGCCTTATCGCCCGATTTGGCGGTAGAGAGCAGGAGAAGATACGGCGCGCAGTGGAAAAGATTCGTTTGGATCGCATCGACGCGTTCTACACCACGGACTACGTCGAGCTGATCAAGCAACTGAATGACGGCCCCCCAGTGCATTTCACAGTAGGGCCAGACGCTGGAGCGCTGGTTGAGGGCATTGCGAACATGCGGGACTACTTCCTTGGCAAACTGCCAGCAGACTGTGTTGCTCGCGTCGATCAGGTAGCCTCTGAATGGGCGCCTGACGAACAGAAACTCAGTACTCTGCAAGAGGTGGCGGCTTGCTTGCTATACACCATACGAAACAATCAGTTTCACGCTGTGAAAGGCGCGCAGAACTTAGGCGATCAGACCACGCTCCAGACTGCTTACAGAATCCTTGACCCTATAGTGGATTCATTGATGCCGATCGGCAGGGAAGTCGTGGAAGGATTCCACGCCGGCTCTAGCCACCCCTGACCTCCGCCTTCTCTCCTGATCCCCGGCTCACCCCTGCGCCGCCGCCTCGTAGAGGGCGCGCAGGCGGCGGGTGGCTTCGCCCGGCGCGCCCGAGCTCACCGGCACGCCGTCCACCGAGACCAGCGGTAGCACGCCCGCCACGGCGTTGGTGAGGAACGCCTCGTCCGCCCCTAGGAGGTCGTCGGAGACAAGCGTCGCCTCGCGAGAGCCGAGCCCCGCCCCCTTCGCCAGCTCCAGCAATGCGCCCCGGGTGACGCCCGGCAGCGCACCGTCCTCCACCGGCGGCGTCAGCAGCTCTCCTCCCTTCACAAGGAAGACGTTGCTGGCGCTCCCGTCCGCAAGCCGTCCCTGCGTATTCAAGAAGAGCGCCTCGTCCGCGCCGGCGCTCCGCGCCTGCTCTCTCGCCAGCAGGTTGTCCAGGTAGTTCAGCGACTTCACCCGGCTCAGGGGCGACGTCTCGTTGCGTCGCACCGGCACGATGATGGCGGACGCCCCTTGCTGGTACATGCGCTCCGGGTAGTCGGTCGCCGGGCGCGCCTGGAGCAGGAGCGTCGGACGTCCGCCCTCCGGGCTTGTCCTGAGCCCTGCTTGCACTGAGCGCAGTCGAAGGGTCGAAGGGCCGGCCGTCAGCGTCAGCCGCACGCGCGCGTCGTCGAGGCCGCAGCGCTCCGCCAGCTCCCGCACGATATCCCAGAGGCCGCCCAGCGCCGCCGGCAGCTCGATGCCGAGCGTCCCCGCCCCCGCCTCCAGGCGCGCCAGGTGCCGTTCCAGCAGATAGACCCTGCCTCGCCGCGCCCGAAACGTCTCGAAGAGGCCGCGGCCGTAGAGGAGCCCGGCATCGCCGGCGGCCACGCGCGCCTGCCCGGCGTCGACGAAGACACCGTCCAGGTAGACCCACGTCACGGCGGCCCTTCGCCCAGCAGCACCCGCGCCAGGGCGGCACCCTTGTGCAGCGTCTCCTCATACTCCAGCCCGGGGTCCGAATCGGCGACGATGCCGCCGCCCACCGAGAACGAGGCCACCCCCTGCTTGATCACCATCGTCCGGATGGCGATGTTGAGCTCCATCGTGCCGTCGTAGCCGATGTAGCCGATGGCGCCGGTGTAGACGCCGCGCGCCACCGGCTCCAGCTCGGCGATGATCTCCATCGCCCGGATCTTGGGGGCGCCGGTGATGGAGCCGCCGGGGAAGGTGGCCCTGAGTAAGTCGACGACATCCCGATCCGCCCGCAGGCGCGCCTGCACCGTGGAGGTCAGGTGGTGCACCGTCGCGAACGTCTCCAGCTCGAACAGGCCGGTCACGGCGACGCTCCCGATCTCGGCCACCTTCCCCAGGTCGTTCCGCTCCAGGTCCACGATCATGACGTTCTCCGCCCGGTCCTTCTCGCTTGCGAGCAGCTCCTGCGCCAGGGCGGCGTCC
>MGOB01000036.1:13089-19995 GCA_001796995.1 Chloroflexi bacterium RBG_16_68_14 | reverse complement strand
GGTCGGCCCCGCGCGGGCGCGTCCCCTTGATCGGCCGCGTCTCGACCAGGCGGTCGCGCGGCTGGTAGCGGAGGAAGCGCTCCGGGGAGGAGGAGAGCACGGCAAAGTCTGGGTAGCGGAGGTAGGCGGCGAAGGGGGCGGGCGACTGGGCGCGCAGCAACCGATAGACATCGAACGGGTCGCCGGAGCAGGGGGCCCGGAAGCGCTGCGAGAGGTTTGCCTGGTAGATGTCCCCCGCCTGGATGTACGCCAGCGCCCGGCGCACCGCCGCCTCGTAGCCGGGCCGGGTGAAGGAGGACCGCAGCCCCTCGAAGGGCGGTGCTGGCGCCCGCGCGGGGGCGAGCGGCGCCAGTGGCCGCGGGTCCATCGGGCGCAGCGCATCATAGAAGGCGAGGAGACACTCCGGCAGGCCGAGGTCATCGATGGCTGCATCGGGCAGCCGCTCGATGTGCCGCTTCAGCCCGTAGCCCAGGTAGCCGACGGCGGCCCCTCTCGGCAGGCCCCCTCGCTCGGCGAGCAGCTCCCGCAGCGCCTCGAACGGATCACCTTCGAATCGCTCAGTGGCGCCTCGGCACCGCTCCACCTCCACCCGCCGCCCCCACGAGCGCAGGATGAGGTCCGGCTCCGCGCCCCAGAAAGAGCGCCGGCCCAGCCGCCCGTCCACCAGGGCGCTGTCCAGCCAGAACCCGTACGGCTCGGAGCAGACGGCGCGCAGGGTGGCGAGTTGGGCGTCTTGCATGGGCGGGGAGGCGCTGGCAGACTGGCTCAACACCCCAGTTTGAGTCGAGCGCCTGCCTGGGGTCAAGCGGAAGCGCCGGGCCGGGATTGGCCTATATCTTGTGGGGGGATTCTCGACCCCCGCCTAAAGGCAGGGGCATCGAATCTGGATCCTATGCCCCAGCCTTCAGGCTGGGGTGGTGATTCCCGCCGCCCGCTCTCTCGATAGCTGGCGGCCGCGTGCCCACGGTAAGATAGAGGGTGATCGCCCATGCCTGACTTCCGCCTCGTCTCCGAGTTCCAGCCCACGGGCGACCAGCCCGAGGCCATCGACCAGCTCGTCGAGGGGCTGGAGCAGGGCTGCCGCTTCCAGACGCTGCTGGGCGTCACCGGCAGCGGCAAGACCTTCACCATGGCCAGCGTCGTCGAGCGGGTGAACCGCCCCACCCTGGTCCTCGCCCCCAACCGCACCCTGGCCGCCCAGCTCTGCTCCGAGTTCAAGGAGTTCTTCCCGGAGAACGCTGTCGAGTACTTCGTCTCCTACTACGACTACTACCAGCCCGAGGCCTACATCCCCCGCACCGATACCTACATCGCCAAGGACGCCGACATCAACGACGAGATCGACAAGCTGCGCCACGCCGCCACCCGCGCCCTCTTCGAGCGGCGCGACGTGCTCATCGTCGCCTCTGTCTCCTGCATCTACGGCCTGGGCGAGCCCGAGGAGTACCAGTCCTTCGTCCTCACCTTCCAGAAGGGTGGGCGTTTCGAGCGGAACTACTACATGCGCCGCCTGGTGGACATGCAGTACGAGCGCAACGACATGAACCTGGTGCGCGGCAAGTTCCGCCTGCGCGGCGACAGCCTCACCATCCAGCCCTCCTACGAGGAGCTGGCCGTCCGCATCGACTTCTTCGGCAACGAGGTCGAGCGCATCATCGAGATCGACCCCCTCACCGGCGAGCTGCTCGCCGAGCGCGACCACATCGACATCTACCCCGCCAAGCACTTCGTCACCTCCAAGGACAAGCTGGAGCAGGCGCTCCAGGACATCGAGGGGGAGCTGGCGGAGCGGGTGCAGGAGATGAAGTCGCAGGGGCGGATCCTGGAGGCGGCGCGGCTGGAGGAGCGCACCCGCTACGACCTGGAGACGCTGCGCGAGACCGGCTACTGCCCCGGCATCGAGAACTACTCCCGCCACCTGGCACGCCGCGCCCCCGGCAGCACCCCCTGGACGCTGCTCGACTACTTCCCGGACGACTGGCTCCTCTTCATCGATGAGTCCCATATCGCCGTGCCCCAGGCGCGCGGAATGTACCACGGCGATATCTCGCGCAAGCAGACGCTGGTGGACTACGGCTTCCGCCTGCCCTCGGCGCTGGACAACCGGCCCCTCAACTTCGCCGAGTTCGAGGACCACCAGAACCAGGTGATCTTCACCTCCGCCACCCCCGGCCCCTACGAGTACGAGGTCTCTGGCCAGATCGTCGAGCAGCTCGTCCGGCCCACCGGCCTCCTCGACCCCACCCTCGAGGTGAAGCCCACCCAGGGCCAGATCGACGACCTGATGGACCAGATCAAGGCGCGCGTGGAGCGGGGCGAGCGGGTGCTGGTCACCACCCTCACCAAGAAGATGGCCGAGGACCTGGCCGACTACCTCCAGGAGATGGGCATCCGCACCCACTACCTCCACTCCGAGATCGACACCCTGGGGCGGGTCGAGATCCTGCGCGACCTGCGCCAGGGCGTCTACGACGTCGTCGTCGGCATCAACCTGCTGCGCGAGGGGCTGGACCTGCCCGAGGTGAGCCTGGTCGCCATCCTGGACGCCGACAAGGAGGGCTTCCTGCGCTCCCGCGACTCCCTCGTCCAGACCATGGGCCGCGCCGCCCGCCATCTCAACGGCCACGTCATCATGTACGCCGACACCATGACCAACTCCATGAGCCAGGCCATCGACGAGACCAACCGCCGCCGCACCGCCCAGGAGGCCTACAACCGCGAGCGCAACATCACCCCGGAGGGCATCCGCAAGGCGATCCGCGACATCACCGACCACGTCAAGAAGGTGGCGGAGGAGCGGGCCGAGTACGTCGCCGCCCAGGAGGTGCCCAAGGACGAGCTGGCGCGGCTGATCAAGGACCTGGAGAGCCAGATGAAGGCGGCGGCCAAGAACCTGGAGTTCGAGAAGGCGGCCCTCCTGCGCGACCAGGTCTACGAGCTACGCAAGCGCCTCGTGTCGGAGGAGGACGTCCTCCACCAGTTCGCCCAGACCGCCTACGGCTCCTTAGGGGGCGGGCGCCCCCGCCCAGGCGGCGCGCGGGAGACCTCCACCCGCACCCGGAGGGGGCGGAGGGTGAGGTACGGGAAGTAGGTTCAGCCCCGAAGTGTCGTATAGGTCGTCCGCATCCTTTGGGAAACGCCAGGAATACGTTGCTGTCGCAGAGCTGCTGAGGCGCGGCTTCGATGTCTACATGACCCTGGTGGATGATCAGCAGATCGATTGCGTTCTCCGGCAGGAAGGGAATGGGTCGCCCAGGTACTTGGACATTCAAATCAAAGCGCGATCTAAGGACTGCCAGCCTCGGAATGCTGGCACCTTCTCCGCCATGGAAGTCCGGCGCCCCCGCAAGAACTTCTACTTCATCTTCTACTCAGAGCAGGCAGACACGTACTGGGTGCTCCCGTCTCTACAGCTGGTTCGCGAGGCTACTCGTAACAAGACGGGAAGGAATGCTGGCAAGTACCGTATCCAGTTCTGCAACGTCTCGCGATCCGGCGAAGTTCGCCCCAGGCCGCGCTTCACTAAGTACCAGAACCGCTTCGATTTGCTCGAATAGGGCGACAGTAGCTGTCCGCAGGACGTCGCCCCCGCGCCTTCAGCAAGAAGGGGAGTGCAGAGGGGGCGACGCCCCCGCTGCCGGGGGGTTCGGGGGGTGTCCCCCCAGACCCAAACCTCCCTGGGCGGGCGGGTGGGAAGCAACACCGCCGGTAGCCCCACGCCCCACATCCCTCCTGTGCTACCATCCCTCACGGGAGAGGTGTGGCAGACTTGGTCAGCGAGCGCGACTTCTCCGAGTTCGAGTTCAGGACGGTGCCGTGCGAGCGGGTCACGGCGGAGGACCGAGCGCTCATGCTCGCGCTGTTCGACGCCTGCTTCCGGCAGGCCGACCACGCCCATCTCGAGAAGTCTCTGGAGCGGCTGCGCTACGTGTCGTTGGCGCTGCACGATGGGAAGCCCGCGGGGTTCGGGTTGGCCGACTCGCGGGTCGTGGATCTGCCGCGCCTGCCGGGGCAGACAGTGATCCTCGGCGGCCTCTGCTGCGTCGCTCCCGAGTTCCGCAGGCGGGGGCTGTTCGGTGAGCTGGAGCGACGCTCCGTCATGGCGAGCGAACCTCCGGCGTCAGGGCGCCGGCTGGCCTGCGGGCGCATGGCCCATCCTGGCGCCTTTAGAGGGCTGACCCGCAATCCCACCGTGGTGCCGAAGCCGGGCATCCGGCCCACGCCCTGGCAGCAAGAGGTCGGCCGGGCGATCGCGGATGTGTACGGGGTGCACGCCTTCGATCCGGAGACGTTCGTCTGCATCGGCGCCGGGACGCCGGGCGGCTATCCGATCATCGAGTTGGAGGCGGAGCCGGAGGAGTGGGAAGTCTTCCGGCCCGTCGACCGCGATCGAGGCGATTCCCTCCTGGGCATCGCCTGGAGCCCGGACGCTCCGCCCGGCTGGTGACAAATCCGGAGAAGTCGCGGCGGCGGCGCAGCCCCGGCGCCTGCCCTGAGCGAAGCCGGAGGGTGTCCCCCCAGCCACCGTCTCCCTTGACGCGCCCCCTCTCCCCGCTGTAGAATTTATTTCGCTCGACCGAAAATACTAGCGTGAGGCAAAAGAACGTCATGGTGGACGATCAGCTCCTCTCCCAGGCGATGCGCGCCTACGGCCGCGCCCTCGCCGTCGCCGACCCCATCCGGCTCCGCTTCTGGGACAATCGAGGCCTCACCATGCCCCAGCTCCGCCTGATGTTCCTGCTCCTTCAGCAGGACGGCCGCGCCGTCGGCGAGCTGGCAGAGCTGATGAACGTCCGCCCCGCCACCGTCACCGGCCTCACCGACCGCCTGGTGCGCCACAAGCTCATCGTGCGGCTGGCGGACGAGGACGACCGGCGCGTCGTCCGCATCGTCCTCACGCACGAAGGCCGGCGCGTCGTCGGCGAGATCGAGACGGCCGCCCGCGCCTACCTGGACGCCGTCTTCCAGCGCATGGGCGAGGACGCCGTCCGCCGCCTCATCGCAGGGTTCGAGCAGTTCAGCGCCGCCGCCAACGAGGCGCTGCGGGAGGGGGCAGCCCAGGTATGACGGCCATGGCCCTCAGCCCTCGCGCCAAGGTCCTGGTGATGGCGGGCACCCTGCTCGCCCTGCTCGTGTCGGCGGTGAGCCAGACGGTGGTGAGCACCGCCCTGCCCCGGATCATCGGCGAGCTGGGCGGGCTGAACCTGTTTAGCTGGGTGTTCACCTCCGCCATGCTCACCTCGACCGCCGTGGTCCCCCTGGTCGGCAAGCTGGGCGACATCTACGGGCGCAAGCCGTTCCTGATGGGCGGCGTCGCCGTCTTCATGGTGACGTCGGCCCTGGCCGGCCTCTCCCAGAACATGGTCCAGCTCATCATCTTCCGCGGGCTCCAGGGCTTCGGGGCGGGGGCGCTCATGGCCAGCTCCTTCGCCATCATCGGCGACATCTTCGCGCCCGCCGAGCGGGGGCGCTACATGGGGCTCTTCTCCGCCGTCTTCGGCCTGGCCAGCATCCTGGGCCCGACGGTGGGTGGGACGATCACCGATAACCTGAGCTGGCGCTGGGTCTTCTACGTCAACATCCCCTTCGGCGTCGTCGCCCTCGCCGTGCTCTGGTACGGCTTCCCGTCCATCCGGCCGACGGACCGGAGGCCCCAGATCGACTACGCCGGCGTCGCCGCCCTGACGGTGGCGGTAGTCCCGCTGCTCCTGGCGCTGGTGTGGGCGGGCGACCTCTACCCCTGGCGCTCGTCCGAGATCTTCTCGCTGCTGGCGCTGTCGGCGGCCGGCACCCTCGCCTTCATCTATATCGAGGCCACGGCGGCCGAGCCGATCATCCCGCTGGAGCTCTTCCGCAACCAAGTCTTCCTCGTCTCCACCGTCGTCACTTTCCTCACCGGCATCGGCATGTTCGGCGCCATCACCTTCATGCCCATGTACGTGCAGGGCGTCCTCGGTGCCTCCGCCACCAACTCCGGCGTGGTCACCACGCCGATGATGCTGGGCATGGTGGTCTCCAGCACCCTGGCCGGGATGGTGGTGTCGCGCACCGGCAAGTACCGGCTGCTGGTGGTGCTGGGCGGCATCGTGCTGGCAGCGGGGATGTACCTGCTCACCCTGATGTCAGAGAACACCAGCAACGCCACCGCCGTCCGGAACATGGTGGTGGTGGGCGTGGGCATCGGCATCGGCATGCCCATCATGGGCCTGGCGGTCCAGAACGCGGTGTCTTACCGCCTGCTGGGCGTGGTCTCCTCTTCGACCCAGTTCTTCCGGCAGATCGGCGGCACGCTGGGCGTCGCCATCTTCGGCACGCTGCTGACTACCCACCTTCGCGAGAACCTCCAGGAGGGCCTGCCTCCTGAGCTGGCCACCTCGGCGCCCCCGCCGCTCCTGGCGCAGCTCCAGAACCCCCAGGTGCTGCTCAGCCCGACAGCGCTGGAGCAGCTCCGGGCCGCCTTCGCCCAACTGGGCGAAGCGGGGCCGGCGCTCTTCGAGCAGAGCATCGCCGCCATGCGGTCGACCCTGATGGAGGGCCTGGGCTTCGTCTTCGTCGTGGCGTTTGTGGTGGCCGTCGCCGCCCTCATCGTGAGCGTCGCTCTGCCCGAGGCCCCGCTCCGGGCGACCATCGAGACGGAGGAGGAGCGCGCCGCCGTGCCAGCACTGGCAGCGGCGCCTGCCGTCGCGTCGAGCTTTCGTGTGGCCCCAGCAGCAGTGTCCGCTACCGCGCCCGGGCTGCGGGCAGCGCCCGCACCGGCGCCTGCGGCTGTGTCCAGGCTTCGCGTGGTGCCCGCACCGGCGCCTGCCGCGGCCGGGTTTCGAGCGGCGCCAGTGCCTGCCGCCGCGCCTGGGCTTTCTGCGGCGCCGGTCATCGCGGTGGAGCCGATGCCGGCCGCCATCGCCGCGG
>MGOB01000036.1:177-13065 GCA_001796995.1 Chloroflexi bacterium RBG_16_68_14 | reverse complement strand
GCCAGCGCCGCCGCGAGGTGGTTCTGCTACACTGGCAACTGGCCCCGCTGCCCGACGTGAGGCGTCCCGACCTGATCTCATTTCGGGGCAGGCTTCGTCCGTTCAGCGCCGCCGTCAAGGAGGTGCCCATGAACGGTTGGGACTACAAGGTGATCTACGTCGATTTTCGGGGCAGGATCAGCGCGGAGGGGGTGGAGTTCATCCGGCAGAGCGGAGAGCACCGGACCGGGTTCGTTCGCCAATACCTGGAGACGATGGGTAAGGACGGCTGGGAGCTGACCGGTATCCTCCCCCTGATGCGCCCGGAGAGCAGCTACTTCATCCTGAAGCGGCCCGCCGCTGGGGTCGCAGCGGCCGAAGGTTAGCTGGCTGAAGTAAGGCGCTGAGGACGGGCCAACGCTGATCGCGGGCGGCGGGGTCGCACCTAGAACCGGATGTGTCTTCATCGGTGCCTCAGCCCGGAAGGGAAGGTGCGCACCATGCGAGCCACGACAGCACCTTGGAGCTGGCGTGTCGGCGCTGTACTCTCAGGTAGCGTTCTACTTCTCGTGCTAGCTGCCTGCGGCGGCGCAGGCGAGGAGAAGGCTGAGGGCCCACCCTGGGGTCTCGACAGCGTGACCCTGCCCGCCGACGCAGCGTCCGTCGTAGCTGCATTGGAGACACTTCCTCAGGAAGTAGGCGGCCTCGCCCGCTCCGCTAGCGATGACACTGCGCTGTCCGCCGATGCGCTGCAGGCCGGCGAGCGCGTGGAGGTTCTCTACGGCGAAGCTCCCGCACGAGCCGCCGTTGCGGTAATTAGTCTTGATGCCACACGCGCATTCGCGGAAGACCCAGAGCTGACCTTTGCCGATTTGCTGTCCGGTCTGGCTGAGAGCGGTGAGGTCGAGGTCGAGGCTCAGCAACTCCAACCGCAGGGCCCCCTGCTCTACCTGACGGGTACGAGCACAGGGGACGGTGATCTGTTCTATTTCGCGAGCTGGGCCGCGCCGGACGGAGCTTGGCTGTTCAACGCTAGTGCAGAAACGCCAGAGATGCGGGCGGCGCTGGTGACTGCGTTCGTGGAGGCAGTGCAGTCGATGTCCCAGTAGGGTGCATCGCCGTCGTCGAGCGGATCAGGTACGCTGCGTAGGTCAAAGGTCCTCTACCCCAACCGCTCCGCCAGCCGCCGGACCGCCCGCGACGCATCGCGGTCCAGCGGCCTCCCGTGGCCGAAGCAGGCGATGTCGAAGTCGAGCTCGGCCAGCTTCCGGATCGAGGCCCGTGCCTGCACCTTGTCCTCCGTGAGGACGCCGATGGGCGGTCGCAGGCCGAAGACGTTGGCCATGGCGTCGCCCGCGAAGAGCAGCCGCCTGCCCGGCACGTAGACGGCGATGCTCCCCGCCGTGTGGCCCGGCACGTGCAGGATCCGTGCGCCGCCGTCCAGGTCGATCTCGTCCCCGTCCGACAGCTCGCGGTCGACGCGCGTCGGGAGCGCCGGCTTGCCCACGCGCTCGAAGAGCGGTCCCAGGTAGCGCCAGGCGCCCTGCGGGCCGGGGCCGGCGCGCTCCCCCCGCACGATGGGCGCGTCCAGGGTGTGGACCAGCACCTGCGCGCCGCTGCGCTCGGCCACCTCGGCCAGCGAGCCGGTGTGGTCGACGTGCCAGTGAGTGATGATCACCTGTCGCACGTCCTCCACGCGCCCGACCTGCTCGATGGCGGCGGAGACGTCGGCGCTCCGGCCGGTGAGCCCGGTATCGATGAGCGTGAGCTTGTCGGCCTCCCGGTAGAGGTAGGCCCGACCCAGGCGGTGCGTGTTGATGGCGTAGATGCCGGGGATGATCTCCATGCGCTGCCTCCCGAAGCATTATGGGACGCTCTAGCCGCTGGGGGAAGGATGACGGGGGAGGAGGTCAGGTTGACAGGCATCCAAGGCGCAAGTACCATGTCCACGCTGAGAAAGGGATCCCAGATCCCCGGATCGGGATGTGAAAGGAGGCAGGAGTCATGGCGGACCAACCCAAGCTAAGCCTTTTTTGGCAAATCCACGACAAGATATGCCCTGCTTGGCGCTTCCAGTGGAAAGCGATCATGAAGATGAATCCCTGTTGCCGCCTGAGGCCCCAAACCGGCCCCTCCAAGACGGCGGGTTGAGGGTCGCGCCGTCGACCAGCCGCCCTTGAGCCCAGCCGGCGCCATCTCATCGGCGGGCGCGATGCGGCCCGCGCCCAGGCAGTAGCTGCGCTCCTCGCTTCCCTGCTACCATAGTCTCGCCATGGCCGAGGCGCCTGTGCGCGTCACCGTCGTCTCCGATTACATCTGACCGTGGTGCTGGAGGACGCAGAGCCTAGAACCCAGAACCCAGAACCGAGAACCCAGAACCCAGGCGAGCTAAGATCGGTTCTAGGTTCTCCCGAAGGGAGGTCACCGTGGACTTTCGCTTCACACGTGAGGAGGAGGACTTCCGCGCCCAGGTGCGCGAGTTCCTGCGCCAGGAACTGCCGCCCACCTGGGAGGGCGCCGGCTTCTACGGCGAGGAGGGCGACGGCGAAGCGGTCCGCGAGCTGGGCCATCGTTTCACCAGGAAGCTGGCGGAGCGCAAGTGGCTGGCCATGGCCTGGCCCAGGGAGTACGGCGGCCTGGGCGCCCCCCACATGCAGCAGCTCATCTACAACGAAGAGATGTCCTACCACGGCGCGCCCGGCGGCTTCAGCATGGGCGTCGCCTGGGTAGGGCCGGCCGTCATGCTCTACGGCACGGAAGAGCAGAAGCAGCGCTACCTGCCCCGCATCACCTCCGGCGAGGACGTCTGGTGCACCCTCTACTCGGAGCCCGGCGCCGGCTCCGACCTCGCCGCTCTCCAGACGCGCGCGGTCCAGGACGGCGACGACTTCGTCATCAACGGCCAGAAGATCTGGACCTCCGGCGCCGACCGCTCCAACTGGGGCTGGCTGGCCGCCCGCACCGACCCGGAGGCGCCCAAGCACAAGGGGATCAGCACCTTCGTGGTACCCATGGACGCGCCCGGCATCACCATCCGGCCCCTCATCAACATGGCGGGCCTGGCCGGCTTCCACGAGGTCTTCTTCGACAGCGTGCGCATCCCCAAGGAATACCTGGTGGGCGAGCTCAACCGGGGCTGGTACCAGGTGGCGGTAGCGCTGGACTTCGAGCGCTCCGGCATCCAGGCCTACGCCGGCGGCCGCCGCACCCTGGAGCGGCTCATCGCCTTCGTCCAGGAGCAGCCCGAGACCGTGCGGCGCAACCCCCAGGTGCGCCTGCGCCTCGTCGACCGCGCTGTCGAGCTGGCGGCCGGCACCTACATCGCCTATCGCATCCCGTGGATGCAGTCGAGAGGGATCATCCCCAACTACGAGGCGTCCATCAGCAAGCTGTACGGCTCGGAGCTGGGCCAGCGGCTGGCCCTCACCGGCCTCCAGCTCCTGGGCCTGCATGGCGGGCTGGAGCCGGGCTCCAGGTGGGCGCCCCTGAAGGGCCGGCTGGAGCGCGGCTACCTCCAGGCGGTTGCCGCTACCATCGCCGCCGGCACCAGCGAGGTGCAAAGAAGCATTATCGCGACGAGGGGTTTGGGCTTACCGCGTGGCTAGCGCAACATCCCTGCCCGCCTCCGGCGGGGTCGCCACCCGCGGGCTCGGGTTGCCGCGAGGTTAGGAGGAGAAGTCATGAAGAACACGTCTCCTGATCGGGTCGCCATCGAAGAAGGTGTCATCGTAGGTAATGGTGGGGGCCGTCCGCTCAAGTGCGATGTCTACACGCCTCCCGCGGGCACAGCCAACGGTGCTTCCGTGCTCCTCATTCATGGAGGCACCTGGGTCAGCGGCGACCGCACGCAGCTCCGGGGCTACGGCATTTTCCTGGGTCGCGTTGGGTATACCTGCGTCGCCTGCGAGTACCGGCTCGCCGGCGACGCCAAATGGCCGGCCCAGCTTGACGATGTCAGGACAGCCTTTCACTGGATGCACGCCAACGCCGACGAGCTGGACATTGACCCGAACAACATCGCGGTCTCTGGCAACTCAGCCGGCGGCCACCTCTCCCTCATGCTAGCCGCCACCGCCGGCCTGTCCGGCGACTCCCGCGTCGCGGCTTGCATCGCGGTCTACCCGCCTACCGATCTGACGCTGCGCGCGCCAGTGAACGAGCGCTTGGCCTCCGCGCTCGCCGAGCGGGGCTCTGATTTCGTCGATCCGTCTGCGTACCTGCTGGGCGGCTCGGACCCGCAGCTGCGGGCGCAAGCCAGCCCCATTCACTACCCGGCCTCGTCCTTCCCTCCTACGTTGCTCATCCACGGGAACGCGGATGAGGTGGTACACGTCGAAAACAGTCTCCGGATGTACCGCGCGCTGGTCGATGCCGGCACGAAGGCAGAGCTCCACATTTTCGAGGGCGCTGCCCACGCCTTCGACAGGGAGCCAGCGTTCGGCAGGCAGTGCGTTTCACTGATGGCGCTGTTCCTCAGCCGCCACGTCTCGCCCGCTCCGACCGGCGCGAAGTAGCGTGCTGGCCACAGCGGCCTGATGGTCCCAACCCATAGCTGCACGCCCGGCTGACGCACGCGTCCCTTCTGGGCTCGCCGCCCTACCCAAGGCCGAGGTGCACGTCCACCTGGAGGGCGCCCCGACGAGTCGGGGGTGGCCGGTGGTGGTCAGCGCCGGGGACGGCGGGCCACCCGCTTTGGCGGTGGGGCCGGCCAACTGGCGGGCTGCCGGAGGCGCTTGGAGATGTCCATCAGGTTCTGGGCCAGCTCGGCGACGGAATACGGGCCCCGCATCTGGTACTGAAGCAGCGCATCGAAGTCCACCCAGTACCGGTTGCGCCTGCCCTCCTTCTGCCGGTAGACGATCGCTTCCTCCTCCAGGGAACGGAGAATGGAGAGCGCGGCCCGCTCGGTGATGCCCACGGCGTGGGCGATCTCGCGGAGGGTGGAGCGGGGGTGGTTCGCTACGTGGATGAGGACGAGGGCGTGATTGGTGAGAAATCCCCACTTTCCCATGGCTCACATCCTTTGGCGGGGCTTGACAAAAAACAAACTAAGAAGTATGATACTGGTATCAGGAATCCGGTAGTACACTGATAGCATAAATAATCCAGCGTTGCACATCCAGTAACGAACTTCTAGTACCGCATGAACGGGGGATACGTCAAGTCCTGAAGCTGGATGTGGCGCCGGGTTCCCGGCCGGAGCGGCCCAACCAGGTGTGCAGAGGGATGGAAGGGTGGCGATGGGGCCGCTCCGGCCACCAGCCGAGGACGGGGGAGGGGAGGAGGCATGGATGTTAGTCCTCGATCGGAAGGTCCAGCAAGGGTTCTGGATTGACGGCCAGATCTTCGTCAAGGTCCTGGGCGTGGGGCGGCGAAGGGTCAAGCTCGGCATTGAG
Organism: Chloroflexi bacterium RBG_16_68_14; assembly: GCA_001796995.1. Classification (GTDB taxonomy): domain Bacteria; phylum Chloroflexota; class Dehalococcoidia; order DSTF01; family RBG-16-68-14; genus RBG-16-68-14. The sequence continues at coordinate 7,690 of MGOB01000036.1, read as the reverse complement.
GCGCCTCCCGATCTGAAGATCGTGCGCGAAGAGCTTCGGTCGCGTTCGGCCGGCGAGGCGCCGGGCGAGGGCGACCGTTTCCTTCCTGAAGAGCGGGCGGAGTCAGGAGGTCCTTTCCGGTCGGTGCGTGGGCGAAGCTAAGGCGGGGACGTCGGCGCGCCGCCGGAATGACCAGCGGGCGGCCCTCTGGTGAGCCACATCGGGGGCCGCCCGCCCTTTGGTCACGAGAGCTTGAGCAGTAGCTGGTAGAGGCGGTAGTAGAGCCGCGTGCCGTCCAGCACGATGATGTCGCCGCCGCGGCTCAGCCGGGGCTCCACGTGCTCGAAGAGGGAGACCTCGGTGAAGTGCACCTCCTCCCGTCCCGCCAGCGCGTCCCGCATGCGGCGCGACTCCACGTAGGGGATGAAGGCGTCACCCCGGTCATGGATGATGAAGATCTCCCCCCCCAGGCGGTCCAGCGCGCGGTTGGGCGAGAGGCGCTCCAGCTTCTCCCTGGTTGAGGGCGGGAGCTGGTCCAGCAGCTCCTGGGCCTCCTCGGGGTCACCGCTGGTCATCAGATTGTAGGCCGCCCGCCCCTGGCGGGTCAGCGCGGCCAGCTCCGTTCCGGTCACCGGCTCCCGGCCCACCGGCGGGTCGCACAGCTTCATCCGGTCCCAGGGGTCGACGAAGGCTTTGCACATCGTCGCCCGGTCGTCGCGGTCGGGCAGCTCCGCGATCAGTTGGAGCGCCATCACCTCCACCGTGTGGTCGTCCGGCTCCCACGGCTCCTCCAGGCCGTCGTAGCTGACCCGCCGCGCGCCCACCGCCACCAGCGTGTCGATCGCGTCGAAGTACGCCCCGAAGGCGACGGTGTAGTCCACTCGCTCCGCGATCCGCGGGTCGGCCGCCGCCAGCAGCGCCAGCGATCCGCCTACGCTCACCCCGATGTAGCCGATGCGGTCGGGCTTGGCGTACGGCTGGCCCTCCAGGTACTGGAAGACCCCGACTAGGGCGTCCACCTCGTCCGGCTCGATGAGCTCGGCGTCCAGCCGCTCTGAGAAGGGGACGGCCATCACCAGCCCGGCGCGGGCGGCGTCCTCCGCCAGCTTCACCAACCGAGAGTCGTCCAGGTCCAGCGGCGGCGCCCCCATGGAGAAGATGACGGCGGCATGGCGATCGTCGTCCGGCGGCCGGTAGATGTCGGCCAGGATGCGGCCCGATCCGTAATCGATGGTGACCCGCTCCACGGTGGGGTCGGCGGTGAACCAGGTGACCGGCCGCACCGGCAGGTCCACCAGCATGTCGGGCAGGAAGAGGGCCGAGGTGACGGCCGGTCGCCCGTAGCTGGAGCAGAAGAGGCCGGAGCCGAGCGCGGCGATGACGATGAGAGCGAGGGCCAGGGGCCAGGCGCGGCGCAGCGCCCCGACGCGTCGGGGCCGGACGCCCGCCACCTCCAGCGGGTAGGGGGTGCTCACGGCTTCAGTGTGCCACTGGCATAGGGGGGCGGCAAACGATGGATGGGGGTCAGTCCCAGAGGGAGGGCTGGCCGGCCGGCGTCCGGTGGTGGGGCGGCACGCCCAGGTGCTCGTACGCGGCGCGGGTGGCCACCCGCCCGCGGGGCGTCCGGTGCAGGAAGCCGAGCTGGAGGAGGTAGGGCTCGTACACGTCCATGATGGTATCGGCTTCCTCGGAGATGGCAGCGGCGATGGTGTCCAGCCCCACCGGCCCGCCGTTGAACTTCTCGATGATGGTGTGCAGCACCTTGTGGTCCACCTCGTCCAGCCCCAGGTGATCGATCTCCAGGCGGGCCAGCGCCTCCTGGGCCACCGGCGCGGTGATGGCGCCATTGGCCATCACCTGGGCGAAGTCGCGCACGCGCCTGAGGAGCCGGTTCGCCACCCGGGGCGTGCCGCGAGAGCGCCGGGCGATCTCCTCCGTGCCGCCTCCGTCCAGCTCCACCTCCAGGATGCGCGCCGACCGGCTCACGATCTGGGCGATGGCGCCGGTCTCGTAGAAGTCCAGCCGGAACACAGCGCCGAAGCGGTCGCGCAGGGGCGGGCTCATCATGGCGTAGCGAGTGGTGGCGCCGATGAGGGTGAAGCGGGGTAGGGCCAGGCGCATGCTGCGCGCCCCGGGCCCCTTCCCCAGCACCAGGTCCAGCGCCCAGTCCTCCATGGCCGGGTAGAGGATCTCCTCCACCGCGCGCGCCAGCCGGTGCACCTCGTCGATGAAAAGGACATCGTCCGGCTGGAGGTTGGTGAGGATGGCGGCCAGGTCGCCCGGCCGCTCGATGGCCGGGCCGGAGGTGGTGCGGATGCTCACCCCCATCTCGGCAGCGATGATGTTGGCCAGGGTGGTCTTGCCCAGGCCCGGCGGGCCGTAGAGGAGGACGTGGTCCAGGGGCTCGCCCCGCTGCTGGGCGGCGGCGATACCGATGCGCAGGTTGTCCTTCACCTTCTCCTGGCCGATGTACTCGGCCAGGCGGCGCGGCCGCAGCGACGTCTCGAGGACGACGTCCTCCTCCCTGCGTGCGCCGGCCAGGATCCGGTCAGCAGTCATCCGGCTCCCTCCGCTACCGCCCATTGTACCAGCGTCCAGCCCTGGAATCTCCCCGCTACAATAGGGCCGTGACCTGTCGCCTCCTCCTTCCCGTCGCCTGGCTTGCCCTCCTCGGCCTCGCCATCGCCCTCGCCGTTCTCGCCGGCCAGCACGATACGCTCCCCGGCGATGTCGACATCGCTACCTGGGCCCAGGACCGGCCTTTCCCGGGCGAGGCGTTCTCCGACGTGCTCCGGGCGCTCACCATGACCGAGGTCGTCCTCGGCGTGGGTGGGGCCGTCGCGGTGGGCCTCTGGCTGCTGGGGCGCCGGTGGGAGGCCGCCCTGCTGGCGATAGGACTGATTCTGCTCCCGCTCCTCCAGGCCAGCCTGAAAGAGCTGGTCGACCGGCCGCGCCCGGCCGAGCCTGTGGTGGAGCTGCGGGCCGGCTTCTCCAGTCCCAGCTTCCCCTCCGGCCACGTCATGAGCGCGACGTTCCTGTATGGGTTTCTGCTGTGCCTGTCGATCAGAGACTCGCTCCCCAAGGCGGCGCGGCTGGCGGCCGGGCCCTGGTCGGCCTTCGTCCTGCTCTTCGCCGGGCCGGCCAACGTCTGGCTGGGCGTCCACTGGCCCAGCGATGTGCTGGGCGGCTGGGCCTGGGCCCTGCTGCTCCTGCTGCCGCTGCTGTACGGGCTAGAGGTGGGACGTGTGCGGAAAGACAGCTACGTCTCTTCGTCGGGCTGAAGCCCGACCCCCGTGGGCTTCGTGGGACAGGCTTGAGCCTGTCGGGCCCGCCGCCCGGACTGTCTACGTGTACACCGCGATCACCACGGCGTCCTGGGGGTTGGGCTCGTCGAAGAAGAGGACGGCGCACTTCCGCCCGGCGGTCATCTCGCCCGAGGCGATGTTGCGCGCCACCGGCACGTCCCTGAGCCAGATGGCGACGCTGCCCTGGATCTGGACGGTGGCGGTGGAGGCGGTGCCGTCGAAGGCTTTCACGGTGCCCTGCCGGATGGTCATGGCTTACACCTCTCCCAGCATGAGGCGCTGCTCGTAGACGGCGCGGGGCCCGCGGGCGTAGCTCAGATCGAGCCCGACCACGCGGTACTTCTGGGCGCTCAGGCCCACGTTGGGGTCGGTCACGGCGATGACGTCGCCCAGCTCCTGGCCGCAGTTGGCCGGCGTCAGCAGCTCGCCCAGAATTAGCTCCAGCCCCTCCTGGCGGAGCGTGTCCTGGGCGCGCTGGTCGGCCTTGGTGGCGGTGGTCATGTTGAGGTCGAAGACCTGGCGCAGCCGGTCGAACTGGTCCTGGATGTCCGGCCAGTCGAACCTCTCGGAGAGCACGCCGCTACCGAAGACCTGCGCCCGGTTGGCGGCCAGCCCCTGGGAGGCGTGGCGGGCGCGGAAGATGGCGTGGCCGGTGCCGTAGGTGTAGACGGAGGCGTCGGCCGTCTTGGGCTCGGAGAGGTAGGCCAGCTCGCCGGCGATGCGGGCGGTATCGGGCAGCATGGCCAGGAGCCGGCGGACAGCCTGGACGCCGTCCTCGCCGGGGTGGATGGTGAACCTCGGGCGGTGGCTGATGGCCGTGGAGCTGACGCCCACGTTCTGAAGCTCAATGGCGGCGCGGCCGAAGACGAAGCGCATGATCTGGGAGACGCTGTCGTCGCCCGCTGCCCAGTGGTGCTGCCGCCGGGCCCGCCACCGCTCGACCAGCGCCCAGGCGTCCGAAGCGTGAAGCACTAGGGTGGCCTTGCCTCCCTCCGACGTGTGCTCGATGCGGTCGATCCAGAACTTCAGCCCGGAGGACTTCTCGTTGCCGTTGGCGGTCCGGTAGCCCGGGCTCACCTCGAGCTGGGCCCCGTGGGTGATGACGGAGTAGCCGCCGCCGAGCAGGTTGTTGTAACGGCCGTCGTCGTTGCGCAGGGTGACGCGGGCCTGGCCGCGATAGCGCCTGAGCTGAAGGGCCAGCTCCAGCACGTCGTCGGTCAGGTCGGTGCTGGGCGAGCTGAGCGAGGCGCTCCAGGTGCGGTCGGGCCGGCTCAGGTAGGCGGTGCTGGTGTTGCCGGTGATGGCCACCCCCTTGTCCGAGTCCAGGTCGAAGGGGACGGGCTCGCGCCAGGCGTTGTCGACGAAGGTCTGGCTGGGCGGGAACCAGGTCCACTGGGGCCGCCGGTAGGCCGTGGTGCCGCTGTACGACTCGACGAAGACCAGGCGGTACGTGTCCAGCACGGCCAGGCTGGGGGCGCCGAAAGAGACATTGGAGCCGGTCTCCGCCTCGGCGATCTGCTGGAGCGCGGCCCAGGTATCGACCGAGTAGAAGAAGCCGTCGCCCAGGACGGTGCTGGAGACTACGGGCCGGTTCGAGGTGTCGGTGCCGGTGAGGACGATGTGGAAGTCGCCAGAATGCTGGACGGTGACGCCGTTGATGCTGTTCACGCTCCGCGTCCAAGTAGCCGCGGAGCCGAAGGCGCCGCTCGTCCGGCGGATGCGCTTGAGGTTGTTGCCCTCCTCCCAGATGACGGCCAGGTCGCCGGTGGTGTTCTTGTAGGCGACGGCCAAAGCCGCTGGCGTCGCGCTTAGGGTCAGGATCAGCGTCTCGGAACCGAAGCTGGCGCCCTGGTCGGTGCTCTCGCGGTAGTAGATGGCGGCGGCCCGGTTGTAGACGACCATCACCCGCTGGTTGTTCACCGCTGCGATGGCGATGCGGCTGGCGTCGGTCCCGGCGCTGAGAGCGCTCCAGCCGGAGCCGGCGTTCCGCTCGTACTGGGGCGTGCCCGCCCTCACGCGGACGCGGTGCAGGTAGCTAGCGTCGGCGGCCGCCCCGTGCTCGTCGTCCGGGAGCGAGGCCGAGTACTGGCTGGCCCAGCGCAGGCGGGTGATATTAGCGACGCGGTTGGAGACCTTCACCTCCACGTAGGGAACGCCTGAGGTGGCCTTCTGGGCGGCGAGCAGCGTGGAGCTGAGGGTACGCACGGGTTCCTCACTGCGGGCCGGGATCGGTGCTCTGGGAGGTGAAGCGCACGTCGACCGGGGTGTAGAGGCGGGCGGTCCTGGCGCGATTGACCGCCGGGAGCCGGCGTAGCTGCTCCTTGAAGGCGGCCAGGCGGACGTTGCCGAACTCCACGTAGCGGCCCCAGACCTCGTCGCCGCCGACGTTGAGCCGGTTGGTGGCGAAGGAGGCCCACTCCAGGGCGGCGTAGCCGGCCGCGCCCCCGGCGATGATGTCGTCGTGGCTCGCTGGGAAGGTGACGGAGCCGTTGATGCTGTGGACCTTGTGCCAGTAGACGTTCACGTTCTGGGCGCTGCTGGGCGCCGCTGTCAGGTCCAGCGTGAGGGTATCGCCCCAGAGGGAGAAGGGGACGTAGGCGGGCGGGTACTCACCGGTGGGGAACTCGACGGCGACGATGCGAACGCGCGGGGTGAGGGTCGAGATGGAGATGTCCCGACTGGTCGGGACGGTGCTCAGGGTGGACTTCTGCTCAAGGGGCGCCACCTGGGAGTACTCGAGCAGGGCGCGGTTGATGTGGCGGGCCAGCACCGCGTCCGTCCAGCGGTAGGCGGTGGCGTCCTCGTCGTGCAGGTCCGTCCGGACGGCTGCTCTGATGGTGGCCAGGCTGCTCATCGTTCTCTCCTCCTCCAGCTAGGCTGGTCGTCGTGGTCGATAGGGTCGCGCCGGCAGGGTCCCGGTGGCGGCCCGGGCGGCGCGGGCCGGCGGCGCGGGCGCTCCCGCCGCGAAGGGTGAGCGCCGCATCGAGCGCCGGCCTGGGTCGGGCAGCGCAGCGACCGCGATCATCACCAAGAGGAAGCGGATCATTGCTGCCAGACGCTCCAGACGAAGCTCCGCCCTGTCCCCGCCGTCTGCTTGAGGGCGAAGCGGATGCCGAAGACCGACGTGTAGGGGATGGAGAACTTCACCACCTCGCCCTTGGCGGCGGTGTCGGCGGCGCCGTCGCCCTGCCTGTCGCCGTAGCGGTCGATGCGGGCCAGCCGGCGGGACTCGCCGGAGCGGACGGCCAGGTAGGTGCGCAGCTCCAGCACGTCGCCGTTGACCATGTTGCGGGTGTCGACGACGAGCTGGTAGACACCAGCAGCGGTGATGGTGGCGAGGACGTGCTCGGTCCCGATGACGGCGGTCTGGGTGCCCCCGGTGTTCTCGCTGACGGCCATACTTCCCTTCCTTGGGCGCACAGCCGTGCGCCCCTACACGGGCCTATCCGAACGCCATCGTCGCCAAGTCGAAGGTGCGGACGGGGGCGGCGGTTATGACGTTGCACTGGGCGCGGGCGGCGATGCGCGTCCCCTCCGGGATGTTCACGGGCAACGGCCCGATGACCATCGGCGTGACCTGCGAGATGCCCTGGTTGGCTGTGGCTAGCTGGAGGTCGCTGATCAGCTCCACCTCTGACCCGGCGGCGCCGATGCCGATGTCCAGCAGCCACCACACGCTATCGCGGAGCGAGTAGCGCTGGCTCCCGATGAGGATGATCAGCTCTCGCACGTCGAAGGAGGCGCTGGCGGCGATCTCTGTCCACGCGCCCTCGGTGTTGGCGGTCCCGCCTGGGTCGATGCTGGTGCCGCCGCTGTCGGCGGTGACGGCGCCGTAGGCGGCGGCGCGGCTCCAGGGCTTGTCGGCCAGGCCGCCGCTCCCGATAAGCGTGACCGTCACCCAGCGGTCGCGGCCACCCCAGCCCTGACCGCGCACGGCCAGGCGCTCGCCTTCCGGGACGACCACGGGCAGGAAGAAGGCGGACGCTGCGCCGCCGATGCTGGCCGCCGACGCGGTGTACATCCAGCCTGGGACGAAGAGGTCGGGGACGATGACCTGCTCGCTGCCGGCGGCGCCGATGCCGATGTCGAACAGGTTGTCGAGCGAGTTGTCGTGGGCGAAGGTGACGAGCAGGCCGTCGGCCTGCATCGCGGTGGCGGCGCTGAAGACCACCCAGGCGCCCTTGGTGTTGATGCCGCAGTCCACGAGGGTGCCGTGGCTGGTGGCGGCG
>MGOB01000036.1:0-155 GCA_001796995.1 Chloroflexi bacterium RBG_16_68_14 | reverse complement strand
CCTGGCCGCCGCCGCGGCGTGACGGCTCGGCGCCGCCCGCGACGGGTCGAAGATCCCGAGCATATCGGGGCCGGAGGAGCCGTTCGCCTCGGGGCGTCCAGAAGCGGTCGGGGAGGCTCACGGCGATCCCTCCGGCTCAGCCCCGACGACCGGCG
>MGOB01000035.1:17714-19097 GCA_001796995.1 Chloroflexi bacterium RBG_16_68_14 | reverse complement strand
GGCGCGCCCGCGCCGTCGGCCCCCCAGAGGCGCCCCCTCCCCTGGGGCGCCGTCAGGATGCTCACCAGCGTCTCCTTGAGCAGCGCCTGTACTTGGGCGGGCTCCTTGATGCGCTCCCGCTCCACCCGCTCCCGCACCTGGCCCAGGATCTTCCGGGTGGTGGCGACGCCGACGTCGGCGCCGATGAGGAGTTCCTCCAGCTCCTCCCAGAGCTCGTCGCCGACGCTGCCCCGCTCGAAGAGGTCGGCGATCTGGCCGAACCAGCTCCGTCGGGTGCGCTGGAGCGCCTGCTCCGTGCGCTCCCGCGACTCGGCTAGCTCTTCGGACGTCTCATCGGCCTCTTGGACTTGCGGTGACCGGCGGAAAAAGCGCACGCGGGGCTCCTGAGCGTTGGACTACCGATCGATGGTAGCGTGGGCGGCTGCGGCGGGCAACGAGGGGACCGGGCTACTTCGCTGGGATGTCGCTCACGCGCAGGGAGAGGACGGCGGAGGTGCTGTCCTCTCCCATGGAGACGCCGTAGATGGTATCCGCCATCTCCAGGGTGCGCCGGTTGTGGGTGATGATGATGAACTGGCTGCGCGCCGTCAGCTCGCGCAGGACGGTGGTGAAGCGGTCCACGTTCGCCTCGTCCAGGGCGGCGTCCACCTCGTCCAGCACGACGATGGGCGAGGGGTTCGTCTGGAGCAGGGCGAAGAGGAGCGCCACCGCGGTGAGGGAGCGTTCGCCGCCGGAGAGCATGTTCAGGGTGCGCACCCGCTTGCGCGGCGGCTGGGCGATGATGTCCACGCCGGGCAGGCCTTGCTCGTCGGGCTTGGTGAGCAGCAGCTCGGCCTGGCCGCCGGCGAAGAACGTCTCAAAGTAGCGCTGGAACTCCTGGTTCACCTGCTTGAAGGTGGCCGAGAAGCGCTCCTTGATGATGCCCTCCAGCTCCTGGATGGCTTCCTGGAGGGCGGCCTCCGCCTCCCGAAGGTCGGTGAGCTGGCTGGTGAGGAAGTCGTACCGTTCGCGGCTCTCGGCGAAGTCGACCTCGGCCTGCTCGTTGACCGGGCCCAGGCCGCGGATCTCGGCGCGCAGCTCGCTGATGCGCTCCTTGAGGGCGACCGGGTCGACCTGGGCGCCGCCGCGCATGGGGGGCAGCTCGTCGCCGCCCCGCGATTCGGTGGTGAGCCAGGCGGGCGGCCCTTCAGGCTGCTCCACCGGCTCTACCTCGCCCTCGGGCGACGGGCGGAAGCCCTCCTCCTCCAGCCGTCCCCGCAGGGCCTCCAGCTCCTCGCTGCGCAGTTGGACGGTGGCCTCGGCCTCCAGCAGCGCCCGCTCGGCGGCGGTGGCGCGCGGGCGGCCAGCGGAGATCTCGTCGCCGATGGCGCGCTGGCGCGACTC
>MGOB01000035.1:16037-17706 GCA_001796995.1 Chloroflexi bacterium RBG_16_68_14 | reverse complement strand
GGGAGTGCCGGGCGGGCGCTAGCTCCTCCCGGGCCGCCTCGGCCTCCCGTGACTTCTCCTCCAGCTCCCGGCGGGTCGCCTCCAGGCGGCCGAACACCGTCTTCAACTCCGCCTCCAGGCGCGCGGCCAGCTCCTCCCGGCGCGAGAGCTCGCCCTCCAGTCGAGCAAGGGCGGGGGCCTGGATGGCCTGCTGCCGCTGGAAGGCCTCCTGCTCCGCCGCCAGCGCGACCACCCGACTCGAGCGCTCCGTCGCCTCCCTAGCGAGCGCCTCGCGGGCGGATGCCATCTCCTCTATCTCCTGCCGCAGCCGCCCTTGCGCCGCCTCGTGCTCCTGGGCCCGGCTGCGGGCCTGCTCGATGTCGTCCTGGCCAGTTGTCAGCAGGCGCTCTGTCTCCGCCAAGGCGCGCTGGACATCATGGCGGCGGGCGTGGAGAGCGGAGAGGCGGGCCGCCGTGGCGGGCAGCCGCGCCCGGTGCTGGCGCAGCGCCTCCTCCGCATCGGTGAGGTCAGCGCGCATGCGCTCCAGGTCCGGCGCCAGCCGGTCGCGGGCCTCCTTGGCCTCGGCCAGCTCTCGCTGCGCCGTCTCCAGGGCGGCGGTCGCCTCCCGGTGGGCGGCGCGCATCCGCTCCAGCTCGCCGGGCAGCTCGCCCACGTCGCGCTGGTGGGCGAAGGCGCGGCGGATCACCCTGGCGCTGCCGGCGCTGATGGAGCCCACCGGGCGGAGGAAGATGCCGTCCCGGGTGACAACGCTCCCCAGGCCGCGGCGGAGCAGGACCTTAGCGACTCCCAGGTTTTCAGCTACTATGGTGCGCCCCAGCAGGGCGTTGACCAGCGGGCGGTAGCGGTTGTCGCAGCGCACCAGCTCCGCCGCCACGCCGATGACGCCGCGCTCTTCCATCAGCTTGATGGGGTGAGTGGGGCGCACGTCGCTGAGGGGGAAGACGGTGGCCTGCCCCAGGTCCTCGCTGAGGAGGAGCTCGATGGCGGCGAGGGCGTCCTCCTGCGTCTCGACCACGACGGCGTGGAGGTTTTCGGCCAGCGCCGCCTCGATGGCGCGCTCCAGGCCGGCGGGCACGCGCAGGAGCTGCCCCACCATGCCCACCAGGCCCTGAACGCGGCTGTCCGGCGGAGGCTCCTGGCCGGGCACTAGCCCGCCGGCGGCGAGCAGCGCCTTCACGCCGGCGTCCGGCGGAGGCAGCTCCACGTCGGTGGCCTGCGCCGCGTCCAGCCGCGCCTGGGCCGACTCGATCTCGATGCCGAGGGTGCGGATCTCTTCCCGCAGGCGGGCGACGGCAGCCGTCGACTCGTCCAGCCGGGCTTGCGTCTCGCTCAGGGTGCGGCTGGCCCGCTGGACGGCGGGCGCGAGCTGGATGACGCGCTCCTTTCGGGCGGCGAACTCCCGTGCCCACGCCCTGAGGAGGGCGATCTGCTCCCGGCGCGCCTCCTCCAGCGAGGTGAGCTCTGCCCGCAGGCGCTCCTGCTGGCCGGCGAGGGTGGCGCACCTGGCTTCGGCCTCGGCCAGCCGGGCGCTGGCCTGGGCGGCCTTGCCTTCCGTCTCGCTCAGCGACTGCCGGAGCTCGTGCAGGCGGGCTTCCAGCTTCTCGAGTTCCTGCTTGCCTTCTTCGGCCACGCGGGCTGCGGCGAGCTCCTCTTCGAGCTCGCGGGGCCG
>MGOB01000035.1:15630-15898 GCA_001796995.1 Chloroflexi bacterium RBG_16_68_14 | reverse complement strand
ACTGGAGGTCGCGCCGGTACTCCTCTAGGCTCCGGTAGGCCTCCTCGCGCCCGGCGATGTCGCGCCTGCGCTCCTCGATGGCGGTAGCGAGGGCGGTCAGTCCCTCCTCACCCGCCTCGAGCTCGCGTCGCACGTGATCGAACTCCTCCTGGCGCTGGTCGCAGGCGGCGCGGGCAGCGGCCAGCGCCTCCTGGGCCTCCTGCCACTGCTGGCCGTACAGGGCTTTGAGGGCCTGGGCCAGCTCGGCGCCCAGACGGACGTGCGTGGC
>MGOB01000035.1:14842-15589 GCA_001796995.1 Chloroflexi bacterium RBG_16_68_14 | reverse complement strand
ATCTCGCGAACTACGAGGTCGACGCGCTCCAGGTTCTCCCGGGTGGCGAGCAGCCGGCTGCGGGACTCGTCCAGCTTGTCGCGGTGCAGGCGCACGTCCGCCGCCTCTTCGATGAGGCTGCGTCGCTCCTCCGGCCGGAGGGTGAGTACCTGCTCCACCAGCCCCTGGCCCATGAAGGCGTAGCTGTTCTGGCCCACATGTGCCTTGAGGAAGAGCTCGGTCACGTCCTTGAGGCGGACGCGGCTCTGGTTGAGGTAGTACTCGTTCTCGCCGTTGCGGTAGGCGCGCCGGCTGACCACCACCTCCTCGAACTCCAGGGGCAGCCAGCCGTCGCTGTTGTCCAGGGTGATGCGCGCCTCCGCCATGCCCAAGGGCGAGCGCTTGGCGCTGCCGCTGAAGATGATGTCCTCCGTCTTGCGGGCGCGGATGATGCGGCTGGCGTGTTCGCCCAGCACCCAGCGGATCGCCTCGGCCACGTTGGTCTTACCGGCGCCGTTGGGCCCGGCGATGCAGGTCACGCCGGGGCCGAACTCGAAGGTGGTGGCCGAAGCGAAGCTCTTGAACCCGTGGAGATCCAGCCGCTTCAGGTACATGCGCCCGACATCCCTGTCTTTTCGCTCATGGCTGGTCTTCCTGGCGCGCCAGCGCTTGGCGCGCGGCCTCCTTTTCCGCCTCTTGCTTGCTGCGGCCCGCGCCGGTCCCCAGGACGCGGTCGTCGATGAGCACCTCGACGGTGAAGCGGCGGGC
>MGOB01000035.1:12798-14794 GCA_001796995.1 Chloroflexi bacterium RBG_16_68_14 | reverse complement strand
AGCGCGGGGTGGTCTGGTAGCGGGCCTGACTGATCTCTTGGAGCTGCGACTTCGGGTCCAGCGGAGGGATCCGGTCGCCGGCGAACTCAAGCTCCGAAGCCAGGGAGCGGCGGACGAAGCGGCGGGCGCTGGTGAGGCCGCTGTCGAGGAAGATCGCTCCGACCACCGCCTCGTAGGCGTGGGCGAGGTTGGTGGGGCGCCCGCGGCCGCCGCCGGCCTCCTCGCCTTTGCCCAGGAGCAGCTCCTCGCCCAGCTTCAGGCGGCGGGCCGCCTTCGCCAGGGTATCGCGACGCACCAGATGGCTGCGCAGCTCGGTGAGCGTCCCCTCGTCCTGCTCCGGGTAGGCGTCGAAGAGCTCATCGGCCACGACGAGGCCCAGCACGGCATCGCCCAGGAACTCCAGGCGCTCGTTGGACCGGGGCGCCGCCTCCGGGTTTTCGTTCACGTAGGAGCTGTGAACCAGCGCCTGTCGAAGCAGGGCGGGGCTTTTGAACTTCACGCCTAGGCGCTCCTCCAGCGCACTCCGTTTCGCCAAGGCACTCCCCTCTCAACGTGTCCCGGTAGAGCGACACCCCAATGCACGAAGCCCGCCGGATGGCGGGCATCCGTAGCTCGCGGGGAGAACAGCGGGGGGAGGAAGCGGGGGCTCACAGTTGCTGCTGCCAAGGGATGACTGACGGGGAACCTAGGGAGCGAGACACGCCACAAAGGCCGCCAGCTACGGCGCTCTCCAGCTTTCCCGCTCTGCCTGTCACCCGCTCGCAGCGACACTACCCTCCCTCTGACGGCCCCGGCTCACCGGAGTCATCGCTGCCGGGTCAGCGCCATCTTAGGGAGGGTCGATGGCGTTTGTCAAGGAGCGCCGCCGCCAGCCATCTGAAACGGGGCTCTGCTACACTGCTTCCGAGATGGGACGAGGACGAGCGCGGCTGCTGGAGCGGCTGTACGATTGCCTCCCTGAGGACACGCGCCGGGCGCTGCGGTGCGCCGTCTCGCTGGCCGAGCGGCCCGCCCCAGGCGGGCTCTACTTGGTCGGCGGCGGCGTGCGCGACCTGCTGCTCGTGGGTGGCCAGTTGGACCTGGACCTCGTGGTCGAGGGCGACGCCCTGGGCCTCGCGTCGGCCGTAGCTGCGGAGCTCCGGGCGCGGCTGGTCTCGCACCCTCGCTTCGGGACCGCGGTGGTGGAGGGCGAAGGCTTCCGGCTGGACCTGGCACGGGCGCGCTCGGAGCGCTACGAGCGGCCCGGCGCCCTCCCTTCGGTGCGGCCGGCGCGGCTGGCCGACGACCTGGCGCGCCGCGACTTCGCCATCAACGCCATGGCCCTGCGGCTGACCGGCCCGGGCGCCGGCGAGCTGGTCGATCCCCATGGCGGCCGCGCTGACCTGGCCGGGCGGCGGGTGCGCGTCCTGCACGATGCCAGCTTCCAGGACGACGCTACTCGCATCCTGCGAGCGCTGCGCTACGCCGGTCGGCTGGGGTTCGCTCTGGAGCCCCACACCGAATCGTTGCTGGAGCGGGACCTGTCCTACCTCGACACCATCAGCGGCGCCCGACTGCGGCACGAGTTCGAGCGCATCGCCGCTGAAGAGCGGGTAGAGGGAATCCTGCGCCTGGGGAGCCGCCTGGGCGTGCTGGCGGCGGTGCACTCGGCGCTGCGCCCGGGCGAGCGAGGGTTGCAAGCAGCGGGACGCCTGCCGGAGCTCGCCCCATCGCACCGAGACGCCGTGCTCTTCTGCCTCCTGCTGTCGGGGGCAGCGCCGGAGGAGGTGGAGGGGGCCATCGAGCGGCTGTCGCTGACCGGCCGTCAGGCTGGCGCCGTACGTGGGCTGGTGGCCTTGCGCGCGAAGGAGGCGACGCTGGCGCGGGCCTCGCTGCGGCCCAGCGAGGCCGTCCAGGTACTGGCGCCGGAGCCCCCGCTGGCCATCGAGGCGTTCGTCCTCCTCGCGGAGCGGTCGCTTGCCGCCGAACGGGCGCGCCGTTACCTTGAGGAGTGGCG
>MGOB01000035.1:12283-12758 GCA_001796995.1 Chloroflexi bacterium RBG_16_68_14 | reverse complement strand
GGGCGTGCCCCACGGCCCGCAGGTAGGCGAGGCGCTCGCCTCGCTGCGAGCGGCGCGCCTGGACGGCCGGGCGAGCACTCGTGAGGACGAAGTGGCCCTGCTCTGGAGGATGCGATCCGGCAGGCGGCCGCTCGCTGGGTCTCGCCGTGGCTGAGACGTGGTCATGTGTCGTCTGTCAGGAGGCGGCCGACGAGGGCGACTCCTCCATCTGCAACTCCTGCGGCGAACCGTTCCACCTCAACCAGCGCAACGACACGCCGGGCAAGGACTGCGGCACGGTCTGGATCAACGAGCAGCACCTGGCGCTGGAGTTCGCCTGCCAGCGCTGCCTGGATGCGACCGACCCCCACCCGCCGCCCAAGCCGCGCATCCTTCGCCCGCGACTCCGCCAGCGCCGCTATCGAAAGCGGACGTAGCGATGGCTGAGGAGCGGGTGCGCAAAAGGCGGAGGCGCCGGCGCGGTCGAGGCCACGGC
>MGOB01000035.1:9586-12239 GCA_001796995.1 Chloroflexi bacterium RBG_16_68_14 | reverse complement strand
AGCCTGCTCTCCCCGTCTGGCGGTGGCGCACCTTCCCGGTGGTCTTCGCCTTCGCCATTGGGGCGCTGGCCATGGCGCTGCTCATCGGGATCATGCCCGGGCTCTACGTGATCTTCTTCTCTGTTGGCCTGTTCGGCGTGGCGTTCGGCCTGGCGCACATCGTCACCCGGGTGCTTGTCGCCCAGCGCCGCCGCTAGGTCAGCGCGCGCAGCCTGCTTCGGCGGCCGTACTGGGCAGCCAGGCCGACAGCGGCTCCAGGTCGGCCTCCTGGAGCGGGCGCAGCTCCATCAGTCCTCGTCCTGGGGCTCAGCCCGCAGGGTTTCGTCGCCCAGCCACTCGGCTACTATGTCCGGCATCTGGCTCAGGGGCACCGTCCGCACGGTGCAGGGCGGTAGGGAGCGCAGGAACGCCTGGCCATAGTCCTTGCTCTGGACGCGACGGTCCAGCACTACCATCACGCCCCGGTCTGTCTTGCGCCGGATGAGGCGGCCGAAGCCCTGCTTGAAGCGGAGCACCGCCTGGGGCACGGCATACTGGTTGAAGGGGTCGTCGAACAGCTCCGAGCGGGCCTGGAAGACGGGGTCATCCGGCACCGAGAAGGGGAGGCGGGCCATAATCAGGAGCGAGAGCGCCTCGCCCACCACGTCCACGCCCTCCCAGAAGCTGGCCGTGCCCAGCACGACGGTGTGGGGGTGCTCTCGCAGCGCCTGGATGAGCTGGCGGGGAGAGCCATCGATGTTGTGGCCCAGCACCAGGATCTGTTCTTCCTCCAGCGCTCGCTTAATGCCGGCGTGGGCGGCGCGCAGGCTGGCATGGGAAGTGAAGAGCGCCAGGGCCCGGCCCCGGCTGGCCCGCGCCAAGTCGATGAGCGCCACTTGCAGCGCCGCCATGTACGCCGTCTGGTTGGGCTCGGGCATGTCCTGGGGCACCAGCACCATGGTCGATTGGGCGTAGTCGAAGGGGGAGCCCAGCAGCAGCTCTTCCGCATCCGTCAGGCCGAGGGTCTGGCGGATGTAGTCGAATCGGCCTTCGGCGGCGAGGGTGGCGCTGGTAAGGACCGTCGTCTCCTTCTGGGAGAAGAGGCGTTCCCTGAGGAGCTCTGCCACGCGCAGCGGCGCGCTGGAGAGGCCGACGCCGGTGCCGGAGCGCCGCTGGGTCAGCCAGCAGATGGTGTCCGGGTCCTCGCGCAGCACGGTGTCGCTGGTACCCCGGCGCAGCGTCTCGCCCGTCTGGAGCAGGTCGGCCACCTCTGTCAGCAGCGTCTCGTGGTCGAGGAGGCTCTGCGCGTCGGGCGACTGGAGGCCCGCGTGCAGGAGCTCCAGCGTCGAGAGCGCCTCGCCCAGGGCGGCGCTCAGGCTCTCCCAGGCGATCTCGATGTCGGCCCAGTCCGGCTGGACGCGCATGGCGCGGGTGAGGCGGAGCCGCTCGTCGTACTCGCCTCCGCCGGCGACCTGCTGGCGGAGGAAGCCGGCCAGCCGCAGGAAGAAGTCCGGCAGGAGAGCGCGGGCGCGCTGGCAGGTATCGTTTGCCCGCGCTCCGATGTCCAGCAGCTCGCGGATCGATGCCATCCGCCTGGCGAGGCCGCGACTGGCGCTACGCAGGCTGCCGATGAGGTCGACCGCTCGATCCAGCAGAGCGGTGACGTCGGCCTCGTCGGCGTGGAAGCCGAACTGGTCGGTGGCCTCCTCCTCCAGGTGCTGCGCCTCGTCCACGACGAGGCGCCGGTACTCGGGGATAACTCCTCCTCCCACGGCGACGTCGGACAGGGCGAGGGCGTGGTTCACCACCAGCAGGTGGGCCGCCTCGGCTCGCCGGCGGGCGCGCAGGAGGAAGCAGGAGCCGTCCCTGACGAAGGTGCAGGGCGTGGCCAGGCAGGCTTCGTTCTGGGCGCTGAGGCGGTTCCAGATCGCCTCTTCGCCTTGGGAGAGGCGGAGCTCGGCCCGGTCGCCGGTATCGGTGTGGGGGAGCCAGAGGAGGAGGCGCACCAGCAGCTTCGCCTCCTCCGCGGACATGCCCGATGAGCGGCGCAGGTTGGCCCAGCGCAGCAGGCAGAGGTAGTTGCGCCTGCCCTTGAGCTGCGCGGCCCGTAGCTCTTCCTCCCGGCCCGCCCCGTTGGAGAGCAGGCGCCGGACGATGGGGATGTCCTGTCCTATGAGTTGCTCCTGGAGGTTGATGGTGTTGGTGGAGACGACGACACGGGCATCGTTTTGTAGGGCGTAGCGGGCAGCCGGCAGCAGATAGGCGAGGGACTTACCCACGCCGGTGCCCGCCTCCACCAGCAACTCCCCTCCGCGGTTGAGGGCGCGGGTGACGGCTCGGGCCATAGCGACCTGCTCTGGTCGCTCCTCGAAGCCCTCGATGACGCCGCGGGCGGTGGTGGTGAGCAGCCGTTCCATCTCCTGCCCGTCGACTGGGCAGGGCTGTTCGGGGCCTGCCGGGACGGGGGTGCCATACCTATGGGGCGGCCGCACGGCGCCGTGCATCAGCTCTGGTGCCTCCTCCGGCCTCCCCTCTAATTCATCGGAGACCTCCCGCAGGAGGTGGCAGAGCGGCCAGTCCGTGACCGAGGCGGTGCGCTCCGCCTCCGTGAGCAGCGCTGGCGGCAGCGCCGTCAGCCGCTGGCGGAGGGCGAGGAAGGCCAGGCGGACGGCTT
>MGOB01000035.1:8190-9572 GCA_001796995.1 Chloroflexi bacterium RBG_16_68_14 | reverse complement strand
GCGCGGTGCCGGACCGGGAAGTCGATGCCCAGGTGGCAGGCGATGGCGTACAGGTTGTGCTCGAGCAGGTCAGGCAAGAGGAGGCGGGCCAGCTCCTGCGTGTCGTAGGCCGGGCCGGCCGGCCGCACCTGGCCCCGTTCCAGGAAGCCGAGATCGAAAGCCACGTTCTGGCCTACGACCGGGTAGGCGCCGATGAACGCCTCGAGGTCGGCGGCGATCTCGGCGAAGAGCGGCGCCCCCGCCACGTCCTGGTCGGTGATGCCGGTGAGGCGCTGGATGCGATAGGGGATGGTGCGCCTGGGGTCGCAGAAGGTGTGAAACGCCTCCCGCGTGCCGTTGGCATCGAAGCGCAGCGCGCCCACCTCGATGACGGCGTCGCGGTTAGGGTCGAGGCCCGTGGTTTCCAGGTCGAGGGCGACGTAGGTGCGGGGCATGCGGCTCCTTGCGCGGCGAGGTGGGGCTATTCTAGCATAGGAGCGCTGACAGAACAAATGGGCGGATTTAGCTTACGGCTTGCTGGTGCCTCCGTACTGTCTCCTCCGTCACCTCATCGGGCAGCCAGTAGCCGCGGAACAGGATGAAGCCGAGCACGGCGATGGCGCCCGCTACCGGCCCGACCAGGCGGATCCCCAGCGGGTTATCGGCCGTCTCCCCCAGCAGGAAGAGCACGGCCATGATGCCCGTCGCGATGGATCCCACCGACTTCTCGATGGTGTTCTGGGCGCCGTAGTAGAGCGCCTCGCGGCGCATGCCGGTGCGCAGGGCGTCGTAGTCGATGATGTCCGCCATGAGGGCGTTGGGGAAGGCGAAGACGCCGGTGATGGCGAGCCCCATCGGGGCGACGATGAACAGGCTCTGCAGCAACGGATCGACCTCTGGGATGAGCCCCATGAAGAAGAGGAAGGGGAAGGCGAGGGAGCCGAAGAGCATGGAGGCCGCGTAGACCCAGGCCTTGCCCCGACTCATGGCTAGTCGGTAGACGACGGGCAGAGCGAGGATGACGGCCAGGATGGCGGCACCGGCCAGGATCCCGCTCACGCCCCCCTCCTTCAGCTCGACGGAGAAGCCGAGGAGGCTAATCTCCATCGACTCCTTCTCGCCCAGGATGACCGACTCGGCGAAGAAGGGCAGGGCGGCCAGCAGCATGTTGACCGCGGTGTTGAAGAAGACGAACGTGGGTAGGAAGTAGAGGAACTGGTCGTTCCGGAAGGTCTGACGGAAGGACTCGATGACGCCGATGCGGACCGGCTCGATGTTGGCGCGGGCGTAGGGCCAGGCCCCCCAGACGCCGATGTAGCGGGAGACGAGGGCGAGGACTGCCACCGTGCCCGCCATCACCTGGAAGCCCACGGCGTCCTTGATGAAGCCCGTCACCACCAGGG
>MGOB01000035.1:6138-8163 GCA_001796995.1 Chloroflexi bacterium RBG_16_68_14 | reverse complement strand
ACACCTGCCACATGACGATGCTGACGCGGGCCGCCGAGCTCCCGGCGATCTCCGGCAGGAGCGCCTCCAGGGGCCCGCCGGACAGCGTCCCCACGATGCGCTGGATCATCACGATGGCGGTTATGTACAGGACGTTGGCCCAGACGCTGCGGTCGGCGCCCGGCGGGGTAAACATGAGGAAGAAGAACAGCGCATAGAAAGGGGTGGACAGCACGATGAACGGTATCCGCCGGCCCCAGCGAGTGCGCGTCCGGTCGCTCCAGTAGCCGATGAGCGGGTCGTCGATAGCGTCCTCGATGCCGATGGCCAGGAGGATGGCGCCCAGGGTGAACCGGGGGACGATGGTGGGCAGGTCCGAGTCGGCGGGCGGCGCGTAAAAGAAGACGAACCAGAGGGTGATGGTGCGGGACAGCATGTTCCCGCCCAGGCTGGCCGAGGCGTAGATGATGCGGTTACGTCGGGGGATCTCGGTGGCTGACGGGTTCATCAGTTGCGCCCTGGTTCTACCTCACCCTGAAGGTCGTTGCAGAACCGTTCGCCCGTATCGGAACACGCGTAGCTGCGGAGCTTCTCCGCCAGAGGCGGATGCGCCTTTGGCGCAAGCCCTGCCCAAGTCGGAGCGGATCTGGCGGAATAGGCAGACCAAAAAGGTCTGCAGCTACCGCGAGATACCTTCCAGCCGTCATTGTTGCCTGGTAGGCCTTCAGGCCAGGGTGATTATGAGCCAGTTGCGAGCGACAAGCTAGCTGGTCGCCTCCGCTACCTCACCCAGGCTGCTCTCCGTGAAGCGCTGGAGGTCGCCTTCCAGTAGGCCGTGGGCGGCGTAGAAGCGCCCGGCGTACAGCTCCGCCAGCAGCTCCTCCTGCGACGCCGCCTCTCGCTCCAGGACGGTGCAGTAGACGCCGATGCCCTGGGTGGAGTGGGCGTCGCTGCCGCCGGTGCCGGGCTTTCCCAGCACCTGCGCCACCCGCAGGGCGAAGAGGTTCTCGCGGACGGTGTTGGCCCCGTTCAGCACCTCGATGGCGTCCACCAGCTGGAAGATGGGCAGCTTTGCCGCCTGCTCCGGCGTCAGGGTGAAGGGCTCCTTCCCCTGGCGGCGGAAGTAGATGGGGTCGAAGTAGTGGCGGAAGGGGTGGGTGGCGACGAGGAAGGCGCCCTGCTCGTCGGCCACCCGGCGCAGCGTCTCGGCCTGGCGGATGCCACCCACGTACTCGCGCAGGCCCAGGGCCAGGACGTGGCCCAGGTCGGTCGAGACCTCCATCCCGTTGGCGACGAGCAGGTCGGCGTGGCGGCGGCGGTACTCCTCCAGGGCGTGCCGGTCCCAGAGGCGGTCGTGCTCGCTGATGTGGATGCCAGTTAGGCCGCGGCGGCGCGCCTCCGACGCCAGTTCGTTCGGGCTGAGGCCGCTGTCGGATGCGCCGCGCGTGGTGTGGATGTGCATGTCGATGATGGTGCCCATCGCGCCAGTATAGCATCCGTTGTCGCTAGCTCTGGTCGGGGCCCCAGAGCGATAGGTAAGGCATGAGCCACCCGAAGACGCCGGCGAAGGAGAGGCCAGCCGCCAGCAGGGGCAGGCGCAGCCGGGGCGCGACCAGCGCCAGCGGCCCCACGGCGATGGCGCTGGCGATAAGGATAAAGCTGGTGAAGGCCCGGTTGGGGCTGCCCAGGCCTCCCGCCGGGCTGCGCTCCTCCAGCCCGCCCAGCAGCAGGCCCAGCATGATGCCCAGCGCCGTGAAGGTGAGGAAGGCGAAGGTGTGGAGGATGATCGACACGGCCACCAGCGAGGCGCCTTCCGGCATCAGGCCGCGCAGCGTGGCGCTGGTCAGCCGCGCCCGCACCAGGGCGACGGCGGCCACCGGGGTGACGGCCAGCGCCAGCCCGTAGCCGCAGACGAAGCCGGCTAGCACTTCGGCCATCGCTACGATGTTCTCTCGACGGCGACCGCCTCGGCCGCTGACAGCGTTTCGGTCTCGGCCGCCCGCAGGCCCAGGTGCACCAGGGCGCGCAGCAGCGGCTCGGCCCCGA
>MGOB01000035.1:3407-5954 GCA_001796995.1 Chloroflexi bacterium RBG_16_68_14 | reverse complement strand
GGGCGGCGAGCCCCTCGGTTCGGGAGCCGTCGGTGTAGTGCTCCGGCCGCAGCGCCGCATACATGCGCGCTGTCTTGTCGGGAGCAGGCGTGTGCAGCGGAAACATGATAAAGACCCAGCGCAGAGGGGCATCCGGCAGCGTTTCCAGCACTTCGCCTCGGCCCGAGGCCAGCGCCGCCCCGCCGCGCAGGAAGAAGGGCACATCCGCGCCCAGCTCCGCCGCCAGCGTAGCTAGCTCGTCGTCGGGGATGTCGAGCTGCCACAAGCGCCGCAGGCCGCGTAGGACGGCGGCGGCGTCGCTGCTGCCGCCGCCCAGCCCGGCCGCCACCGGCACGTGTTTCTCGATGGCGATGCGGACGCCACGCGCGTGGCCGCCCAGTTCGCCCCGGAGCCGTTCCGCCGCCCGGTAGGCCAGGTTGGCCTCTAGCGGCTCGCTCGCTAGGGGACCGGCCTCCCCGCTCAGCGCCAGCGAGAGGCCGTCGGCGGGCGTCAGCGTGACCCAGTCGGACAGCGCGATGGTCTGGAGGGCGGTGCGCACCTCGTGGTAGCCATCGGGCCGCCGGCCCAGCACCTCCAGCGTCCAGTTCACCTTGGCCGGGGCGCGGACACGCAGGGCGGTCACGGCGCTCCCTCCGGCCGGCCGTGCGCTTTCCAGGCGCGGGTCAAGGCCGCCCATCCTTCCAGCGGCAGCGCCTGGGGGCGCAGCGTCGGGTCGATCTCCGCGGCGGCCAGCAGGCGGGCGGCCGTCGCCGGGTCGATGCGGAGGCCGTGGGCGAGGGCGTTGCGGAGCTGCTTGCGGCGCGTGCCGAAGCCGGCCCGCACGACCTGGAAGAACGCCTCGATATCGTCCACCGCCGCGCGGGGCCGGGGCGCCACGTCGATGCGGACGACGGCGGAGCGCACCTTGGGCGGCGGGTAGAAGGCGGAGGGCGGCACCCGGAAGAGGAGCCGCGGCTGGCCGTAGAGCTGCACGGAGACGCTGAGCAGGCTCATCTTGCCGGGCCCGGCGACGATGCTCTCCGCTACTTCGGCCTGCACCATCACCACCAGTCGCTGGGGTGGCGGCTGCGCCTCCAGGAAGTGGCGGAGCAGCGGCTGCGCCATGTAGTAGGGCAGGTTGCCGACGACGGCGTAGGGGCCGGAGGCCCCGGCGCGCGACAGCGCCTCGGCGGGGTCGATGGCCAGCGCGTCGCCCTGCACGATGACCACCCCCGTCCCCGCGAAGCGCCGTCGGAGGTAGTCCGCGAGCCGCTCGTCCAGCTCGATGGCGATCACCCGCCGGGCGCGGGCGGCCAGCTCGGCGGTGAGCCCGCCCAGGCCGGCGCCCACCTCGATGATCGTCTCGTCCGGCGAGAGGCCGGCGGCCTCGGCGATGCGCCGGAGGATGGGGGCGCTGGTCAGGAAGTGCTGCCCCAGCGCCTTGCGCGCGGAGAGCCCTGCCTCGCGCAGCTCCCGGGGCGCCCTGGGCGCGCGGCGGCGTCGGCGTGGGGCCGCGGAGGAACGGCGGTCGTGCCTGCGCCGGAGAGGGATTCGGTCGGTGCGGGAGAGGCTTCGGCTACGGCCCGAGGATGTAGATGTCAACCCACTGTGAGAGCCAGTCGGAGACGACGCCGTCCGGATAGCCCAAGTCTATCATGTTGCCGCGGATGCCGCCCCCGGTGTCCGCCGCTACGGCGTAGCCGTAGCCTGGGATGTAGAGGCGCGTCCCCAGGGGGATGACGCTGGGGTCCACCGCCACGATCCCGCGAGCGACGGGCACGCCCGTGGCGGTGATGCCGTAGGAGGGGTCGGAGGGCGAGCGCCCGGCGCTGGCCGCGTTGTACCAGGTGGCGTAGACCCGCAGCACGCCCACCGCCTGGAGCCCGTCTGGGATGTCCAGCGGCGGCGGAGGCGGCGCGTCGGCCATGGAGTAGTAGATGACCGTGTCCATCGGCTCCGGGTCGTACCACTCGTCTACCAGCTCCTGCGAGACGGCCTGGCTGTTCTCGTAGACGACGCGATACTGCCGGTAGAGGACGCCATCCTGCCCCGAGACGACGCGGCTCTCGCCCCAGGCGAGGCTGGAGTCCGGCTGGTAGACGGTGTGGCTCTCGATGCGCTCCATCTCCTGGACCTGCTCCTCGGAGATGCCGATGACGTGGATGGCCATGCCGGGCGCGACAGGCGTCTCGGCCGGCGGGTCCAGGCGGTAATCGGGCGGCAGTTGGACGCCGCCTTCGGCCAGCGCCTCGCCCACAGTCTCAGCCAGCGAATAGAGGATCTCCTTACCTTCGGGCAGGGTGACCACCACCTGGGCGGCGTGCTCCACGTGCACCTCGAGTCCGGCGGTCAGCTCCGTATCGAGGGTTGGCTGGACCTGGTCGCCCGGGCCCAGGCGGACGCCCACGTCGCGGAGCGCTGTCGCCAGCGTCTCGCGGCTGGAGCTGAGCTGGAGTTCCTGCCCGTTCTCAATGAGGGCAAAGGGTACCGCCCGGCGCACCTCCAGAGCGACCGGACCCTCGCTGACCGGAACGGTGCTGCCGCCACCTAGCAGGGCGGCCAGGGGCG
>MGOB01000035.1:3099-3318 GCA_001796995.1 Chloroflexi bacterium RBG_16_68_14 | reverse complement strand
GGTCGCGGCCTGAGTGCGCAGGGCCAGGGTCTTGCCGTCCACCTCCAGGACCGCCTCCGTCGCCCTGCGGACGACCAGCGTGCCGTCGCCCGCCGCCTCCACCTGGTCGCCTGGCTGGAGCTCGATGCCGGCCTGCTCGACGACGACGCGGTCGTTGCTGGCGCGGCTGCTGACGGTGGTGACGTCGCCGTCGACGGCGATGCGTACGGTGCGAGCGGG
>MGOB01000035.1:1526-2976 GCA_001796995.1 Chloroflexi bacterium RBG_16_68_14 | reverse complement strand
GTCGGTGAGCCTCCTCAGACCCCCATCTGAGACGGGGGTGCTCACCGACGACATCCCGGTACGCCAAGAACGATTCTCCCGGTGTCGTCGCGTCCTTTCAGACCCCTAGGCGGAGCGCTGAACGAACAGTGCGGCCGTGCACCCACTGTCGATCCGGGCCGCAAGCTTATCCGTCGTCAAGCGAGCTCCGGTCCGGTGACCCTGCGGCACCCGAGAGCTACTGCTTACCGCTGCTTCCTTCCGGACCTGACGGGGTTCACAGCGCCTCGCCGCGCAGGACCAGACCTTCAACGCTGCCTGGCGTGGACAGTCCTCACGGCGCTCAGACCTCGAGCGGGAATTCAGCCCCGCTAGAGCGGTTTGCGGGTTCAGGGCACCGCTAGCTCCCCGCCTAGCACGACCGCGCCCTATGCTAGCCGGTTCGCTGGAACACTGTCAAGCCCGTCTGCGTTGACCTCTTATGCAGAGCGTGCCTATCATGGTGAGGCCCGGCCCCATGGGAGCAAGAACCGGGGCCGAGGAGTAGGAGCCGCCGTTGCTGCGTAGCCGTCGCTTCTGGCTGGGGTTCGCCGTCAGCGTCATCTTCCTCGGGCTGTTCATCTACAACACGGACTTCGGCGAGATCCGGGACGCCTTCACCGAAGCGAACTACGCCATCGCCTTCGCCTCGCTGCCGGTGTACTTCGTCGGCGTCTGGGCGCGCACCGTCCGCTGGCAGTACCTGTTGCGGCCCATAGCGCGCATCCCGTCGTGGCGGCTCTTTCCGGTGGTGATCATCGGGCTCATGGCCAACAACCTGATCCCGGCGCGGGCGGGCGAGCTGGTGCGCGCCTACGTCCTGGGCGAGCGGGAGCGGGTGAGCAAGGCGGCTTCCCTGGGCACCATCGCCGTCGACCGGCTGTTCGACGGGCTGACGCTCATCCCGATGCTGGCGATCTTCGTGGCCTTCGTGGACAGCGGCGAGGAGTTCTCGCTACCGGTGGTGGACTACAGCATCGATCTGGTGGGGCTGGCGGTCATCATGGCCGTGCTGTTCGGGGTGGCGCTGGGCGTCCTCTTCCTCCTCGCTTTCTCCGAGCAGTGGAGGCAGCGCTTCGACCGCTGGATCACCGCTCTCACGCCCGAGCGCTTCCGCCCAGGTATCGAGGGGCTCTTCCGCTCCTTCCTGGAAGGGCTGCACTGCCTGCGCAGCCCGGTCGACCTGGCCGTCGCCTGGGTGATGTCGGGCATCTCCTGGCTACTCGAGGCGACGATGTACTACATGGTCGGTCTCGCTTTCGACATCGATGCCGGGTTCCACGTCTACCTGGTGGCGACGGCGGCGGCGAACCTGGCCATCTCCGTCATCGCCTCCCAGGGCGGCATCGGCCCCTTCGAGCTGGTGACCAAGCAGACCTTCATCGCCGCCGGCGTGGCCGGCTCGGCCGCCACCGCCTACGCCATCGGCCTC
>MGOB01000035.1:1206-1518 GCA_001796995.1 Chloroflexi bacterium RBG_16_68_14 | reverse complement strand
GCCCTGGTGCTCCTGCCGGTCATCGCCCTGGGCCTCTACTTCCTGGGGACGATGGGCCTCTCCCTGGGCGAGATGTTCCGCCGCTCCACGGCCGGGTCGTCGCCGGGGCCGGTGGGGGCGGCGCTGCCCCAGAAGGAGTTGCCGGGCCCGTGAAGGTGGGGATCATCGGCGGCGGCGTGGCGGGCATGGCGGCCGCCTACCGGCTCGTCCAGGGCGGCCACCGCGTCGCCCTGTACGAGGCGAGCCCCTTCCTGGGCGGCCTGGTGCGCACCTTCGAGGTGGGCGGCAACCGGCTCGAGTCCTTCTACCACC
>MGOB01000035.1:723-1145 GCA_001796995.1 Chloroflexi bacterium RBG_16_68_14 | reverse complement strand
GATGAGCTGGCGCGACTCTAAAGTGGGCTTCTACCACGGCGGCCGCATCTACAACTTCGTCACGCCGCTGGACCTGCTCAAGTTCAGCCCGGCGCCGTTCCTGGACCGCATCCGCATGGGGCTGGCCGGGCTCTACCTGCGCCGGCAGAAGGAGGGGACTCGCTACGAGTCGGTTACCGCGGCCGAGTGGGTGCGCCGGTACATGGGGAAGGGCGCCTACGAGGCGGTCTGGGGCCCCCTCCTGCGCGGCAAGTTCGGCGGCGCCCACGACGAGCTGGCCATGGTCTGGCTCTGGAACAAGATCTACCTCCGCTTCGCCTCGCGCAAGGGCCTCTCCCAGCGCGAGCAGCTCGGCTACCTGCTGGGCAGCTTCGGCGTCTACATCGACGAGCTGGAGCGCCGGCTGCGCGCCCCGCAAAGCG
>MGOB01000035.1:368-705 GCA_001796995.1 Chloroflexi bacterium RBG_16_68_14 | reverse complement strand
GCCGCGCGGTGAAGGAGGTGGTCGTCGAGGACGGACGCGCCCGCGGCCTGCTCCTGGCCGACGGTGAGCGCGCCGACTTCGACGCGGTCATCGCCTGCATGCCCGCCCACGCCTTCCGCGGGCTGGCGCCCCAGCTCCCGGCTGACTACGCGGAGAAGCTCACCGGCGTGCGCTGGCTCTCCGCCATGTGCTACATCATGGCGCTCAAGCGCTCCGTCTCGCCCATCTACTGGATGAACATCGCCGACGACGAGATCCCCTTCATCGCCTGCATCGAGCACACCAACTTCATCGAGCCGGAGCAGTACGGAGGCTACCACCTCGTCTACCTCTCCAA
>MGOB01000035.1:0-140 GCA_001796995.1 Chloroflexi bacterium RBG_16_68_14 | reverse complement strand
GATCTACCCGGAGGACCGGGGCCAGAACTACAGCATCAAGATGGGCGAGGAGGTGGCCGCCATGGCGGCGGCGGACTGGGAGGGGGCGGGGGCGACGTAGCGTCACGTATTACTCCCTCACCCCCTAGCCGCTCTCCCTC
>MGOB01000034.1:4940-5059 GCA_001796995.1 Chloroflexi bacterium RBG_16_68_14 | reverse complement strand
AGAACTGGATCGTGAAGCGGGCCGAGGCGGGCCGCGACGTCTATCGCGACCTCATCAAGTTCGCCGGCGATATGGAGGTGCCGGTGTGCCTGGAGGCCACCAACGAGCTCCTCATGCAG
>MGOB01000034.1:4451-4801 GCA_001796995.1 Chloroflexi bacterium RBG_16_68_14 | reverse complement strand
TCAACCGAGAGTTCGTCCACGGCATCCTGGGGGCGCCCGAGCCGCGTTACCGCGGTCTGTTCCCCATCGAGGACTCCATCGACGCCCGCCTCCTTCCCACCATCTACCGGGCCCGGATCGACTTCCTGGTCTTCCCTCACCTGGACCCTCGCAAAGCCCACTACCGGCTTGAGGGCGAGGGCGACCTTGTGCACGAGCCCTTTGTGGTCGGCCCGGGGATCGTTGGCCTGCCCCGTCACTTTCCGGTGTCCCAGGACATCTGGCGGCCCATCACCAGGTGGAAGCCGGAAGGGGTGAAGTACCAGGGCTTCATGCTGGGCCAGTACTTCGTTTTCGGCGAGGAGTATCGT
>MGOB01000034.1:3919-4390 GCA_001796995.1 Chloroflexi bacterium RBG_16_68_14 | reverse complement strand
TCCTCCGCCGCTCCATCTG
Source organism: Chloroflexi bacterium RBG_16_68_14 (assembly GCA_001796995.1). GTDB lineage: Bacteria > Chloroflexota > Dehalococcoidia > DSTF01 > RBG-16-68-14 > RBG-16-68-14. The sequence continues at coordinate 4,371 of MGOB01000034.1, read as the reverse complement.
CGAGGCACCGGACGGCGGGCTTATCCTCTACATTCAGGACTTGGAGCTGATGGACTTCGGCGAAGAGGCGCTCGAGATCATGCGGGAGGCCTGGTCCGACGTGCGGGTCTCGGAAGACTTCCAGTTGAGCTTCGTCACTCCCGACGACTATCTAGATCACATCCTTTCGCGGGGACGGCCCCTGCCGCGCCTCCGCTTCCACCAGATCTCCTGGGCGCCCGAAGTACGGGTCGTGCTGCGTCCGGACGGCCACTATCCACCCCTGGACGCCGGTCCCTTTCGAGGGGTGGACGTGGTCGAGGAGGTCTTTCGCCGCTGGCCGTTCATCTTCTGGGAGACCGGCCGCTTTATCGTGGACGTGTTCAACACCCTGATGGCGTCGTTCGGCCACGCGCTGCGCCTGCCGCTGTCGGTGGCCGACCTGCGGGATCGCGGCTACGCCTTCGATAATC
>MGOB01000034.1:3292-3460 GCA_001796995.1 Chloroflexi bacterium RBG_16_68_14 | reverse complement strand
CGGGAGGCCTTCCTGGCCACAGACGAGATCCAGAGGACGTGGGGCTGCATCGCCGATACCGAGGGGATGGTGGAGGAGATGTACCGCTATCTGTACGAGCTATACCCGCCGCTCTTCCCCGGCATCTTGCGCGAACTGGTGACGCCGGAGGAACTGGCTCTCGTCGAA
>MGOB01000034.1:2960-3053 GCA_001796995.1 Chloroflexi bacterium RBG_16_68_14 | reverse complement strand
TGGCCGCTCTCTGCGCTCGCCGCCAGGTGGAGATCATGACCGGTGGGTACTACGAGCCCATCCTGCCCATGATCCCGGACAGCGACAAGCTCG
>MGOB01000034.1:2852-2952 GCA_001796995.1 Chloroflexi bacterium RBG_16_68_14 | reverse complement strand
GAGAAGCTGTCCGGGACGGTGCAGCGGCTCTTCGGGCAGCAGCCGACAGGCCTGTGGCTGACCGAGCGGGTCTGGGAGCCTTACCTGGCGGCGCCCCTGG
>MGOB01000034.1:2345-2603 GCA_001796995.1 Chloroflexi bacterium RBG_16_68_14 | reverse complement strand
TCGGGAGCTGGCCCACCACCTACGCCCACTGCTGGGAGGACGGCTGGATGGAGGACTTCCTCGCCGCCCTGGAGCAAAACGCGGACTGGCTCCACACGATACCTCTGGGTGAGCACGCCGAGCGATACCCGGCCCGAGGCATCGTCTATCTGCCCACCGCCTCCTACTCAGAGATGATGGAGTGGGCGCTGCCCACCCCGGCCCGGGTCGAGTTTGCCCGCCTTGCCCGGGAGGCCAAGGACTCCGACCGTGAGGACC
>MGOB01000034.1:2071-2319 GCA_001796995.1 Chloroflexi bacterium RBG_16_68_14 | reverse complement strand
TGGCGTAACTTCTTGGTCAAGTATCCCGAGGCCAATGCCATGCACAAGCGCATGCTGCGCGTACATCAGAAAGTGGAGCAGGCGGCTGCCAGCGGCGACGCCTCGGCGGCCCGCGATGCCCTCTGGAGCGGCCAGTGCAACTGCCCCTACTGGCACGGCGTCTTCGGCGGCCTCTACCTGAGGCACATCCGTTGGGCCACCCACCGCCGGCTCATCGTCGCCGAGCGGGAGGCGGACCGCCTCCTTCA
>MGOB01000034.1:1965-2042 GCA_001796995.1 Chloroflexi bacterium RBG_16_68_14 | reverse complement strand
GCGAGGACCTGGACTACGACGGCCGGCCGGAGGTCCTGGTCCAGACCGCCGACCTCTCCCTCTGCTTCCACCCTCAC
>MGOB01000034.1:1646-1865 GCA_001796995.1 Chloroflexi bacterium RBG_16_68_14 | reverse complement strand
CGGGAGAAGGCGCCGCCGCCGGCCTGCGCCAGCCCACCGGCGACGACACCGGGACCGTGCGCTCCATCCACGAAGAGCTGGCGATGAAGGAAGACGGTCTGGCCGCGCTCCTGGCCTTCGACCCTCAGCGCCACGGCGGTCTACAGGAGCAACTCCTGCCGCGCGACGCCTCGCTAGCGGACTACGCGGCCAGCGCCTTCGCCTGGACCGATGACTTCC
>MGOB01000034.1:0-1113 GCA_001796995.1 Chloroflexi bacterium RBG_16_68_14 | reverse complement strand
AGGCTTTAGCCTTCCAAAGCGTCGATGGAGGGCTGAAGCCCTCCGCTACGAACTGTTTCTTGGTACAAGCCTTTGCCGGTGAGGCTCCTTTTCGCTATGATGGCGTCCGCGTGACTTCGCCGGGCTGCCACCGTCTCGTCCAAGACAGACCCGAGGAGAATGACCATGACCAAAGCCTCAGTGAACGGTATTCGCATCTACTACGAGGTGTACGGCCAGGGAGAGCCTCTTCTGCTCATCATGGGCCTGGGGGCTAGCGCCCTGGGCTGGCAGAGCCAGATACCTACCTTCTCTCAGCACCTGCGAGTCATCGCCTACGACAACCGCGATGCCGGCCGCAGCGACAAGATGGCTGCTGGCTACTGCATGGCCGACATGGCCGATGACGCTGCCGCCCTCCTGGGTCACCTGGACATCGACTCAGCCCACGTCTACGGCGTCTCCATGGGTGGCATGATCGCTCAGGAGCTGGCGCTGCGGCACCCGGAGCGCGTGCACAGCCTCGTCCTGGGCTGCACCAGCCCTTGCCTGCTGGCCATACCTCCCTCGGAGAAGGCGGTGCGCGACATCACCGAGGCGGAAGAGCTCCCCGTTCGCGAGGCCTTCGAGCGCACGGCATGGATGGGGTACGGCGACGCCTACTTCGCCGCCAGCAAGGACGACCTCTGGCTACGCGCCCAAGCGGAGGCCAGCCTAATGCCGCCCCTAGAGGCCTGGCGTCGTCAGTACGCCGCCGTCGCCGAGTTTGACGTTCGGGCGCGCGTGGATCAGATTGGCGCGCCCACGCTGGTCATGACGGGCGATGATGATCCCCTGGTGCCGCCGGAGAACTCTCGCTTCCTGGCTGGATGCATCCCCGGCGCCGATCTGGTCGTCTTCCCAGGGGGCCGCCACGGCTTCAACGTCGAGTTCGAGGAAGAGAGCAACGCCGCGGTTCTGGACTTCATCCGTCGGTATAGCGGCGTCGCTTTGCAGCGCTAAGAGGAGGGAGACATGCGCGACCTGGTCATGCGTGCCCTGGACACCGCCCGCCAGCAGGGCGCCGCCTACGCCGACGTGCGGGTCCTGCGCCGCGTCAGTGAATCCATCACCGTTCGAAACGAGAACGTAGAG
>MGOB01000033.1 GCA_001796995.1 Chloroflexi bacterium RBG_16_68_14 | reverse complement strand
GCCGCCACCGAGGAGGCCGCCCAGGCGGCCATCAGGAAGGCGCCAACGAGCAGCAGCCGCCTCATTCCGATACCTCCAGCCAGCCGGCGACGACCACGTCGCTCAGCGGGGAGAGTTGTCGTCGCGCGCCGTCCCTGCTCACCACCATCACCCAGCTAGGCCCCGGGTCGGCCAGGGACGAGTCCTGGAAGCCGCGCACCGCCAGGTAGGTGCCGTCCGGCGACCAGGAGAGGGGCACATCAAAGCCACCTCCGGGCGGGGGCGCCGGCAGCGCCTCGCTCAGCCTCGTCCCTCCGGCGCTCAGCCGCACCGGCCCGTCGCTATCGAGCCGGCCGATGGTCAGGCTGCCGTCCCGCTCCCAGGCCGGGCCGAACTGGGCGACCGCCGCGCCCGCCAGGGGCGTCTGTACCGTGCCCGTGGCGAGATGGAGCACCTCGGCGGCGAAGGTGGTCTCGGCGCCCTTGGGTGTCTGGGCCAGGTAGGCTAGCCGCGTCCCGTCGGGCGAGAGATGCCAGTCGCGGGCGACGCCGTCGCTCAGGTGGGCGAGCGTCTCCGTCTCGCTGCCGACGGTCGGCGCGCGGGCCAGGTCAGTACCTGACGGCGAGAGGACGGCGTAGTAGAGCCACGCCCCGTCAGGCGAGAAGTCGATGGGGTAGAGGCCCGCGTCGGCCGCCGCCACCTCCGTCGCCGCCCCGGCGAGGTCGATGCGCAGCAGGCTGGCGCTACCGCCCGCCCCGTCCTGCCACTGGCTGCGGCGGACGACCATGCTGGCGCTGTCAGGTGACCAGACGGGGGTGCTGAGCAGATCGATGTCCTGGGCCAGGCGGGTCCGCTCGCCGGTGGCGGTCTCCAGCAGCCAGAGCTCAGCGCGGGCGTCCGAGCCGTCCTGCCCGCCGCCAGCGGGGAGGACGGTATAGGCGATATGAGCGCCATCGGGCGAGAGGCTGGGGAAGATGCCGAAGCCCCAGGCGTGCTCCACGAGAGCAATTTGCGCGCGGTTCGTGGGGTCGTTGGGGTCGGCGGCCCAGAGGGTATCGGCCGTCTGGCCGAACTCGCTGTAGACCACCAGCGGGCCCTCCGTCTGCGGGAGGGCCGGCCGGCCGGCCGAGGCGGCGGGCTGACCGCCCCCGATAGCCTGGAGGCCGAGAAGGAGGCTGAGCAGCAGCCCGAGCGCCCCAAGCGCCAGGGCGACCACAACCACCGGGTGACGCCGGGGGAAACCGCCCTTCAGGGTCGAGTGGCGGTCCGCGCCCGGCTTCCTGGCCTCGGCAACGGTGCGGGAGAGCCTCATCGGTTCGTCCCTGCGCTCCGTTCTGGCGATCCCTAGCCAGCCCCCGCCGACCGCTGGCCTCTCCTGTCCCTGCCTTTCGGCCCGGAGGGTACCCGCTCCTCAGCGTCCTTCCTTCAGGAAGGACCGGGGACACCAAGGCCTGGCTCTCAGCTAGTATCGGCAGGGCGACACGCGCCCGTACCGCTAGGTGAGAACGAGGGTAGCAGCGCAGCCGTCCGCTGTCAACTTGACAGAACGACGCGTCTTCCACTTGACAACCTGTCGCGGTAGCAGTACGCTAGACTTGCTCTGGCGGAACGGAGGTTCTGCGATGCGGGGCCTTGCTGCTTTTCTCCTTGGTCTCATCGTTGTTGCGGCAGTGTTGCTGGGTGCCCGGTCATTGTTAGGATCCAGCAGTTGTGTAGCCGGAGAGCCTGGTGACCCGCCGCCTATCGCCTTGTCACCAGCGGCCCGTGAGACCCTCGCGGCCGCGTGGCCAACCATTGAGCAGGCGATCGTGGCGGAGGGTGAGCCCCTGCCGACGCCCGAATGGGACTTCGAGGAGGGACACCCGCCCGACCTAAGCGGCCTCCAATTAGCGCCGAACGACTGGATTCAGGTTATGCCCCCCGAACCCTGGCCAGGCGGCGCGACCCCCGTCGGCGGCGTAGCCGACCTACCCGCCGTGCCCTGTCCCTGAACGCCCCTGGATAGCTGACTAGGGTGGGAGGAAATTAGGTGCCTACGCCAGCCCGCGTCGTGTTCGCGCTGCTCTTGCTGGTCGGGCTGCTCGTCGTCGCTGGGGTCGAGGCCGCCGACCAGCATGCTGACGACGCTTGCCCCGCCCAGTCCTGGAGTCTGAAGACCGAGCCCGAGCAGTTCTGGTTTAAGGTAGTCACCGCCTGCAACGACCATCCAGCGCAAGAGTTGGAGCACATCGTCTTTATCCAATACTTCGATTGGTCGGCGGGGCAATGGGTGGATCACCCGGGGTGGCCCCCTCCCTTCGGGACGTTCGGCGGCTCGCGCCTCAATACTGACTTCTACGGCAGTTCTCGCTATCGCCAAGTGACCGCTTACGGCGGGTACGCCTGCTACCGAGTGCGGACGAAACACTGGGTCATCGAGTGGTCGAAGAACTGGTATCGGGAGGACGAAAGCTATTCCCTCGGGCAATGCTACTGAAGGCCGGTGCGCTCTTCAGCACCATTCCATCCCTCCTGATGGATGCAATAGAGCGGTAGCTAGGCCATAGGGTCGACTGTGCGGTCGCCCTGGGCGGGCAGCCGCCCGCCCTCTGTCTTCGACGACCTATCGTGCTAGAATCGCGTTGGAAGGAGGCCCATGCCCCGATACATCCTCGCCCTCGACCAGGGTACCTCCAGCTCCCGCGCCGTCCTCTTCGATGAGGAGGGGGCGCCCATTGCGACGGAGCAGCGGGAGTTCCCCCAGATGTACCCGCGCGCCGGCTGGGTGGAGCACGACCCGGAGGCGATCTGGTCCTCCCAACTGGCGGCGGCGCAGGACGTGCTGCGCAAGTCGCAGGTGGCGCTGAAGCAGGTGGCGGCGGTGGGCATCACCAACCAGCGGGAGACCACCGTGGTCTGGGAGCGGGACACCGGCCGGCCCATCGCCAACGCCGTCGTCTGGCAGTGCCGGCGCACGGCGGAGCAGTGCGACGAGCTGCGCCGCCAGGGGCTGGAGCCGCTCATCCGCGAGCGCACCGGCCTGGTGCTGGACGCCTACTTCTCGGCGACGAAGGCGCGCTGGCTGCTCGACCACGTGCCCGACGCCCAGCGCCGGGCCGAGGCGGGCGAGCTCGCCTTCGGCACCGTCGATAGCTGGCTCATCTTCCGCCTCACCGGCGGTCGTGTCCACGCCACCGACGCCAGCAACGCCTCGCGCACCATGCTCTTCAACCTGCGCGAAGGGCGCTGGGACGAGGAGCTGCTCCGCCGCTTCGAGATCCCAGCCTCGATGCTGCCCCAGGTGCTCGATTCCAGCGGCGTCCTGGGGGAGTGCGAGCCCTCCCTGCTGGGGGCGGCGCTGCCCATCGCCGGGGTGGCGGGCGATCAGCAGGCCGCTCTCTTCGGCCAGGCCTGCTTCCGGCAGGGGGAGGCGAAGAACACCTACGGCACCGGCTCTTTCCTTCTCCTCCATACCGGCGAGACGCCGCGCCACTCCGATAGGCTGCTGGCCACCGTCGCATCGCGGCTGGCAGGGCGGCTCCAGTATGCCCTGGAGGGCAGCATCTTCGTCACCGGCGCCGCCGTCCAGTGGTTGCGGGACGGCCTCCGCTTCTTCAAGCACGCGGCCGAGATCGAGGCGCTCGCCGCCTCGGTAGAGTCGAGCGAGGGCGTGTATGTGGTGCCGGCCTTCGTCGGGTTGGGGGCGCCCCACTGGGACCCTTACGCTCGGGGCGCCATCCTGGGGATCACCCGCGGAACAACGCAGGCCCACATCGCCCGCGCCACGCTGAAGGCGATCGCCTTCCAGACCCGGGACGTGCTGGAGGCGATGGAGGGCGAGACGGGGATCCACCTGGAGTCGCTGCGGGCCGACGGCGGCGCGTCCCGCAACGACCTGCTGATGCAGATCCAGGCCGACCTGCTGGGCCGGCCGGTGGTCCGCTCCGCCGTGCCGGAGACGACGGCGCTGGGCGCGGCGTACCTCGCCGGCCTCGGTATCGGCCTCTGGTCGGGGCTGGACGACATCGCCCGGCGCTGGCGCTCGGACCGCACCTTCGAGCCGCAGCTACCGGCCGAGCGGCGGGAGGAGCTGTACGTGGGCTGGTGCCGGGCCGTGGAGCGGGCGAAGGGCTGGGCCCTGGAGGAGCAGAAGCAGGGCAGCCAAAGCCAGTAGGAGGACGTATGGAGCGGCTGAAGGGCAAGGTCGCCATCGTAACCGGCGGCGCCGGCGCGATCGGTAGCGTGTTTTCGCTGGGCCTGGCGAAGGAGGGCGCCAGCGTGGTGGTGGCGGATGTCGACGAAGGCGCGGCGCAGGAGCTGGCGTCCCAGCTCTCCAGTTCAGGCCCTGATTGTCTCGCTCTCCGTGTCGACGTCGCTGACGTGGCGTCGACGGAGGAGATGGCCCGCCGGACGCTGGAGCGCTTCGGCCGCATCGATATCCTGGTCAACGCCGCCGCCATCTACGTGACCCTGGCGCGGCAGGAGTTCCTCCAGATCGATCCCGAAGAGTGGAACCTGGTGATCGGGGTCAACCTGACCGGTGCCCAGCTCTGCGCGCGAGCCGTCCTGCCGGCGATGAAGGAGCAGGGGTCAGGCGTGATCGTCAACATCGGTTCCGTGAACACGGTGCTGGCGCCGGAGGGCCGGGCCCACTACAGCGCGAGCAAGGCGGCGCTGGAGAACCTGACTAAGACGCTGGCCCGGGAGATGGGCCCGCATGGCATCCGCGTGAACTGCCTGTCGCCGGGGCTGGTCCACACCGGCACGGCGAAGCTGGTCCCAGAGGAGCGCTACCAGAGGATCGCCCAGGAGCGGGCGCTCAGGAGGGAGATGCTCCCTGAGGACCTGGTGGGGCCGCTGGTCTTCCTCTGCTCCGAAGACGCGCGCATGGTCACCGGCCACACGCTGGTGGTGGACGGCGGCCAGATCTTCGTCTGAAGGAGCGAGCCCAGGTGTCAGGCCCATCAGGTCACTCCGAGAACGTGGAGTCGGCGGAGTTAGGCCCCCTCTTGCGGCAGGTCACGGCCACCATCCGGGCGATCCTGGAGCCTGATCAAGTCTACGTCTGTCTCTGGTCGTTTGCGGGGTGGGTAGCTGGGCATCTGCACTTTGTTCTCCAGCCGGCATGGAGTCGCCTTCAGCAGGAATACCCACGGCCGGGCCCGTTCCTGCAAGTCGATATGTTTCAGGCGAATGAGCTCCCTCCCCGCCGCCAAGTCGAAGCGTTTGTCGAAAAGGCCAAAGCGATCCTTGAGGCGGCCGATGCCAAAGACGCGGCGCTGGGCAGCACAGCATGAACGGCGGCCACGCCGCCGCATCACTCAACTGACGGAACGGCTTAGCGAAGAATTGCAGAGCTAACCAGCAGGGGTCTAGGCGCTGCGAAAGGTCTCTGCTTCTCGGCCGTCGGGCCCCTGGCGCTCCAGCGCCAGCACGGCCAGGGTGCCGTAGACCGCCATGT
>MGOB01000032.1:22626-23781 GCA_001796995.1 Chloroflexi bacterium RBG_16_68_14 | reverse complement strand
GCCTGCGTGGACGGCGCGCCGCGGGCCTATTGCTCCTCCTGGGAGGGCATCGACGGTGTGGGCCAGGTGGAGTACCTGTTCACCCATCCCGAGTACCGCCATCGCGGCCTGGCCACCGCCCTCATCCACCGCAGCGTGGCCGACTGCCGGGAGCGGGGCGCCGGGCACGTCGTCATCGTCGCCGACCCCGCGGACACGCCGAAGCAGATGTACGCGGCGATGGGCTTCCGGCCGGTCGCCATCAAGCGCAGCTATTGGAAGCTGATGGGACAATGATGATCAGGGGTCTGCACTAACCGACCCTCACCCCGACCTGTCTGTCACCCCTCTCCCGCCCGCGGGAGAGGGGCCGGGGATGAGGGTCGGTCTTGAACATAAAGACCTCACTCTTAGGCGGATGTCGCTGCTATAATAGTCTCGCCGAGAGCTACCCTTTCTGAGCAAATGTTTACGCACCTTCACCTTCACACGGAATACAGCCTCCTCGACGGCATCTCCCGCATCCCCCAGCTCCTCGACCGCGTGCGCGAGCTGGGCCAGGAGGCCTGCGCCATCACCGACCACGGCGCCCTCTACGGCGTCATCGACTTCTATCGGGAGGCGCGCAGCCGCGACCTCAAACCCATCATCGGCGTCGAGGCCTACGTCGCCCCCGGCCACCGCCGCTCGCGGGACCCGCAGGAGAAGTCGTCCTACCACCTGACGCTGCTCGCCCGCAACCAGCAGGGCTATCGCAACCTGCTGGCGCTGGTCACCAGGGCCAACCAGGAGGGCTACTACTACAAGCCGCGCATGGACCGGGAGCTGCTGGAGCAGCACGGCGCGGGCCTCATCGCCCTCTCCGGCTGCAACTCCAGCGAGATCCACCGCCTGCTCATGGACGGCCGGCGGGCCGACGCCCTGGCCCTGGCCCGCTGGTGCCGGGAGGTCTTCGACGGCTACTACTTCGAGCTCATGGAGAACGGCCTGCCGCAGGTGACGGCCGTCAACAAGCAGCTGGTGGAGCTCTCCCGGGAGACGGGTATCCCTGTCGTCGCTACCGTCGACAGCCATTACATCTATCCGGAGGACGCCCCCGACCAGGACATCCGCGTCTGCATCGCCACCAACTCCTCGGTAATGGACGAGAAGCGCATGCGGATGAACGCTCCCATC
>MGOB01000032.1:22319-22498 GCA_001796995.1 Chloroflexi bacterium RBG_16_68_14 | reverse complement strand
CGACCTGCCGCCCGGCCTCTCCCCCGATGAGCACCTGGCGAGCCTGGCCCGGGCCGGCCTGGAGCGCCGCTACAGCCCCGTCACCGAGCAGGCGCGCCGCCGCCTCCAGTACGAACTGGACGTGGTGCGGGAGACCGGCTTCGCCAACTACATCCTGGTGGTCTACGACTTCGCCCAGT
>MGOB01000032.1:17704-22313 GCA_001796995.1 Chloroflexi bacterium RBG_16_68_14 | reverse complement strand
GGCGGAACGGCATCGCCATGGGCGTGCGCGGCTCCGCCGCCGCCAGCCTCATCCTCTACTGCCTCGACGTCACCGACGTCGAGCCGCTGGCCCACGGCCTCGTCTTCGAGCGGTTCCTCAACGTGGAGCGCCGGGAGATGCCCGATGTGGACCTCGACTTCGCCGACGATCGCCGGGACGAGGTGCTCCGCTACGCCGCCGAGAAGTACGGCCACAACCACGTGGCCCAGATCATCACTTTTGGGACGCTGGGGGCGAAGGCGGCCATCCGCGACGTGGGCCGCGCCCTGGGGATGACCTATGGCGAGACCGACCGCGTCGCCCGCCTGGTGCCCGCCGCCCTGGGGATGACCATCGAGCGGGCGCTGGAGGAGAGCCAGGAGCTGCGCGCCGCCTACGAGGCCGACGAGCAGGTGCAGCGCCTGGTCGATACCGCCCGCCGGCTGGAGGGCATCTCCCGCCACGCCAGCACCCACGCCGCCGGCATCGTCATCTCCCGCGAGCCCCTGGTGGAGCACGTCCCCCTCCAGCGCCCACCGCGGGGCGACGGCGATGGGGCGGACATGATCCCGACCACCCAGTACGCCATGGATCAGGTGGCCCAGATCGGCCTGCTCAAGCTGGACCTGCTGGGCCTGGTCAACCTCACCATCCTCGGCCGCGCCGTCGACCACATCCGCCAGTCCCGCGGCGTCGAGATCGACCTCCCGCGGCTGCCCGACGGCGACCCCAAGACCTACGAGATGCTCTCGCGGGGGGAGACGTTCGGCGTGTTCCAGTTGGAGTCAGCGGGGATGCGCCGCTCCATCCAGGAGCTCAAGCCCACCAGCATCGCCGACCTGGCCGCCATGGTCGCCCTCTACCGGCCGGGCCCCATGCAGCACATCCCGGTCTTCTGTCGGGCCAAGCACGGCCTCCAGAAGATCGCCTACCCGCACGCCGACCTGGCCGACATCCTGGACGAGACCTACGGCGTCATCACCTTCCAGGACCAGGTGCTGCTCATCGCTCAGAAGTTCGCCGGCTACACCCTGGGCGAGGCGGACGTGATGCGCAAGGCGATGGGCAAGAAGATCCCCCAGGCGATGCGCGCGGAGCGGGACCGCTTCGTCAAGGGCGCCAAGCGCAAGGGCTGCTCGGAGGGGGAGGCGCAGGAGATCTTCGAGCTGATCCTGCCCTTCGCCGGCTACGCTTTCAACAAGGCCCACGCCGTCTGCTACGCCACCATCGCCTACCAGACGGCGTACCTCAAGGCCCACTACCCGGCCGAGTACATGACGGCGGTGCTCGCCCTCGCCGCCAGCCACCCGGCGGGAGCCCAGGCCCGCATCGCCGTCGCCGTCGCCGAGTGCGCCCGGCTGGGCATCCCCGTCCTCCCGCCCGACGTGAACCGCAGCCAGGCCAACTTCGCGCTGGAGCCTGCCCTGAGCCCTGCCGAAGGGCCTGCCCTGAGCCCTGCCGAAGGGACCCAGGAGGACGGCCGCGAGGCGATCCGCTTCGGCCTCCAGCAGATCAAGAACGTCGGCACCGGCGCCGCCGAGGGCATCGTGGAGGAGCGGGAGCGCAACGGCCCCTTCGCCTCCATCGAGGACTTCTGCCGTCGCATCAACCTGAAGGCGGTCAACAAGCGGGCGCTGGAGAGCCTGACCAAGTCGTCCGCCTTAGGCGGATTCGGCGACCGGGGCACGCTGCTGGCGAACCTGGACCGGCTCGTCTCGCTGGCGCAGCGCGAGCAGCGGCTGCGCGAATCCGGCCAGGCGACCATGTTCGACATCTTCGGCGACCGGGTGGCGACGCCCATGCCGGCGCTGGAGCTGGAGGAGGCGCCGGTGCCCCGCGCCGAGGAGCTGGCCTGGGAGAAGGAGCTGCTGGGCGTCTACGTCTCCGAGCATCCCTTCAAGGCCGCTGCCTCCGTCCTGGCGTCCTACGCCACCGTCTCCTGCGCCGAGCTGGCCGCAGACGCGGCCCAGGCGCCGCCGCCCAGCGCCGACGGCGAGCCGGCGGAGGGCGCCAGCGCCGTCGAGCTGCCGCCCCAGGGCAGGGAGGCGACGCTGGCAGGCATGGTGGGCAACACCCGCCGCCTCTACACCCGCGACGGCCGTCCCTTCTGCGCAGCGGTGGTGGAGGACCTCTCCGGCAGCATCGAGGTCACGGTCTGGCCGGAGCTCTTCGAGCGCACCCAGGACCTCTGGATCGAGGGCAACATCGTCCTCATGCAGGTGCGGGCGCGGGAGCGCAACGGCCGCCTCCAGGTGGCCGTCCAGCAGGCGGAGCTGTACCAGGCGGGCGACGGCGCGCGGACCGCCTTCGTCCCGCCGGCGTGGCTGATGAAGGAACAGGGAACCAGGAACCAGGAACAGGGGAACGGCGCAGAACCCAGAACCCAGAACCCAGAACCGGCGGACGCATCGGGACGGGAGGCGGGAAGCGGGAAGCGGGACGTTTCGAAGCTCGAAGCTCGAAGCTCGAAGCTGGACGAGCCAGTAGCGCCTGCACAGCAGCGAACCAGCAACCAGCAACTAGCAACCAGCGACAAGGCCGTCGTCGCCGCCGCCCGCGCCTCGCTCCGCATCGAGCTGCGGGAGACGGAGGACGAGCTGGCGGACCGGGAGCGGCTGGACGAGCTGCTGGCCGCGCTGCGCGACTTCCCCGGCGAGGACGAGGTGCGGCTGACCGTGCACACGCTGGACGGCGCGACGCACCCCATCGTGCTGGGCAAGCTGCACGTCCGCGCCTGCGAGGAGCTGGTCGAGCGCCTGGCCGCCGTCCTCTCGCACGCGGGGGAGGCGCGGGTAGGGGAGGGCTAGGCCGAGGGAGAAGCTGAAGATATAATCTCACCGTTATGGCGGAGCCAGTGCAGATCCGCGAGTCACAGGTCGAGGATGTCCTCGCCTCGTTTCCGCACATCGCCCAGCGCGTGCTGGGCCTGGAAGAATCTCCCCAGTTGGTGGCGCGCCAGATGGCTGTTCCCTCCGGCCGGTTGGATCTGCTCTATGCCACGGGCCAGACACTCACGCTAGTCGAGCTCAAGGTCGAAAGCGCCAAGTCGGAGTTCATCACCCAGGTTCAACATTATCTTGCCGATCTGGAGGAGCTTCAATCTCAAGCCAGATTGCTGGTGGCACCAATACGTCCAGTCCTGCTCTGTACTTGGTTCAGCGAGGGCATTCTTCAGGCCTGCAAAGAAACGGGTGTCGAGGCGCTCGCCTACTCTCCGGAGGACGTTCTTGGCGAGTATTTCCGGTCCTTGCGCCCACTCGCTGAGCTGATCAGCCTCCGCCCAACTGATCTCGGCTTGTGGAATATCCACCTTATCCACAGAGCACTTTATGCGTTGGAGTACGCCAAGACTGCCCGTACCATAGCTCCGCGGATACGCTTGTCGGAAAAGACGGTTGCCAATCACCTCAGGCTCGCTGATGAACTCAGACTTGTGGAACGAGACGGGAACCGCTTTGAGCTGAGTGACCTCGGTACGAAATACGTGGATGCCCGCAATCCCGACATGCCACCCGCTCATCTCTCTGAGGAGCAGGCGGCCGTTCTGCGCGGGTTCATCGTGAAGGACCCGTTCGCTACGGCAACGATTTTCGGCGTCTACACCATGGTCGAAGTGGTATTCAACCTTGCTAGAAACGGTTATCCAGTGCCCCGAGAGCTAGTCATTTCACACTTCCGCGAGGCGACTGGGAAGCTCTTTGAATGGTCGGAACAGAAGACTGCCTATCATGGCACTCGGATGTACTCCAATTACGCCATCGAGCTGGGCTTGCTGGGGCGGTCCGGCGATCACCTCTACCTAACGCCGGACGGCATTCGCTTCATCCTGCTTCTACAGCTCCACAAGAGCTTGAAGATGATAGACGTCGTTGGACTGGCACAGTCGCCGTAGATTCCGAACTGGAGGTGCACCATGATGAGATCTGGCCCCGCGTTGTACCTGGAATCGGATCTAGACGGACAAGCTCCTGGAGGTTTCGTTGTCGTAAACGTGGATGCTCGGATGGGAAATCCGTACCAGGTGCTGGAAGAAGAAGAGAACCAAAGTGCGTATTTCCGTACTCTCATGGAGGCCAGGGAGGCCTGTCAGCGCCTTCGAGAAGAAGGGGACAACGACGAGATATACGTCTACGCGCTGATCGGTGTCCGCGAAGCGCTTGAGCTTCATCCAGATCACTTTCAGCTAGCGTAAGAATACAGAACCATGCGCGAGTCACGCCCGCTCTGTCCGAACTGCCCTTGCTGCGAAGCTGAGCGCTGGTGCGACGGATGCTACGAGACACTATGCCGCTCCTGTTGGGCGGAGCACAATTTGGATGCAGACTGCCACGATCCGGAGTGTCCCGACCACAGAACTGCCACCACGCGTCGTCGTGGGAGGAGACGGCAGACCGAACGACTCGTGCTACTGATTCCGTTTTCTTCATTTTCGTCCCAATCCATCCCTCCAAGCCGTAACGGCAGTCATCCGTCGAGTGGTTATTGAGTGTAGCTCCCCTTGCCCCTCCCTCCGTCCTCCCCGTACCATAATCCACACCCCGTCTCTGAGATCGACTTGTGGACTGGCGCAAGCGCTACGCCGATAAGCTGAGGACGGCCGAGGAGGCCG
>MGOB01000032.1:17212-17686 GCA_001796995.1 Chloroflexi bacterium RBG_16_68_14 | reverse complement strand
TCCGTCGCCGTCGCCTTCTTCGACGGCGCGCCCCCCTCCCTCTGCACCGCCCTCGCCAACCGGGCGGAGGAACTGGAGGAGGTGGCGGTCTTCCACATGGTCAGCGCCTTCCCCTGGTTCAGCTTGCGGGAGGGCCGCGCCTTCCGCGAGGTCACCGCCTTCGCCACCAACGTCGACCGCGGCGCCGTGCGCCAGGGCACGGTGGACTACCTGCCCTTCGCCCTCTGGCGCAGCGGCCGCCTGCCCCACGGCGTGGGGCCCTTCGACTACCACCTCTGCACCGTCTCGCCGCCCGACGCCGAGGGCTGGTGCTCCTTCGGCAGCTCGGTCTGGATGAACCCCACCTTCGCCGAGCACAGCCGCGTCATCGTCGCCGAGGTGGACGAGACCGCCATCCACACCGGCGGCCAGAACCGCATCCACATCGACCGCATCCACCGGCTGGTGGCGCCGGACCCGGCCGTGCGGCAGAAG
>MGOB01000032.1:11765-17111 GCA_001796995.1 Chloroflexi bacterium RBG_16_68_14 | reverse complement strand
CGACACGGTGCAGATCGGCACCGGCGCCATCTCAGCGGCCCTGGCGCCCTACCTCGCGCACCGGCACGACCTGGGCATTCACACCGAGCTGCTGTCCGGTGGCGTCGTCGACCTGGTGGACGCCGGGGTGGTCACCGGCCGGCGCAAGGGTACGCATCCGGGCAAGGTGGTCGCCACCGGCATCGCCCTCATCCCGCGCGAGGAGCTGGAGCGCATCGACGGCAACCCCGCCTTCGAGCTGTACGACTTCACCTACACCGACGACCTGGACGTGCTCGCCCGCGAGCCCCGACTTGTCGGGGTGAACAACGCCATGCAGGTGGACCTCACCGGCCAGGTGAACGCCGAGGCGATCGGCCCCTGGCCCTTCACCGGCCCCGGCGGCCAGACCGCCTTCGCCGTCGCCGCCGCCCACTCAGACGAGGGCCGCAGCGTCGTCGTCCTGCCCTCGTCCTATATCGGCGACGGTGAGCGGCGCTCGCGCATCGTGGCCGCGCTGGACGAGGGGGCGCCGGTGACGGTGCCGCGCAGCGCCGTCGACTACGTGGTGACGGAGTGGGGCATCGCTACCCTGCGGGGCAAGACCCTGCGCGGGCGCATCGGCGAGCTGCTGGCCGTCGCCCACCCGGACTGCCGGCCCCAGCTCAAGGAGGAGGCGAAGCGCCTCTACGGCTGGGGGTTTTGAATTCCCTCGGTGGGTCGGGCTTTAGCCCGACGGCGACAGGCTGAAGCCTGTCCCACGGGGTGGGGAGGTTCAACGGCCCTTGCGCCTAGCTTCACAATCAGCTATAGATAGCCTCGCGCCCGCTGGTGGCGGGGTGGACGCTGTGCAGCTACGACGTACCGTTCGAGAGGAGGACTGCTATGGGTGATCGACTGAAGGGCCGGGTTGCCATCGTCACCGGCGCGGGGCGCGGCATCGGCCGGGGCGAGGCGCTGGCGCTCGCCCAGGAGGGCGCCACCGTCATCATCAACGACTTCGGCGGCTCCGGCGCGGGCGAGGGCGCCTCGAAGGGGCCGGCCGAGGAGGTGGCGGACGAGATCAAGGCCGCAGGCGGCCAGGCCGCCGCCAACTACGACAACATCACCCTCTTTGAGACCGGCGAGAAGCTGGTCCAGCAGGCCATCGATGCCTTCGGCCGGCTGGACATCGTCGTTAACAACGCCGGCATCCTGCGCGACCGCATGATCTTCAACATGGAGGAGGCCGACTGGGACGCGGTCATGGCCGTCCACCTGAAGGGCCACTTTAGCCTCACCCGCCACGCCTGCGTCGTTTTCCGCCAGCAGCGCTCCGGCGTCATCGTCAACACCTCGTCGGAGGCGGGCCTGGGGCAGACGCCCGGACAGCCCAACTACGCCGCCGCGAAGGAGGGCATCGTCGGCTTCACCCGCTCCATCGCCCGCGACATGGGCCGCTACGGCGTGCGCTGCAACGCCATCCGGCCCCAGGCCGGCACGCGGCTCACCCAGACCATGGTGGACGCCGCTCTGGCGCGTGGCCAGGACGCACAGGCGAAGATGCTGGAAGGGTTCATGGCGGCCAACCCGCCCGAGGCGATCGCGCCCCTGGTGGTCTGGCTCTGCACCGACGAGGCGGCCAACGTCAACGGCCGCACCTTCCTGGTCACGGGCACCCGCATCGGGCTCTACAGCGAGCCGGAGATCATCGCCGATGTCCAGTCCGACCACGGCTGGAGCGTCGACGAACTCTCCAAGCTGCTGCCGGCGCAGGTGACCAAAGGCCTGGTCAACCCCTTCGCCCCCAAGGAGGAAGCGAAGACCTAAGCAGGCCCGCGGCCTCTGCGCCGGCGCGCGTGCCTTGCTCAGCGTCGGTGGGCGGCAGCGTTCCTCCGGTCACCCTGAGCGAAGCGAAGGGTCTCGTTACCCCTTCCAAAGGCTTAGCAGCGTGCTAAAAAACCAGGTCCCCGGGGGTACAGGGGGCAATGCCCCCTGTCGGGGGGCCTGGGGGGTGTCCCCACAGATTCGAATAGTGAGGCCGCGAGCCGCCCCGACTTGTCGGGGCGTGCGGCGTGGCCGAATGAGCAGGCGCTCGCAGGCGCTTCTCCCCCGGCCGAGGGAGGAGTCGCATTTGCTTCCGCAGGCCAGCAGACCCCCTGATGTACTTCGCTCAGTTATTGATGCTCTAAACCCACACGACGCCTTGACGTGGCCCCTGCTGATGCGGAACAATGCTCAGGCAGCCCGAAGGCTTCCCTGACGTTTGGGCTGTCTCGGATCGAGCGAACGCTTACCAAGGAGCACGCGAATGGCCGACGAATCCGCGGCGCCCGTGGTCGAGATCCCGACCGGACTGGCCGCCCAGGCGAAGCAGGCCGGCTGGCCGGAGGACCTGGTGCGGGAGCTGCTCCAGCGCGGGGCCCAGCCGGCCGACCTCGTCCGCTACATGCGCATGGGGGTGACGGCGGACCAGGTGCGACAGTTCATCGCTGGCCAGGCCGGGGGGGAGGCTGTCGGGCCGCCAGCGCCCCAACTGGACCTGAGCTGGATGAAGGTCCCCACCGAGTGGGGCACCCGCGCCAGGCCCACCAAGAAGGGCCTCACCATGGACGCGATCAACATCGGCAAGTACGGAGAGGTACCCGATACCTGGGAGTACCAGACCGAGATGCCCCGCGGCGCCGTCCCGACCCTGGACGTCGAGGGCATGAGCTACTCGGTGTACGAGAAGCAGGAGCTCTGGTCGGACAACGCCGCCGCCCTCTACGAGGAGGCGATCCAGCGCCGCTGGCGCCCCGCTACCGACATCCCCTGGCAGGCGATCCGCCCGCTGCCGGATGACCTGGAGCGGGCCATCTGCCAGGTCTGCACCCACCTGAGCGAGAAGGCCCAGGTGGAGGCCGATGTCCTGTCGGGCTGGGAGCCGGAGCTGAGCTACGGCTACCACGAGGTGAAGCTCTGCCTGGCCTCCGTCATCTTCGAGGGCGCGCGCCACACCGAGGTCTTCCGCAAGCGCGCCCTCTGCAACGGCGGCGGCCTGGGGTTGCAGAGCACCGGCTGGGGGTTCCGCTCCGTCACCGATGCGCGCAACTTCACGGAGATGGTGGCTATCCAGATGGTGTTGCAGGACAGCTTTACCCTGGTCCAGCACCAGTACGGCGAGGCTTTTGCCCCCAGCGCGGCGGAGCAGCTCATCTTCCGGCTGGCCATGCAGGACAAGGCCCGCCACGTCGCCTACGGCATCGCCCACCTCAAGTACGTCTTGCTGCACCGGGCCGAGCGCCGTCAGGAGATCGAGCGCTATCTGGAGAAGGGCGAGGCGCTGCTCGTGGCCGACGACCGCGACACGGCGACCCGCGAAGCCTTCGCCATCCTGCTGGGCGGCGGCAAGGACCGGATCCAGGAAGGGCTGACGAAGTACGAGGAGATGCGCAGGCGCCAGGTGCAGCAGTACCTGGAGCGGCTTAGCTGGGCCACCATCGACCGGCGGGAGCGGCTCCACCCGGCCCTGCGCGCCTACACCCAGGCGCCCGAATAGGAAGAGGAGCTTACCATGCCTACGTTCCCATCCGTTGAGTGGTTCAAGGTCGTTGGGGAGCTGGTGAACAAGGACGATGCGTTCCGTCGCCTGGGCACCGTCGATGCCCGCGTCGGCGTCAAGGTGGGCGCTCAGCTCTTCGAGGTGACCTTCGAGGCCTTCGAGTGCACCGGCGCCCGCGAGATCGGGGAGGGCGACCTGCGCGACGTCGACTTCTGGCTGGAGCAGACGCCCGAGGAGTGGAGGGAGATGATCGAGAACATCAGGGAGCACGGCTCGGCCGACCTCCACCACACCCTGAACACCATCGACCTGAGCAAGCCGGAAGGCTTCGCCCGCTCCTACGACGGCTACCGCCGCGACACCTTCTACCGCTTCAATCAGAGCCTCCAGCACTTCTTCGACGTGTCGTCCAAGATCGAGACCCGCTTCACCATCGGCGCCCGCAGCTAGTAGGCTGCACCCACCGAAGTCATCCCGTAGGGGCCGAGCTTCAGCTCGGCCCAGGACAGAGCTAAAGCTCTGTCCCTACGGCTGAAGGCCAGGCTTCAGCCTGGCCACCGTGCCCGAGACCAAGACGAGCCGCGGCTCCCCCGGCTCTGTGCCTTCCCTGTTCAGAGCCTCTTGAGAAACCCCGTAGGCGCGGCTTTCCAGCTGCGCCACGAGCTGCCGAGGCTTTCAAGCTTCGGCAGCGGCGCTTTCGCAACACTCCCTTCGTTCCTCGGTTCCCACGGACCTCCGTGTCGTGCGTCAGGCTCCGGGTGCCCCCATACGCCTCGCGTGTGCTAGACTCACCTCGCTGACGAGAAGGAGGTGGCAACGCGATGGTTACCGTAGCGAAAGGCGACGTGCAGGTCGGCCTCGACCTGGGCGCCCACGAGTACGAGATCACGCCGGAGCAGGTGCGCGACTACGCGGAAGGGGTGGACGACCACAACACCTGGTACACCGAAGGCTCGCCCTTCGGCGGGCCGGTGGCGCCCGCCCTCATCCTCCACTCGGAGTGCTACCGCTTCGGCGGCTGGTACCTGCCCAACATCTGGGGCAACCTGCACGCCCGCCAGGAGTGGGAGCTCTTCGCCCCGATCATGATCGGGGACAAAGTGTCGACTCGCGCCACCGTGGTCGACCGCTACGTCAAGCGCGGGCGCGACTACGTGGTGAACGGGGTGCAGGTCTTCGGGGCAGACGGCCGGCTCATCAGCCGCGGCCGCACCTACCAGAGTTTCCTGCCGGAAGGGGTGGAGCAAGGGATGGCCGTGGACAAGGAGCGGGAGAAGCGGTCGGACCGCCGCTTCGACGCGGGCGCGGGCGAGGTCGCGGAGGAGATCCCGCCGCTGGAGAAGACCGTGACCCTGGAGATGTGCAAGAAGTTCTCCCAGGGCACCAACTACCACAACGACCTGGAGTCGGCGAAGAAGATGGGCTTCCCGGACATCGTCGTCCAGGGGATGATGTCCGTCTGCTTCCTCTCGGAGCTGATGACCCGTCGCTTCGGCGAGGGCTGGTACCAGGGCGGCCGCATGTCGGTCAACCTGGTGAACGTGCTCTGGGGCTCCGACGGTGGCGTGGCCTGTCGGGGCGTGGTGCGCGAGTTCACGGCGGAGGGCGCCCTCCGCCGCGCCCACTGCGAGATCTGGGCTGAGAAGGGCGACGGCACCAAGGTCACCGTCGGCACCGCCAGCGCGGTGGTGGCCTAGGGCCACGTTGTCACCCTGAGTCCGCCTGTGGCGGACGAAGGGTCTGACCCCTGCGGTAGGTCGGTCAAGCTCGGAGGGTCAGATGCTTCGCGGAGTCTATCCTGAGCCGGCACGGCGAAGGGCTCAGCATGACGCGGCGGGTATATT
>MGOB01000032.1:6206-11717 GCA_001796995.1 Chloroflexi bacterium RBG_16_68_14 | reverse complement strand
GGGTGTCCCCCCAACCTGAAGAACAGCGGCCGCGAGCCCCGCCGCAGGCGGGGCGACGTGGCCGCCTGCGGAGGAGCGCATGTACCGTATCGCGGTGATCCCGGGCGACGGCATCGGCCCCGAGGTGGTGCGCGAGGGGCTGAAGGTGCTGGAGGCGGCCGCATCCCGCACCGAGCTGCGCTACGAGCTGGAGCACTACGACCTGGGCGGCGAGCGCTACCTGCGCACCGGCGAGGCGCTGCCCGACTCGGTGCTGGAGGAACTGCGCGGCTTCGACGCCATCTATCTGGGCGCCGTCGGCCACCCGGATGTTGCGCCGGGCGTCCTGGAGAAGGGGCTCCTGCTGCGCATCCGCTTCGAGCTGGACCAGTACGTCAACCTGCGGCCGGTGAAGCTCTACCCCGGCGTCGAGACGCCCCTCAGGGACAAGGGCCCGGAGGACATCGACTTCGTCGTCGTGCGGGAGAACACGGAGGGGCTCTACAGCGGCATGGGCGGCATCCAGTACAAGGGCACGCCCCACGAGGTGTCGACCCAGATCCACATGACCACCCGCTTCGGCGCCGAGCGCTGCATCCGCTTCGCCTTCGAGCTCTGCCGCAAGCGCAACAGGGAGAAGAAGCTCACCCTCTGCGCCAAGACCAACGTCCTCACCTACGTCCACGACACCTGGTGGCGCGCCTTCAACGAAGTGGGCGAGGCGGACTACCCGGACATCACCCGCGACTACGCCCACGTCGACGCCACGACGATGTGGATGGTGAAGAACCCGGAGTGGTTCGACGTCATCGTCACCGAGAACATGTTCGGCGACATCATCACCGACCTGGGGGCGATGATCCAGGGCGGGCTGGGGGTGGCCGCCGGCGGCAACATCAACCCGCAGGGCGTCTCCATGTTCGAGCCCATCGGCGGCAGCGCGCCCAAGTACACCGGGCTGAACGTGGCCTGTCCCATCGCGGCCATCTCCGCGGTGCAGATGCTGCTGGAAGCGCTGGGCGAGGAGGACGCGGCGCGCCGGATCGAGTCGGCGGTGGAGCGCGCGCTGGTCTCCGGCCGGATCAAGTCGCTGGCGGCCGGCCAGATGGGCCTCTCCACCTCCGAGGTAGGCGACCTGGTGGCGGGCTACGCGGGGGAGTAGGCGCGCAGCTCCACCTCCTCGGCTGCCCCGAGCCGCTCGCGTGGGACCGCGCAGGAGACGGCGTATCGATCACGCTGCCGGTAGGCCGGCCCGGGACGGCGGCGCTGGCGGTGCAGGTGGGGCGGCGCTCGGGGCCCGGATCTTGATCGATGCGAGAAAAGTGAAAATAAATGCCTCGATCTGAATCTGTGGCGGGCGATTTTTCTTGATCGTTTGGTTCCGCGAGCCCTGGGCAGTGCGGATCGCCGGGATGTTAAAGTGCACGGCCTTCCCTGGAAGGGCTATCCAGTGAGCATAGCCTAGAGTAACGAGAGCGCGAAGGGCGGGGTGGCGCTCCCCTAGCGCCCCGCGCACCCGCCCCCTCCGCCTCGGAGTCATGCGCCAGCGAGATGCAGAGCGGGCCGTCGGGATCGCTGGGGCGAAAGAATAGGATCACTTGTCCAAGTCGACAGGTAAGTCCCTCAGCCCGGATGCCCCGTGTAGGAGCGGGGAGATCTAGGATCGCTGGACGAAACGTCCGCCGCGTTCCGGGGTGCTAACGGATACGCCTTGGCGGAAGATATGGCTCCTGGGAATCGACTCCGGCTTTTGACCTAAGCCAACAGATGAGGACGTGCTTTACAAGGGAGCTGGCTTCCAAGAGTGTCATCTTCCTTCTAGGTGGATCAGTCTTGCTAACGCCGTGACGGGCATCATCGCCAGCTACCGATGGGTTATTGGCTGTGCCCCGGAACCGCGTGAGGTCGGCCTTCGTAACCCACCCGTCTCGATGCATCGCGCCACCAACGTCGGATTCGATAATCTCAAGGATTTTGGAGAGATTGTCCCACGTGTGCGGCAGGCGGTAGATCCGAAGTGCCTTGGCTGCTGCCGGTTCAGCTCTTCGCAGCTCAACAAGGCGTTCAAGATCATATGACGCTGCTAGTGCCTGCGGATTACGTGGTAGGACGATACTCTCTGGGAAGACGAACTGGTCGTGCCTTCCGTCGGAGCGGAATCTAGCAACTGGCCCGAGCCGAATCTCACCGAACTCTTCACCCAGTGCTCTTAATGCTCCCGCAATCAAGTGTGCCAGCTCCGTGGCTCGATCAAGCACCTCCTGCGCCTCGGTGCAGGCATCCAAGTCGGGAGCAGCCAGGTAATATCGATCGCTTTCCTTCCTGATGCGAACGTCCGAGCCAAGCATAACTGACAGGCGGTCAAGGTCAGATGCATTGCCGCGAAGCTCTGCCATCCACACTGGACTTTGGCTCGCGTCGAGGCGTGGAACGATCATACACGAGGCGCCGTCGCGGCCAGCCCTAGACGATCTCCAGCATGCGGTCCAGCGCCACCTTCGCCCAGCGCTTGGTCTCGTCCGGGACGGTGACCTGGTTGACGACGCGGCCCTCGGCCAGGCTCTCGACCGCCCAGCAGAGGTAGGCCGGGTGGACCCGGTACATGGTGGAGCAGGGGCAGACCACGGGGTCCAGGCAGAAGACGGTCTTGTCCGGGTTCTCCTTGGCCAGCCGGCTCACCAGGTTGATCTCCGTGCCGACGCCCCAGACGCTCCCCGCCGGCGCCTCCGTGATGGTGCGCGCGATGAACTCGGTGGAGCCGTTCAGGTCGGCCGCCTGCACCACCTCCATCCGGCACTCCGGGTGGACGATGATCTTGATCTCCGGGAAGCGCTCGCGGGCCTCGCGGATCTGGTCGACGGTGAAGCGCTGGTGGACGGAGCAGTGGCCCTGCCAGAGGATGATCCGCGAGCGCCGGAGCTGCTCGTCCGTCATGCCGCCCAGGGAGCCGTAGGGCTGGTGGTAGTTCCAGAGGGGCATCTCGTCCAGGGCGATGCCCATCTTGACGCCGGTGTTGCGGCCCAGGTGCTGGTCGGGGAAGAAGAGGACGCGCGGCTTCCGGGCGAAGGCCCACTCCAGCACCTTCGGCGCGTTGCTGGAGGTGCAGACGGCGCCGCCGTGCTCGCCCACGAACGCCTTCAGCGCCGCCGCCGAGTTCATGTAGGTGATGGGCATCGTCGCCTGTGCGACGCCCGCCTCCTCCAGCTCCTCCCAGCAGGCGTAGACATCGTCCGGGTCGGCCATGTCGGCCATGGAGCAGCCAGCGGCCATGTTGGGCAGGATTACCTTCTGGTGGGGCGCGCTCAGGATGTCGGCCGCCTCCGCCATGAAGTGGACGCCGCAGAAGACGATGTACTCTGCTTCCGGGTGCTGGGCGGCCCACTGGGCCAGCTTGAAGGAGTCGCCCCGGAAGTCGGCGAACTGGATGATGTCCGCTCGCTGGTAGTGGTGGCCCAGGATGATGCAGCGCTCGCCCAGCTTCTGGCGGGCGACGCGGATGCGCTCGATGATGTCCTGCGTCTCCAGGTCCCAGTACTCGAGCGGGATGTCCTGCTGCCAGAAGGCGAAGGACCGCTCCTCGACCAAGGGCACGGTCTCCGTGCTATCGCTCTCGCAGGCGATGCCGGGGAGGACAGCCATCGGTTCGCGGACGGCGGTGGTAGTCATCACAGGCTCCGTTCCAGGTCGCATTAGTGTATCTAGTACACTAACCCTACCACAGATCGGCCCCTGCCGTCAACCCGTGTCTTCCACCGTGTGCCACCCTGACCGCGCTAGCTGTCACCCTGAGCCCTTCGCTTACGCTCAGGATAAACTCCGCGAAGGGTCTCGCCGCGAAGGGCAAAGCCACTTCTCGGGTGGAGCGAGATGCTTCGCTTCGCTCAGAATGACGGTTGTGCTGTCACCTCGAGCCCTTCGCTTATGCTCAGGATGAACTCCGCGAAGGGGCTGGCCCCTGGCGGCCGCAGCGTACGGGCTGGCGGAGTTAGAATAGGGCCGGAGTCTACATCGTGCTCTTCGAGGACGATCCCACCGGCATCTGGCTTGTGCTGCTTGTGGCAGCGATTGTCTCGCTGACGGCTGCCGCTATCTTCGCGCGCTGGGCGCGGCAACCCTCAGCGATGTGGGCTGCGCTGGCGTTGTTGGCGTTGCTGCTCATCGGTTCCGCCACGGGCGCGGGCCTCTCCGTCCAGCCGGAGTGGCGCTCCCAGCAGGACACCGCCCTCGCGCTGTTGGCTGTTGGCATACCCGGCGCTGCCCTCGTCTTCGCTGGCCTCTCCGCCGTAGCGAGGACGTCGTGGCCTCGCGAGCTGAAGCTGGCGGGAGAGGCAGCGCTCGCAGCCCTTGCAGCGGAGTTCGCAACCATCCTCACCATCGCCGCGCGGGCGCAGTGGACCGTCACCGAGGAACCACTGCCGGGGGCGCCTGCCCCGTCGCGGCCTATCGCCCAGCTGCTGATGGATATCGGCTGGTTCGCGAGCGCGATCACGGCGCTCGCCTTCGCCGCCATCGTCTTTGCGGCCATTGTGTTCACCGCGGTTGCCCGCGCGCGAACGAGGCACGCGTGACCTCGGGCGTCAGCCTATTCTCTCCGTCCACCAGCCCGCCTGGCCCGGCATCTCTTCGATGCCCACGGTGATCGACGTGACGTTGGCCGCGCCGCGCTCGGCAAGCCGCTCGCGCAGGCGCTCGGCGAACCAGTGCGCGAGCTGCTCCGCCGTGGAGTTCTCGACGGGCAGCGCCACCACATCGGACTTGGGGAAGACCCAGCCCCGCTCGCGGAAGCGCACCTTCCAGTTGCTCATCCCCTCCTCGATCTCCAGCGCCTTGCTCTCGCGCTGGAGGAGGAACTTGTGATCGAGCTCCCGGCAGAGGGCGCGGGTCATCTCCTTCAGGGCGCCGAAATCGATCACCCAGCCGTCCTCCGTTAGCTCGCCCTCCACCTCCACGATGACGTCATAGTTGTGGCCGTGGAGCGGCTCGCACCGGCCCTCGAAGGTGGCGAAGTGGGCGGCCGCGAAGCGCAGCGTGTTCCGCTCGACGCTGACTTTGTAGGCCATGACGTGACTCCTCGCTTCGACGACGTCCTACTTGCGGGCCGGGCCGACCTTCAGGTCGGCCCCTACGAGGCTATACTACCTCGCGAAGGCCTGGATGTAGGGACAGACCTTTAGGTCTGTCCGGCCCACACATCGGGGGTCCCATTCACTTCCCGCTCCAGCCGGGCGCGGACGCATCTCGTGGGGTAGGGGCGCGCCGCGCCGCCCGCTCGCTCAGTTGCCAGATGGCCAGCGCCAGCGCCGAGGTCACCACCACGAAGCCGGCCAGCATCAGGAAGACCGAGTCGGTGCCCCAGCGGTCGGCGAAGAAGCCGGCCACCGTCGCCGCCGAGGAGCCGAGGCCAAAGGCGGCGAAGAAGGAGATGCCGTAGCTCCGCCCCAGCGCCCTCTGGGGCGAGTAGTCGGCGATGAGGCCGGTGTAGACGGGCTGCCCGCTAAAGTTGACGAAAACGAAGAGCGCCGCGAAGACGAC
>MGOB01000032.1:5828-6067 GCA_001796995.1 Chloroflexi bacterium RBG_16_68_14 | reverse complement strand
GCCAGCAGCGCCAGCGTGGTCAGCGAGCCGGCCAGCCACGCCTCGTCCAGCCCGAACCAGGAGATGTGCAGCCGCTCCTCGATGTGCACCGGCAGGAAGGTGAGGCTGCCCCGATAGACGAAGCCGTTGAGGACGAAGACGCCGTAGACCAGGAGCAACGGCAGGAACGCTCGCAGCCGCTCCGCGCGCTCCGGCACCGGCGAAGGCCCTGCCGTCGATGGCACATCCTCCACGCCGGG
>MGOB01000032.1:2904-5752 GCA_001796995.1 Chloroflexi bacterium RBG_16_68_14 | reverse complement strand
GCGCCAGCGCCGCCAGCAGGACGTAGGCCCAGCGCCAGTCGAAGAGCTCGGCGACGCCGATGGCCAGCGCCGGCGCGATGGCGATGCCCAGGTTGCCGGCCACGCCGTGCCAGCCCAGGGCCAGCCCTCGCTGCGCCGTCGCCTGGGCGATGAAGGAGATGCCCGCCGGATGGTAGAGGCCGATGCTCAGCCCCAGCAGGCCCAGGAAGAGCCCCAGCAGCGCCGGGTTGGGCGCCGTGGCCACCAGCAGGGAGGCGGCCGCCGCAAGCGAGAAGGTGATGGTGAGCACCCGCTGGGTGCCCATTAGGTCGACCAGCACGCCCGAGGCCAGCGCGCTGAAGCCGAAGGTGAAGGCGAAGCCGTTGGCGACGATGCCCAGGATGAAGAGACTGGCGCCGAACTCGTCGCCGATGCGGGAGAGGAGGGCGGCGTAGGTGAGCTCGATGGTGTGCACGAGGCCGTGCGCCGTCGAGATGTAGGCCACCAGGCTCGTCTGCCGCATTCGCAACCGGACGCACCTCCAACCGCGCGTGGGGATTCAAGACTGACTATGGCGGGTGGGGGAGGGAGGTGTCAACCGGGCGATGGTACCCTTCGCCCTCGTCCTCTACGATTTGATATTGTAGTCGGTGAAATCCGCCACCGCGTCGTATTCCTGCTTTGCAAGGCGATGGCACCAGAGGTGTACACCGGGAATGGTCAAACCCGAACGTGCGGAAGCCTGCCAAGCTATGACTTCTGCTGATGCTGCAGTCTTCTCAATCACGTACCCGATCGCTGGGCGGAGATCCGTGTCCGTTGAGGCGATGACGCCGATGTCGTACTAGCCCTCCACAGCCCTTATCACGAAGTCGACTGCGAGCGCTACGTCTACACCCTTCTCTTCCGCCGGACGAGCCGGCCAATCACGCGGATATCTGAGTGTTCGAGGTCTGACTACGATCCCCTTTTTCTCCCAAGCAGCACACTGTCTCATGTGAGCGCCGTAAGTGCGAGGATCTCTTGACGACTCGGGTCTGCCCGTGTACACCCGTACTTGGCTCAAATGCCTGTCCGCGTCCTTATCGTCCGACGGAGTCTTCCTACAGATCAGCTGCCCGAGCTTGAGTGGGTCGAGCTGACCAAGCGTGTGCGAGCTGGATCTATCGAAGAAGGCATCCCTAGCGCCCTGATACATGTTCTGAGCGTCGATGAAGAGCACTAGCCGCTTCGCCACGTTGTCATCCTTGCACAAGAAACCCCGGCAGTTCACCTCCGGAGAGGTGGACGCCGGGGAGCATTGCACCTTAGTATCGACCCCTGGCAAGGGCCTGTCAAGCCCCAGGCGACCGAAAGTTAGCTTAAATGCTTTATCCGAGGATCATTTGACTGACACTTCACTTGTCCCCCCAATTCCTCCTCCGCTATCCTGAAGCCCCAAGGAGCGCGCGCCCCGTGATCCTCTCCGACCGCGACATCCGCCAGGCCCTGAAGGAGGGCAAGATCACCATCACCCCCGTCGATGGGCTGGAGAGCCGCATCGGCCCGGACGGCATCGACTTCCGCCTCGGCCACACCTTCCTCGTCTTCGAGCGCAACAAGCAGCCCTACATCGACCCCCGCCGCAAGGAGACGGCCAAGGGGATGACCCGCCCGATCGTGGTCAAGACGGGCGAGCCCTTCATCATCCACCCCCACGAGCTGGTGCTCGCCACCACCCTGGAGCGGGTCTCCCTCTCCGATGACCTCCTGGGCCGGCTGGAGGGCAGGAGCAGCCTGGGCCGGCTGGGGATCATCGTCCACAGCACCGCCAGCGTCTTCCACCCCGGCTGGGACGGCACTGCCACCATGGAGCTGGGCAACCTGGGCGTGATGCCCATCGCCCTCTACCCGCGCATGCGCATCTGCACCTTCACCTTCGAGCGGATGTCGTCGCCGGTGGAGCGGCCCTATGGGACGGGCAAGAGCAAGTACCAGGGCCAGACCGGGCCCCTGCCCAGCGGTGTCTGGGACGAGCTGGAGGACGAGCTAGCGGAGGAGCAGCTCCACCGTGGCAAGCAGCCGGGGCTGGAGCTCTTCGAGGAGGAGGAGGCGTGAGCGGCCAGGTCGGACCGTTCATGGCGCGCGCCCTCGAGCTGGCCCGCGAGTTCGCAGGGCGCACCAGCCCTAACCCAACGGTGGGCGCTGTCGTCGTCAAGGATGGGCGCATCGTGGGCGAGGGGCAGTACCAGGGGCGCGGCACGCCCCACGCCGAGGCGGAGGCGCGGGCGGCGGCGGGCGAGGCAGCCCGGGGCGCCACCCTCTACGTCAGCCTGGAGCCGTGCTGCCACCAGGGGCGCACGCCGCCCTGCACCGACGCCGTCGTCCAGGCGGGCGTGGCCGAGGTGCGCTTCTCGCACGTCGACCCGGACGCCAAGGTGTCCGGTAAGGGGCAGGCCGCCCTCGAGCGGGCGGGCATCCGCGTCGTGGTGGGGGAAGGCGGGACGGAGGCGCGGCGCATCAACGAGGCGTACCTGAAGCACCGCACCACGGGCCTCCCCTTCGTCGTCGCCAAGTTCGCCGCCAGCCTGGACGGCAAGATCGCCCCGACGGGTCGGGGCGACTCGCGCTGGGTGAGCGGGCCGGAGGCGCGCGCCTGGGCCCACGAGCTGCGGACGCGCATTGACGCCATCGCCGTCGGGGTGAACACCGTGCTGGTGGACGACCCGCAGCTCACCGCCCGGCCTAACGATCAGCTCGCCGAGCGGCAGCCGCTGCGGGTTATCCTCGACTCCCGCGGCCACACGCCCCGCGACGCGAAGGCGCTGGCGTGTGGGGTGCGAACGTTCGTCGCCACCACCGAGGCGTCGGGCGAAGATTGGCGGCGGGA
>MGOB01000032.1:0-2864 GCA_001796995.1 Chloroflexi bacterium RBG_16_68_14 | reverse complement strand
CGATGAGTCGGGCCGCGTCAGCCTGCCGGCGCTGCTAGTGCTGCTGGGCACATCCGAGGTGCTCTCCCTGCTCGTCGAGGGCGGGGGCGTGCTCCTGGGCTCCTTCTTCGACCAGGGGCTGGTCGACAAGGTGCACGCCGTCGTCGCGCCCATGATCATCGGCGGCGCGACGGCCCCGACCGCCGTCGCCGGCCGTGGGGCCGCCCGCATGGCGGAGGCCCTCCGCCTGCGCGAGGTGACCGTGGAGCGCCTGGGGGAGGATGTGTTGGTGACGGGATATGTGTAGGTTCTTGGTTCTCGGTTCTCGGTTCTGACCCATGTTCACCGGCATCATCGAGGAGCTCGGCACCGTCCGGGAGGCGCAGCCCGGCAAGCTGGTCATCGACGCCAGGAAGGTGGTGCGCGGCACCAACCTAGGCGACAGCATCGCCGTCAACGGCGCCGACCTCACCTGCGCCTACCTGGAGGACGAGGGCTTCCACGCCAACGTCATGCCGGAGACGTACCGGCGCACCAACCTGGGCGACCTGAAGCCGGGCGACCTGGTGAACCTGGAGCGCGCCCTCACCCTGGCCGACCGCCTGGGCGGCCATCTCGTGCGCGGGGTGGTGGAGGCCACCGGCATCCTGGAGTCGCTCACGCCGGAGGCCGACGCCGTCATCGCTCGCTACCAGGCCCCGCCGGAGATCCTGCGCTACGTGGTGGTCAAGGGCCCCATCACCGTCGACGGCGTGAGCCTCACCGTCATCGACAAGACGGCGGACACTTTCGCCGTCTCCCTGGTCGAGTACACGCAGCAGCACACCAACCTCACTCGCAGGCGGCCGGGGGATCGGGTAAACTTAGAGTCGGACATCATCGCCCGCTACGTAGAGCAGCTCCTGGAGGAGCGGCCGGGAGCGAAATGAGGGGCGGCATGCCCCTCGGTTTCGCGCACTGGTAGGAGAGGGACGATGAACGGGGACGACAGAGAGCAGCCCAGGGGCCTCGCCACCGTCGAGGAGGCAATCGAGGACTACCGCAAGGGCAGCTTCGTCATCATCATCGACGACGAAGCGCGGGAGAACGAGGGCGACCTGACGCTGCCCGCCCAGTTCGTCTCGGCGGAGGCGATCAACTTCATGGCCAAGTACGGTCGGGGCCTCATCTGCATGCCCATGAAGCCGGAGCGCGTCGACCAGTTGGGTATCCCCATGATGGTGGGCCGCAACGACTCCCACTTCGGCACCCCGTTTACCGTCTCCGTCGAGGCGCGCTCCGGCGTCAGCACCGGCATCTCCGCCGCCGACCGGGCGCGCACCGTTCAGGTGCTCATCGACCCCAAGACGCGGCCGGAGGACCTGGTGATGCCGGGGCACATGTTCCCGCTGCGCGCCCGCGAGGGCGGCGCCCTGGTGCGGGCGGGCCAGACGGAGGCGGTGGTCGACCTCTGCAAGCTGGCCGGCCTCTACCCGGCGGGCGTCCTCTGCGAGATCATGAAGTCGGACGGCACCATGGCCCGCCTGCCGGACCTGCGCCGCTTCGCCGGCCGGCACAAGCTGAAGATCATCAGCGTCAACCAGCTCATCGCCTATCGCAAGCAGAAGGAGAAGCTGGTGCAGCGGGTGACGGAGACGGTGCTCCCCACCGAGTTCGGCGAGTGGCGCGCCATCGCCTACAAGAGCGCCATCGACGCCGACGAGCACGTGGCGCTGGTGATGGGCGATATCTCTGCCCCGGAGCCGGTGCTGGTGCGCATGCACAGCCAGTGCCTCACCAGCGACGTCTTCGGCAGCCAGCGCTGCGAGTGCGGCGACCAGCTCCGCGCCTCCATGCGCATGATCGGGAACGAAGGGCGGGGCGTGGTGGTCTACATGCGCCAGGAGGGCCGGGGCATCGGCCTCCACAACAAGCTGCGGGCCTACGCCCTCCAGGACAAGGGCCTCGATACCGTGGAGGCCAACGAGGCGCTGGGCTTCCCCGCCGACCGGCGCGACTACGGCATCGGCATGCAGATCCTGGTCGATCTGGGGCTGAAGGACGTCCGCTTCCTCACCAACAACCCCGCCAAGCGGGCCGGGCTGGAGGGCTACGGCCTGCGCCTGGTCGAGCGGGTGCCCATCATCATCAAGCCCAACATCCACAACGTCCGCTACCTGGAGACGAAGCGGAAGAAGCTGGGGCACGAGCTGGAGCCGTCCGAGGAGGGGAGCCTCTAGGCGCGACGATGGGCGCCACCTTCCGGGGCGAGCTGCGCGGAGAGGGCCTGCGCATCGCCCTGGTCGTCTCGCGCTTCAACGAGGTGGTCACCTCCCGCCTCCTGGCTGGCGCGCGCAGCGCCCTCGAGCGCCACGGCGTGCGCGAGGAGGACATGGACCTGGCCTGGGTGCCCGGCGCCTTCGAGCTGCCCATCGCCGCTCGCCGGCTGGCGGAGAGCCGCCGCTACGACGCCGTGGTCTGCCTGGGCGCCGTCATCCGCGGCGAGACGCCCCACTTCCGGTACGTGGCGGCGGAGGCGGCGCGGGGCATCGCCCAGGTGTCTCGGGACACCGGCGTGCCCACCATCTTCGGGGTGATCACCCCCAACACGCTGGAACAGGCGCTGGAGCGGGCGGGCGGCAAGGTGGGCAACAAAGGGTACGACGCCGCCGTCAACGCCATCGAGATGGCGAACTTGATGCGCCAGCTCCGCCCAGACTAGGTGCCCAACCAACTTTTTTCCGCGCTGAGTATGCTGTCGGTGTTGACACTCCCTCACCCCGCCCCGACTTGTCGGGGCACCCCTCTCCCTCGTCGATGTACAGACCGGAGACATGGGTTACAGATGTGCGGGGACATGGGTAACACTCAGCAGGTGAGATCCACATGACCGACTCGCTGGTGAC
>MGOB01000031.1:10098-10191 GCA_001796995.1 Chloroflexi bacterium RBG_16_68_14 | reverse complement strand
CGGGCGTACCGGTGCAGATCTCGCACCACAAGGCAAGCGGCCGGGAGAACTGGGGACGCACCGAGCAGTCGTTGGCCGTCATCGAGGAGGCGC
>MGOB01000031.1:9787-10012 GCA_001796995.1 Chloroflexi bacterium RBG_16_68_14 | reverse complement strand
CTCGCTCGCGACCTGGACCCCCACGACGTCCTCATCGCCTCCGTGAAGTACCAGCACGAGTACGAGGGCAAGCGCCTCGACGAGGTCGCCGCGATGATGGACCTGCCGGTGGAGGAAGCGGTCAGCCGGCTGCTCCAGGAGGAGGAGAACGCGCCGACGGTGGTGATGTTCGTCATGGAGGAGGGCGACGTCCGGCGCGTCCTCCAGCACCCCACCTGCATGATC
>MGOB01000031.1:9125-9763 GCA_001796995.1 Chloroflexi bacterium RBG_16_68_14 | reverse complement strand
ACGCCGACGGGCAAGCCCCACCCGCGCCTGTACGGCACCTTTCCCCGCGTGCTGGGCCGCTACGTACGGGAAGAGGGCCTCCTCTCGCTAGAGGAGGCGGTGCGCCGCATGACCTCCCTGCCGGCGGCCACCTTCCGGCTAGCAGACCGGGGCAATGTGCGGGAGAGCTACTGGGCGGACCTGGTGGTCTTCGACCCGGATCGGGTCATCGACGTCGCCACATACGACGACCCGCGACGCTATCCCACCGGCATCGCCTACGTTCTGGTCAACGGCCAGCTCGTCGTCAAGCGCGGCACGCCTTCCAGCCCGCCAGCCGGGCAGGTGCTGGCCCGGGGCTAGGGACTAGCAGCCCCCGCTCAGGCACGTACTGACCGAGTCGTAGACGCTGACCAATTCGTTGCGGAAGAAGAGCATCGTGGGGATGCCGACCCCAACGGCCACGACGGTGAGTATGAGTGCGTACTCGGCCAGCGCCTGCCCCCGCTGTCCTCGCGCGCAGGCGTGCAGCTCGACGGCGAGCAGCGTGAGCTTCTCTAGCAGCAAAGAGCGCATTACATCGGCTCGTACGTGCTCCAGGCTCGGCCGCAGGGGCCGGCAGAGTCTTCAACCGTAGTATCGGCTGGTGGGCAGAACCC
>MGOB01000031.1:4108-9116 GCA_001796995.1 Chloroflexi bacterium RBG_16_68_14 | reverse complement strand
TGTTAGTCCAGCCCCAGCCGCTCCAGCTCCTCGTCCGAGATACCGAAGTGGTGGGCCAGCTCATGGAGGACGGTGCGCCGCACCTCTTCCTCCAGTTCAGCGTCGTTGGAGAACTCGCGCTCCAGCGGCTCCTGGAAGATGGTGATCTTGTCGGGCAGCACCAGGCCGTAGTCGCTGGCGCGCTCGGTGAGGGGGATGCCCTCATAGAGGCCGAAGAGGGTCTCGCCGGGGCCCAGCCCGGCGGTGCGCAGATGATGGGCGCGCGGCCTGCGCTCCACTACCACGTCCACGTTGGCCAGCCAGTCACGATAGGGCGAGGGCAGCTCCGCCAGGGCTAGGCGGACCAGCCGCAGGAAGCGCCGGCGCTCCATCTCGGGTGTCTACTTCTCCCAGAGCGCCTGATACCCCTCGCCGGTGATGGCGTTCCGCACCTCCTGCCGCTCCAGCGTCCGCAGCTCCTGGAGGACACCAGCGCATTGGTGCGCGGCCTCGGAGAAGCCGGCAGACTCAATGCGCTGGACGATGGCGTCCCAGACGCCGCGCGTCTCCAGGCTGTCCACGAACTTGGGCCACCAGATGGCGCTGATCTTGTCGGGCAGGCGGAAGCGGGGGCGCAACTGCTTCAGGCTGCGAAAACGCTCCTCGACGCTGGTAGCGCGGGGGACAAGCTTCACCAGGGGCGGGTCGATCTCCGACGAACGGTTGTCGATGAGGAGCCGCTGGTTGACGACAACAAAGCGGAAGGTGATCACTTCCGCCGTCTGGATAGTCTTGATGATCTCGTCGTAGTCCAGGAAGAAGTCGTTATCCATCCCCTGCCCAACTCGCTCACCCGCCACATCCCGTCGTCGAGGCCATTCTAGCACCGGGCAGGGGGGTCAACAAGAACACGGTACCATTCGCGACCACTAGCGCTGACCGCTACTAGCGCCTGCGCGGGCGCATCCGGTAGCATGGGGGCGCTATGGCCATCCGCGCCGTCCTGTTCGACCTGGGCAATACCCTCTGGCACATCCCGGAGCCGCCGCCGGTGGAGAAGATACGCGAGGAGACGGTACGACGCATCTCCGCGCTGCTCCGCTCCTGGAGTGTCGAGCCGGAGGGTGAGCTCTTCTTCCTCGGGCGCGATATTCGCCTGGCCATCGAAGCAGCCGACCGGAGGGCCTACGAGACCCACTGCGTCAGCCCCCACTTTCCGACGCTGGTGGGAGAGGTAGCGGCGGCCAAGGGGCTGGACCTTACCCCGGAGGAGAGCGAGCAGCTCTGGCAGACCTGGAACCTGGAGGGCCCCTTCTTCGGCCGCCGCCTCTTCGATGACGCCATCGAGACCCTGGAGGCGCTGCGACGCCAGGGCTACCGCCTCGCCTGCGTCACCAACCGGGTGTTCGGCGGCCCAGGCTTCACCCAGGAGGTGGAAGAGTTCGGCCTAGACCAGCTATTCGACGCGATGGTCGTCTCCTGCGATGTCGGCTACATGAAGCCCCATCCCAAGATCTTCCAGCACGCCCTGGAGGGCCTCGGCATCGAGCCGCAGGAGGCGGTGATGGTGGGCGACTCGTTGCGCGCCGATGTGGCCGGGGCCCAGGCGCTGGGGATGGCCACCGTCTGGCGCCGGTATCCCAACGTTCGCGAGCAGGTAGACGGTGTCCTGCCCGACTACGTAGTGGACGCGCTGCGCCAGCTTCTTGATCTGCCTCCGTTCCGGGACGGACGGCAACCAGGCCCGCGCTGACTCCATGGCTCCCTGTTCCCAGCGCGACTAATCGATCTATGCTGTGCGCGCAGGCGCACCGTCGGCGATGACAGTGATTCGGACAGAGCAGTTGCCGCCTTCTCGCGAGCGGGGTGGGGTGGAGGCCGTAGGGACAGAGCTTCAGCTCTGTCCGGCCCTTACCCCCGTCGCTTCGAGCTTCGGGCATTGCGAGACCGATGCCTAGGCCCTCCACACCCCGCAGGCAGCGCCCCACCAAGACGTGGGGTAGTCGCTTCCGCCAGGCGACCCACCCGCTGGCTGAGGCCTATACGCTTTCGCTTCCTATCGACCGGCGCCTCTGGCGCGAGGAGATCGCCGCCTCCATCGCCCACGCCCGCATGCTGGGCCGCCAGCGCATCATCCCCCGCGCCGACGCCAGCGCCATCGTGCGCGGCCTGCGGGAGATCCAGCGCGAGATGACGGACGGCCGCTTCCCGTGGCGGGAGGAGCTGGAGGACGTGCACACCAACGTGGAGGCGCGCCTCCGGGAGAAGATCGGCGCGGCGGCGGGCCGGCTCCACACCGCCCGCTCCCGCAACGACCAGGTCGCCACAGACCTCCGCCTCTACGCCAAGGGCGCCTGCGACCGCGCCGTCGCCGCCGTCCGCGCCCTCCAGCGCGCCCTGCTCGCACTGGCCGAGGCGAACCGCCAGCTGGCCATGCCCGGCTACACCCACCTCCAGCGGGCGCAGCCGGTGCTGCTCGCCCACCACCTGCTGGCCTACCTGGAGATGCTCGAGCGCGACATCGATCGCTTCGCCAACGCCCGCCGCCGCGCCGACGTGCTGCCCCTGGGCAGCGGCGCCCTGGCGGGCGTCCCCTACCCTATCGACCGCGAGGCCGTCGCCCACGAGCTGGGCTTCTCGCGCATCAGCGACAACAGCATCGACGCCGTCTCCGACCGCGACTTCGCCGTCGACTTCATCGCCGCCGCCGCCCTGTGCATGACCCACCTCTCGCGGCTGGCGGAGGAGATGGTGCTCTGGTCCAGCGCTGAGTTCGGCTTCCTCCGCCTGCCGGAGGCCTTCGCCACCGGCTCCAGCATCATGCCCCAGAAGCGCAACCCTGATGTGGCAGAGCTGGCGCGGGCGCGTACGGGCCGGGTCTACGGGCAGCTTCTCTCCATCCTCACCACCCTGAAGGCGCTGCCCCTGGCCTATAACCGCGACCTCCAGGAGGACAAGCGCGCCTTCTTCGAGGCCGAGGACACCCTGCTCGAGACGCTGGCAGTCTTCGCGGCCATGGTCCCAGAGCTCCGCTTCGACGTCGAACGCGCCCGCCGCGCCGCCACGGCGGACTACGCCCTGGCGACGGACCTGGCGGACTACCTGGTGCGCCGGGGCCTCCCCTTCCGCCGGGCCCACGAGGTGGTCGGCCGCCTGGTACAGTACGCCGAGGAACGGGGCAAATCGTTCTCCCAGCTTACGCTGGCCGAGTACCGGCGCTTCTCGCCCCTGTTCTCGGAGGAAGTGACGAAGCTGGACCTTACGTCGGCGCTGCGGGCGCGGGACGCGCCGGGCGGCACGGCGCCGAGGCAAGTGGCAGCCGCGTTGCTCAGGTGGCGGCGCAGGCTGGCCCTGACTGAAGGCCGGGCTTCAGCCCGGCGATCGCGCGCGACAGGTTGAAGCCTAGCCGCCCTCCGGCGCGAAGGCAGCGCAGTTCGCTACGCGCCAGACACCACCCTCGCGAACCAGCTCCAGCGGGTCACCCTGCGCCTCCTCCGGATCTCCAGATTCGATTGTGCGGCCACCTACAGTCCCCGAGAAGGTGCCTGCCGGCTGGTCGGCCGGGTCTATGACGACATGGTCGTCGCTGATGACCCGGACCACCAGGGCGCCACTGTCCACGGTGACGTCCAACCCCCCTTCGAAAAAGCTCGCCCCCGACACCGAGGCGGCCGTTGCCGCCTCGATACTGGCCTGGTCGCACGTCTGCGACCAGTAGGCAGCCAGCTTCTCGACGTCGCCGTTGGCGAACGCCTCGTAGAAGCCCTCCGCCGCCTCGGCGATCTCCTGTCGCACGGCGTCATCGGCCTGCTCTCCAGCAGGCGCATCGTCACCCCCGCCGCATGCCACCAGGAGGACGGCACCCGCCAAGATGGCAACCATAGCTCGCTTCACAGGTCCTCTCCCTTCGCCTCAGTGTACAGCAAGGGGCCATTATCTGTCCGCACCATGGCCGTAGCGCGAGGCGGCGAACCGTGGTACATAGGATCCGGTACGATTACACAGATCAAAACAAGATGGCAGCTATCAAGATCGCCCCGTCCTTCCTGACCGCCGACCTGGCCCGCCTGGCCGACGAGGTGCGCGCGGTCGAAGAGGCCGGCGCCGACTACCTCCACCTGGACGTGATGGACGGCCACTTCGTCCCGCCCATCACCTTCGGCGCCCTGGTGGTCGAGGCGATGCGCAAGGTGACGCGCCTCCCCCTGGACGTCCACCTCATGATCGAGCGGCCGGAACGCCAGATCGAGGCCTTCGCCCAGGCCGGGAGCGCTATCCTCAACGTGCACGCGGAGACGTGCTCGCACCTGCACCGCGTACTCCAGCAGATCAAGGCGCTGGGCTGCCGCGCCGGCGTCTGCCTCAACCCCGGCACGCCCCTCTCCGCCATCAAGGAGGCGCTAGAGGAGGCGGACCAGGTGATGGTGATGGGCGTCAACCCCGGCTGGGGCGGCCAGTCGCTCCTGCCCAACACCCTACCCAAGGTCCGCCGCCTGCGCGCCCTGCTGGACGAGCGCGGCCTCACGCCTGACATCGAGATCGACGGCGGCGTGAAGGTGCACAACGCCGCCGCCTGCGCTCAGGCGGGCGCGACCGTCCTGGTAGCAGGCTCCGCCGTGTTCAACGATGAGGCGTCGGTAGGGGAGAACATGGCCGCTTTGCGGCAGGCGCTGGCGGGGGTGGAGACGCGGGCGTAGGCGACTGCTTGGACGCCACGCGGCATGTCGGCCTCATGGTATTGAACTCTAGCTAGGCGACGACCGCCACTTTGAAGACGACGTCCTCGTCCCTGGGAACCTGCTGACCTTCCTCCCTGAGTGCCTCCAAGTACAGCGCGATGGCTTCTCTTACGTTCGCCAGGGCTTCCTCTACGCTTTTCCCTTGCGAATAGCAGCCCGGGAGAGCGGGTACTTCGACCCAGTACCCGCTCTCCTCAGCCGCGTGCATAACTACGGAGTAGTCCACGCTGCTAGATTACCTCTTGGAACTCTGCTGCCCTAGTTGCATGTGATCCCTCCCCACGGGAACG
>MGOB01000031.1:898-4097 GCA_001796995.1 Chloroflexi bacterium RBG_16_68_14 | reverse complement strand
CGTAGAAGGCGACCCACCAGAGGGTCGGCACGCCGAGGAATAGGAGAACGGGTGTGACTGCGGCAAACACCCCACCCACTGGAACACGAACCCCTCGTGCAAACAAGAAGGTGACCCCAAGGCTGGAGAAGAGATGAACGAGGTACGCTAAGGACAACAAGACTCTGTACGCGGCGAGGCCGCCACCTGTGCCGGGGTCGTAAGGCTCAATGCGGTAGAAGAGAGCGTAGATTGGGAACGCGAGCGCCAGATAGGTTAGTAGCCCGGCCAGAACCGGTGCGACGAACACCAGAAGCTAGCCCGCCGTCTTCGACTCGCTGCGCAGGCAGCGGGTACAGAGGGTGAGCTTCACCTGGCGTCCGTCCCGCCAGACCACCTGCCGGTGGAGGTTGGGCCGGAACAGCCGGGGCGTCCGCGACGCCTTCCTCTGCCAGCGGCCGGTACTCTTGTGCCTGATGTTCCGGCCGAAGGCCGTGCTCTTGCCGCACCGGTCGCACTGCGCTGGCATCGAGAGTGTGATCCTTACTGTACCGCCTTGCCCCCATTCGTAGGGGCAGGCTAGAATGCGATATCCCATCGTACCAAGGCCGGGGGTAGGAGACAACCCAGGCATACCCCATGGGCAGACCACCCGATGACCCCGCCCGGACGGCCCGACCAGGCCGGGTCGCTGCGCAGGCGCGAGGCGCCGCCACGCTAGACGGGCCGCTGCTGCGCGCCCTCTTCAGCGACGCCTGCTCGCTGCTGCGACGCCACATCTCAGCCCTCAACGCCATCAACGTCTTCCCCGTGCCCGACGGCGATACCGGCACCAACATGCACCTCACCCTGCGCGCCGGCGTCGATGAGCTGGCGGCCACCGGCGGCGACGAGGTGTCGTCGGCCGCGCGGGCGCTCGCCCACGGCACCCTCATGGGCGCGCGCGGCAACTCCGGCGTCATCCTCTCCCAGGTCCTACGCGGCTTCGCTGCGGCGCTGGACGGCTGCCGCGAGGCCGACGGCCCGGCGCTGGCCGCCGCCTTCTCCGCCGCCGCCGCCGACGCCTACGAGGCGCTCTCCGAGCCCGTAGAAGGCACCATCCTGACGGTAATACGCGAGGCGGCGGAGGCGGTCGCGCGGGAGCCGGCCGGCACGGTGGAAGAGGTGCTGGCGCGGGC
Organism: Chloroflexi bacterium RBG_16_68_14; assembly: GCA_001796995.1. Classification (GTDB taxonomy): domain Bacteria; phylum Chloroflexota; class Dehalococcoidia; order DSTF01; family RBG-16-68-14; genus RBG-16-68-14. Next base: position 2,940 of record MGOB01000031.1, on the reverse strand, counting down.
GGTCTCCGCCGCCAACGATGCCGTGGCACGCACGCCGGAGCTCCTGCCCGTCCTCAAGGAGGCGGGCGTCGTCGATGCCGGCGGCCTAGGGCTGGCCATCATCCTGGAAGGCTTGCTCCGCTCCCTCCGCGGCGAGCCGCTGGACGTGCTACTGGCGCCACAGTCGGCCGTCGAGGCCGGCTGGCGCAGCGAGGCGGCCTCCCTGCACGAGGTCGAGCACGGCGAGAGCGGCTACTGCACCGAGTTCATGGTGCGCGGGCACGGCCTGGACCCGACGGCTGTCCGTCGGGACCTCGCTTCCCTGGGCACCTCGCTCCTCGTCGTCGGCGAGGACGCTCTGCTGCGCGTCCACCTCCACACCGCCCGTCCCGATGACGCCCTCGCCTACGGCCGCTCGCTGGGAGAGCTCACCCAGGTAAAGGTGGATAACCTGGAGGCGCAGATCCGGCGCTTCGTCTCGGAGGGGCCACCGCCAGCGCCGGTGATGGTGGCCATCGACATCGTCGTCGTCGCCGCCGGTGAGGGGATCGAGGCCGCCTTTCGCAGCGTGGGAGTGACCCACCTGGTGCAGGGGGGCCAGACCATGAACCCCAGCGCCGGCGAGATCCTGGAAGCCATCGAGGCGTGCCCGGCGGAGCAGGTGATCGTGCTGCCCAACAACAAGAACATCATCGCATCGGCGCAGCAGGCCGCCGGCCGCGCCTCGAAGCGGGTGAAGGTAGTGCCCTCCCGCTCCATCCCCCAGGGCGTGGCCGCCGTCCTCGCCCTCAACCCGGACCTCACCTTCGAGGCGAACGCCGAGGCGATGGAGCGCGCCCTCGCCTCCGTCCGCTCCGCCGAGGTGACCCGGGCGGTGCGCGCCACCGTCTTCAAAGGTCGACGGGTCGAGACGGGCCAGGCCATCGGCCTCATCGACGGTTCCCTGCGGGCCGTGGCGGAGGACGTCGCCAGCGCCGTCACCCAGTGCGTGGACGCGATGCTCTCGCCCGAAGCGACCCTCCTCACCCTCTACGCCGGGCAGGACGTGCGCGACGAGGACGCCGAGGCGCTCGCAGGCGAGCTGCGCGCCCGCTACCCGGCGCTCGAGGTCGAGCTGGTGCGGGGTGGCCAGCCCCACTACCCGTACCTCCTCTCGCTGGAATGACCATCTTCCAGAGGCTGCGCCGCCTCCTCCCGGCCAGGCCCGCCCGTCCGGTGCGGGTGGTGACCGACAGCACCGCCGACCTGCCGCCTGAGGTCGCTCAGGAGCTGGAGATCACGGTGGTGCCCCTCCACGTGTTCTTCGGGGAGGAGAGCTTTCGTGATGGCATCGACCTCACCAGCGAGGAGTTCTTCCGCCGCCTCGAGCACGCCCCGCACCTGCCCCGCACCTCCCAGCCGTCCGTCGGTGAGTTTCAGCAGACGTACGAGAGGCTGGCGGAGCAGACCGACCGCATCCTCTCTATCCACGTCTCGTCCCGCTTCTCGGGCACGGTGACGACGGCGCAGCAGGCGGCTCGCGCCCTCGCTGACCGCTGCCAGGTCGAGGTGATGGACTCCGGCACGGTCTCGATGGCGCTGGGTATGCCCGCCGTGGCGGCCGCTCAGGCGGCGCGGCAGGGCGCCTCCCTGGAGGCCTGCGCCGAGGCCGCCCGCTCCGTCCTCCGGCGCCAGCGCCAGGCCGTCGCCCTCGACACGCTGGAGTACCTGCGCCGGGGCGGCCGCATCGGCCGCGCCCAGGCCTTCCTGGGCGGGCTGCTGCGGCTGAAGCCCATCCTCACCATCCGGGACGGCGAGGCCTTCCCCCTCACCCGCGTCCGCACCCACCAGAAGGCGCTGGAGGAGATGCTGCGCATCTGCCTGAGCGAAGGTGCGGTCGAGGAGGCGGCGGTAATGCATGCCACCAGCCCGGAGGACGCCCGCTTCCTCGCCGATGAGGTACAGCGCCGCCAGCCCGGCGCCAGCGTGCGCATCGGCCGCTTTGGGCCGGTGCTGGGCGTCCACGGCGGCCCCGGCATGATCGGCCTGGTGGTCGTCCTGGCGGAGCCGCCGGCGTGAGCCCG
>MGOB01000031.1:619-865 GCA_001796995.1 Chloroflexi bacterium RBG_16_68_14 | reverse complement strand
CAGACGCTGGAGCGGCTGCGCAAGGTCCTGGCGCTGGAGCGCGCCAGGGGCTACGACGACACGGCCGTCATGGGCGGCCTCGACCGCTTCCTGCGCACGCTCCTGGCGCGCAATGAGCTCCCCGCCAACTCGCCCGCCCTGCGCGCCGTCCGCTCGCTGCCCTCGGGCGGCTACCAGCGGCTGTCCCAGCAGGCGCGCCGTCGCTGGCTGGAGGAGACGCTGGCCGTCGCCGAAGGGCGGCTGCCG
>MGOB01000031.1:0-600 GCA_001796995.1 Chloroflexi bacterium RBG_16_68_14 | reverse complement strand
TCCCCCCCGGCCTGCCCCGCCGAGGCGAGAGCAGCCAGCGGGGGTGGAGGCGCCCATCACCGTCCTCAAGGGGGTGAAATCCAGCCTCGCCGCCCGCTTCGAGAAGCTGGGCGTGCGCACCATCCGCGACCTCCTCTACCTCTTCCCCCGGCGCCACAACGACTTCGCGAAGCTGCGCAAGATCTCGGAGCTCACCCCTGGGGAGGAGGGGACCGTGCGGGCCCGGGTCTGGAGCGCCCAGGAGGCCCAGCTCGGCCGCCTCAAGGGCACCCTGGCCGACGTGGGCGACGAGTCCGGCATGATGCGCGTCGTCTGGTTCAACAACCCCTGGGTCGCCCGCCAGCTGCGCACCAACGCAGAGATCGTCCTCTCCGGCCGCGTCGCCCTCTACCACGGGCGGCCCACCTTCGAGAACCCCGAGTGGGAGATCTGGGAGGCGGACGAGGAGCTGACCCACACCGGCCGGCTGGTGCCGGTCTATCCCCTCACCACCGGCCTCTCCGGCCGCACCGTCCGCCGCCTGGCCCGCCAGGCGCTGGAGGGCTACGTCGACTCCCTGGCCGACCCGCTGCCCGCCTCCCTGCGACAGCGGCTGCGCCT
>MGOB01000030.1:4956-5082 GCA_001796995.1 Chloroflexi bacterium RBG_16_68_14 | reverse complement strand
CCTGCTGTAGCCCTTGCGCTGGGCCAAGAGGCTGCGCTGGAGGGTGCCGGAGGATACCGACCTGACGGCCTACCTGGGCCGTTCCCTGGGGGCGGTGGCCACCGCCCTCAGCCTGGGCGGCCTGCT
>MGOB01000030.1:4522-4689 GCA_001796995.1 Chloroflexi bacterium RBG_16_68_14 | reverse complement strand
GAACGATAGGTCTTCGCCCAGGCCCAGCGCCTCGAGGTCGCGGGCGTGGCTGGAGGCGCGCAGGGCGGCCTGCTCCTGGCCCTGGTGGGCGCGATAGAGGGTGAGCGCCGCCAGGGCCGCGTCCGATAACTCCAGACGAGGCGTCTCTCGCCCCAGGCCGACGACGG
>MGOB01000030.1:3218-4239 GCA_001796995.1 Chloroflexi bacterium RBG_16_68_14 | reverse complement strand
GAAGCCACGCGGCGCCAGGCCACCCCGCTCGCCGCAGAGGAGGTAGTGCGGTCGCTCCCGCGCCAGTCGCCGCGCCTCGCCGATGCTGCCCGCCAGGAGCACTTCCTCCACCCCCCGTTCCAGCAGCACCACCAGGCTCGAAGACGCCCGCAGCACGTCGACCACCACGCAGACGTATCGACCTGGCTCCCGCAAGAGGGAGGGAAGGAAGGCCACTTCGAGCTTCATTCGCCTTGACGCCCCCAGTCCTCGCCTATAATATTCGGCGGAAGGGGAGGGCGCCACCTCGTGTTTTTCGCCAAGCTGCGACAGGCCAGCCAGTCCAACCATAGCTTCCTCTGCGTGGGCCTCGACCCACACCCCTCGCTTCTGCCCGAAAAGGACGTCGTCGCCTTCAACCGGGCCATCGTCGAGGCCACCGCCGACCTGACCTGCTGCTACAAACCGAACCTGGCCTTCTACGAGGCCATGGGCCCCCAGGGCCTGGAGGTGCTGCAGCGTACACTCGAGGCCGTCCCTCGCCACCTGCCGGTAATCGCCGACGGCAAGCGCAGCGACATCGCCTCCACGGCTGACGCCTACGCCCGGGCCCTGTTCGACGTCTACGGATTCGACGCCGCCACGGTGAACCCCTACCTGGGCACCGATTCCCTGGCCCCCTTCCTGCAGCGGCCCGATAAGGGCGTCTTCGTGCTCTGCCGCACCTCCAACCCTGGCGGCGCCGACCTCCAGGCGCTGACGGTCACCGGCGAGGGCCCTTCCGCCAAAGGGCGGCCGCTGTACGAGGTCGTGGCTGAGCTGGCGCGCGACCGCTGGAACGAGCACGGCAACGTGGGGCTGGTGGTGGGCGCCACCTTCCCCGGGGAGCTGGGGCGCATCCGCCGGCTGTGCCCGCGGCTGCCTTTCCTCTTGCCGGGCGTGGGCGCTCAGGGCGCAGACATTGAGGCCGCCGTGCGCAACGCCTTGGACGAGGACGGCGAGGGGTTTATCATAAATTCATCCCGACAGATCCTCTATGCGT
>MGOB01000030.1:2561-2979 GCA_001796995.1 Chloroflexi bacterium RBG_16_68_14 | reverse complement strand
GGCCGGCGAGTTCTGCTCGAGCGAAGCGTCGTGGAGAAGCGGCTGAAGACGTTCTTATCGCGGGGGGCTGATCAGCCTCCGGCGGAGCCAGGACGCTGATGGACGAGCGGGCTCTGCGCCCCAGTTGGGCGCTGACGCCGCCCGCGACGGACTCCCTGCTGGAGAACCGCCGCTTCGTCTCGCTGTGCCTGGCCCGCTTCTTCTCCTCCAGCGCCTCGCACGCCATGTACTACGGCCTCCTCATCGTGGTCGTGAATCGAACGGGCTCCAGCATCCATAGCGGCATCCTCATCTTCTCCTTCCTCCTGCCCGGTGTGCTGGTGGGCCTGCACACAGGCCTGGCCGCCGACCGCTGGCCGCGGCAGGCGGTGATGTTCCTGAGCCAGTCCCTGCGCGCCCTGGCCTGCGTGGCCTTCTT
>MGOB01000030.1:1960-2443 GCA_001796995.1 Chloroflexi bacterium RBG_16_68_14 | reverse complement strand
CTGACAGCGGCCAACGCCCTCCTGAACCTCACGTCCCTCATCGCCCAGGGGGTGGGGATGCTCTTCTTGGCGACGGTGTTCATGAAGACGGTGGGGGAGAGGCCGCTCTTCGTGCTGACAGCGCTGCTCTATGCCGGAGCGGCCGTGGCCGTGCTCTCGCTGGGGCACCTGGCGCCGCGGCCCCGACAGCAGGCCGATCAGCCCCTGGTCGGTCCGCCTCAGGCGGAGGCCACCTCGCCGGGCACCCTGACCGAGCAGTTCCAGCAGGCCTGGCGCTTCCTGATGGCCGACACCGTGGCCTACAACGCCCTCGTCCAGCTTACGCTGGTCACCACGGCCGTCCTGGTGCTAGCCGTCCTTATCCCCCACTACGTGGACGATGTCCTGGGCACGCGGGTGGACAACGTGGCCTTCGTCTTCGCCCCCGCGGGGCTGGGGCTGCTGCTGGGGCTGCGGCTCGTCCCCTGGCTGGACGCTCACATC
>MGOB01000030.1:1010-1917 GCA_001796995.1 Chloroflexi bacterium RBG_16_68_14 | reverse complement strand
CCTGCCTGGCCGCCCTGGGCTTCGTCGAGGAGTGGGCCAACCTCTTCGAGTCCCAGGGCAGCTACCTGGCCGATATCTGGGAGTGGAGCCGCCTTTCCCTCACCGCCACGGTGGCCATGGCCTTCGCCGTCCCCCTGGGCTTCGCCTTCTCCCTGGTCAGCGTCGCGGCCCGCGCCGTCCTAAACGAACGGGCACCGGTGGAGATGCAGGGGCGCATCTTCGCCGCCCAGATGATGCTGGGCAGCGTCGCCTCCATCATCCCGCTGTTCATCGTCGGTGGCCTGGCCGAACTGGTGAGCGCCCGGATCGTCATCATCCTGGTGACGCTGGCCGTGGTGGCAGCCGCCGTCTACAGCCGCCTCCGCGTCGGCCCCCAGGCGGAGAGCCTAGCCCGGACAGCGTCATGAACGGCGCCGACGACTCGGAGTTCCTGCCGCCGCGAAGCACCGGCCTTCTCTTGGCCGATCGCCGCTTCGCGGCCTTGTGGGTCAATCAGGCCCTGGCCCAGACCGCTCAGTACGCCCTCCTCTTCACCCTGCTGGTCGTCGTCCTCGACCTTACCGGTTCGACCATCCATACCACCCTGCTGGTCTTCTTCTTTATCGTGCCCTCTACCCTATTTGGCATGCCCGTTGGCGTGTTGCTGGACCGATGGCGCAAGGAGAGCGTCCTCACGGTCACCAACTTCATCCGTGCCGCCACCTGCTTGGGTCTGTTGTTCTTCCACTCGGAGGTGTGGGCCATCTACGGCCTGATCCTGGTCTTCGCCGCCGCCAGCCAGTTCTTCAACCCGGCAGTGGTGGCCCTGATCCCCACCCTGGTGGCCAAGAACCGGCTGATGACCGCCAACACGCTCTACAACTTCACCCTCACCAGCGCCCAGTTCGCGGGCATCGTCTTCCTGGCG
>MGOB01000030.1:0-841 GCA_001796995.1 Chloroflexi bacterium RBG_16_68_14 | reverse complement strand
CCTGGCACGCCCTGCGCGGCGACCTCGACTCAGTGATGGCCCTGGTGCAGCTTACCCTCAGCAGCACCCTCGTCCTGCTCTTCGCCATCCTCATCCCCCGCTTCATGAAGGACACCCTGGGTGTCCCGCCCGATAACGCCGCTTACGTCTTCGCTCCTACAGGCGTGGGCGCCCTGGTGGGGCTGCGGTTCATCTCCTGGTTCGCTGCTCGCATCGGCCGGGAGCGGGTGGTGACGATGGGTCTGACCGGCATCGCCCTCTGTCTGGTAGCCCTGGCCCTCGTGGAGCCCCTGGCGGCCGCGCTGGAGTGGACCCACATCCTGACCCCCGACGGCGTAGCCGGGCTGGGAATACTGGTCACCCTGACCATGGTCTTCGCCTTCCCCATGGGCCTCAGCTATGCCCTGCTCAACGCGCCAGCCCAGACCATCCTGCATGAGCGGGCCCCTGCCGAGATGCGGGGCCGTATCTTCACCACCCAGATCGTCTCCGCCAACTTCTTCTCCCTCTTGCCCCTGCTGGCCATCGGCGCGCTTACCGACGTTGTCGGCATAAGCTGGGTGCTGACCTTGATAGGTCTCCTCGTGTCGGCGGCAGGGGTGGCCAGCGCGATCTTGGCCCGCCGTGCCGAAGAAACGCACCTGCCCAAGGACGGTTCGCCGGCCGGCGTGGCCGGCCGCCGCTGGGAGCGGCCCGCTTCGTATCGCGATTGACACCAGGGAAGGCCCCAAGCTAGAATTAGGGCCTGAGCGAGGTGGTACCGCTGGGAGCGGCCCGCTTCGTATCGCGATTGACACCAGGGAAGGCCCCAAGCTAGAATTAGGGCCTGAGCGAGGTGGTA
>MGOB01000029.1:6206-11855 GCA_001796995.1 Chloroflexi bacterium RBG_16_68_14 | reverse complement strand
CCGGCTGTTCGCCGGTTAAAGCGGCACGCGAGCTGGGTTCAGAACGTCGTGAGACAGTTCGGTCTCTATCCGGCGTGGGCGCAGGAGGCTTGCGGGGAGCTGTCCCTAGTACGAGAGGACCGGGACGGACAGACCGCTGGTGTACCGGTTGTCCCGCCAGGGGCACCGCCGGGTAGCCAAGTCTGGCAGGGATAAGCGCTGAAAGCATCTAAGTGCGAAGCCCCCCCCAAGATGAGGCCTCCCATCCCGTTAAGGGAGTAAGGCCACGGGAAGACCACCCGTTTGATAGGCGGCAGGTGGAAGTCCGGCAACGGACGCAGCTAAGCCGTACTAATGGCCGAGGGCTTGACCTACAGTAGTGCGCGCGCACTACCGCCCGCCACCAGGCGGGCCGCAGGCAACACTGTTCAGGGACGGTGGGTTGAGGCCCACCGCCGAAGACGGTATCGTTAATCGTCAGGCTCCGGCAGGGATGCTGGCAGCCTGACGCCGGCGCGGGATGGAGCAGCGGTAGCTCGCCCCGACTCAGGTCGGGGAGGTCGGGAACCGCGAATCCTCGGCGCAAGTACGACGCGGGATGGAGCAGCGGTAGCTCGTCGGGCTCATAACCCGAAGGTCGGGGGTTCGAATCCCTCTCCCGCTACCAACCAACAAAGAGGCGCCCCGATGCGCTCGGGGCGCCTCCGTTTGTTCGATGACGGCGCACATCCAGAGCCCACCTGCAGTGCACCGGACAGCCGGTCGTCGGTCTGCCCTCGCCTTTCATTGACAGAAGGGCTGTGCTAGAATGGGCCGATGCCTTGGCCTGGCCGGACACGCCCCGTCCCCATGGGCGGGCCGAGGCCACCCGCGGAAGGAGGACGTAGCAGTTTGACGAGCGATCCCCAGGCACCGCCGCCACCCGGCGGCGAGGCGGGCAGCAGGGAACGGCCCGCCGATATGGCAACCCTCCTTGAGGAGGGACTCGATTATCGCTCGCCCCAACGGGGCGAGATCCTCGAAGGCACAGTGATGGGATGGGACCGGGACGGCGCCCTGATCGACATCGGCGCCAAGTCCGAGGGGATCATCCCAAAACATGAGATGCAGTCCCTGGGCTCCGGCGCGGAGAGTCAGCTCCCGGCCGGAGAGAAGGTGCTCGTCTTCGTCCTGCAGCCGGACGCGCTGGATGGCCAGATCGTCCTCTCCCTGGACAAGGCCCGCGGCGAGAAGGGCTGGCACACCCTCCAGGAACGGTTCGAGTCCGGCGAGAGCTTCGAGGGCCAGGTCACCGGCTACAACAAAGGTGGCCTGCTGGTGAACGTGGAGGGCGTGAGCGCCTTTGTGCCCATGTCCCAACTGGTGGGCGTCCGGCCGGACCGGGGCCGGGATGACGGCAACAGTCTGGCCGAGGCGGTGGGCCGCACCCTGCGGCTCAAGGTGATCGAGGTCAACCGCCGTCGCAACCGGGTCATCCTCTCGGAGCGGGCCGCCCTCCAGGAGTGGCGCCTCCAGCAGAAGGAGCGGCTGATCCAGGAGCTGCGGGAGGGCGATATCCGCCGGGGGCGCATCACCAGCGTCCGCAGCTTCGGCGTCTTCGTTGACCTGGGAGGGGCGGACGGGCTGGCGCACCTCTCCGAGCTCACCTGGGAGCGCGACAAGTCGCCTATGGAGCTCTTCAACGTCGGCGACGAAGTCGACGTCTATGTGACCAAGATCGACCCGGAGAATAAGAAGATCGCCCTCAGCCTGCGCCGGGCCAGGCCTGAACAGTGGGACGCCATCGTCGATAAATACAAAGAGGGCCAGGTCGTCACGGGACTGGTGACCAAGCTAGTCACCTTCGGCGCCTTCGCCCGCATCGAGGGGCCCGTCGAAGGACTGGTCCACGTCTCGGAGCTAGTCGACCGACGGATCGGCCACCCCAAGGAGGTGGTACAGGAAGGAGACCTCCTCCCCCTCAAGATCGTCCGCATCGAGCGGAGCCGCCACCGGCTGGGCCTGAGCCTCCGCCGCGCCCGCGAGGAGGGAGAGGCGATGGGCTTCGTCTTCAGCGAGGGCGGCGAGGTGCTCAGCGTTCCGGACGACATCCGCGCCGAGTTCGAGGCGCGGGAGGGCCCGCTGCCCAAGATCGCGGTCGAGGAGGAGCCGCCGTTCGAAACGGCTGAGACCGCCGCCGAAGAGGAGCAGCCAGCGCAGGAGGTTGTCGAAGCCACTATCGCTGAAGAGGCTGTGACGGAGCCGGCCGAGGCCAGCATCGCCGTCGAGGAGCCAGCACCCGAAACGGCCGAGGCCGCCATCGTCGCGGAGGAACCGGCACCCGAAACGGCTCAGGCCTCCGTCGCTGTCGAGGAGCCAGCACCCGAAATGGCCGAGGCCTCGGTCGCCGAGGACGAACCAGCAGCCGAGACGACCGAAGCGACAACCGGTGAGGAGGAACCCGTACCGGAGCCGGCTGAGGTCGCCGCCGAGGAGGAACCAGCCGAGGAGGAACCAGCCGAGGAGGACGTCAACAGCACTCCAGAAGGACCGGACGCATCCGCCTCGGCCGACGACGAGGAGGAAGAACCCGCCACACTCTAAGAGGCTGCGCCCCGTCCTTCTGGACTTCGCCGAAAGCCGTGTGCTAAGGTGGATGCAGAGGGTACCATGGCAGATCGGTTCGACAAGTTCACGGAGCGCGCCCGCCGGGTTCTGACGCTGGCCCAAGAAGAGGCCCAGCGCTTCAACCACAACTACATCGGCACTGAGCACCTGCTCCTTGGCCTCGTGCGGGAGGGCGACGGCGTGGCCGCCAAGGTGCTCTCCAATCTGGGCGTGGAGCTGAGCAAGGTGCGCTCCGCCGTCGAGTTCATCATCGGCCGGGGCGACCGCGCCGCCATGGGCGAGATCGGCCTCACGCCCCGCGCCAAGAAAGTCATCGAGCTCGCCGTCGACGAGGCGCGTCGCCTCAGCCACCACTACATCGGCACCGAGCACCTGCTCCTGGGGCTGGTCCGCGAAGGCGAAGGCATCGCCGCCAGCGTGCTGGAGAGCCTGGGCGTGAACCTGGAGCGGGTGCGCGCCGAGACCACTCGCATCCTCTCCCAGAGCATGCCGCAGAGCTCCGGCGCCGGAGCGCGGGCGTCCACGCGCACGCCCACGGTGGACCAGCTCGGGATGGATCTCACCAGCGCCGCCCGCCAGGGCAAGCTGGACCCCATCATCGGGCGGGCGCGGGAGATCGAGCGGATGATCCAGATCCTCTCCCGTCGCACCAAGAACAACCCCGTCCTCATCGGCGAGCCCGGCGTGGGCAAGACCGCCATCGCCGAAGGGCTGGCCCACCGCATCACCGCCGGCGATGTGCCGGAGACGCTCCAGGGCAAGCGGCTGGTGACGCTGGACATCGGTGGGCTGGTAGCCGGCACCAAGTACCGGGGCGAGTTTGAGGAGCGGCTGAAGAAGGTCATTGAGGAGCTGAAGAGCGCCGGCAACTGCGTCCTCTTCATCGACGAGATGCACATGCTGGTCGGCGCCGGCGCCGCTGAAGGAGCGGTGGACGCCGCCAACATCCTCAAGCCCTCTCTCGCCCGCGGCGAGCTCCAGTGCATCGGCGCCACCACGCTGGACGATTACCGTAAGTACATCGAGAAGGACGCCGCGCTGGAGCGCCGGCTGCAGCCCGTGCTGGTGGAGGAGCCCACCGTCGAGGAGACCATCGAGATCCTGCGCGGCATCAAGGAGCGCTACGAAGAGCACCACCGGCTCACCATCAGCGACGAGGCGCTGCGGGCCGCCGCCGAGCTGGCCTCCCGCTACGTGGCTGACCGCTTCCTGCCCGACAAGGCCATCGACCTGGTGGACGAGGCGGCCTCGCGGGTGCGCATCCGCAGGTCGGCCACGCCGCCCTCGCTCAAGGAGGCGCAGCGCGGGCTGGAGAGCCTGCGCAAGGAGAAGGACGCCGCCATCAGCGGCCAGCAGTACGAATACGCCGCCGAGCTGCGCGACCGGGAGGTGAAGCTGCAGGAGAAGATCGAGCAGCTGGAGACGGAGCTGGGCGCGCCAAGCGAAGAGGGGCCACCAGTCGTCACCGAAGAGGACATCGCCGACGTGGTGAGCATGTGGACGGGCATCCCCGTCTCCCGCATCGCCAGCGAAGAGCAGACGCGCCTCCTCCACATGGAGGAAGCGCTCCACGCCAAGGTGATCGGCCAGGACGAGGCGAGCGTCGCCGTCTCCAAGGCGGTGCGCCGTTCGCGGGCGGGGCTCAAGGACCCCAAGCGGCCCATCGGTGTCTTCATGTTCCTGGGGCCTACCGGCGTGGGCAAGACCTACCTGCCGCGGATCCTGGCCGAGTTCATGTTCGGCAGCCAGGACTCCATGATCCGGCTCGACATGTCGGAGTTCATGGAGAAGCACAACGTCTCGCGGCTGGTGGGGGCGCCGCCGGGCTACATCGGCTACGACGACGGCGGCCAGCTCACCGACGCCGTCCGCCGGAAGTCTTACTGCCTCATCCTGTTCGATGAGATCGAGAAGGCGCACCCGGACGTCTTCAACACCCTCCTCCAGATCTTCGACGACGGCCACCTGACCGACGCCAAGGGCCGCAAGGTGGACTTCCGGAACACTGTGATCGTCATGACCAGCAACGTCGGCTCCGACCTGATCCGGAAGGAGAGTTCGCTGGGCTTCCGGGTGCAGAAGGAGGAGGCCAAGTCGGCGGAGGACCAGTACAAGCGGATGAAGGAGAAGGTGCTGGAGGAGCTGAAGAAGGTCTTCCGCCCGGAGTTCCTCAACCGGGTCGACGCTACCGTGGTCTTCCACGCCCTCTCCAAGGAGCACATCCGCCAGATCGTGGAGCTGCAGCTCAAGGAGGTGGAGCAGCAGCTCGTGATGAAGGGTGTCACCATGGAGGTGACCGCCACCGCCAAGGACTGGCTGGGCGAGAAGGGCTACGACCAGGTCTTCGGCGCCCGCCCGCTGCGCCGCGTGATCCAGGACGAGATCGAGGACCGCCTCTCAGACGCGCTGCTGGAGAACCGCTTCCAGGAGGGCGACCGCATCCTCATCGACATGGAGGGCGGCGAGGTGATCATGAAGAAGGCGGAGCAGCCGGCGCTGGCCTAGCCAAGCTCAAGTCCGAACACGTGGGGCAGGTCATGAGACCTGCCCTTTCTGCTTGGCAAACAGCGCACCGTCCGTTCACGTCCTGTCACCCGTCCGGGTTCACATGCGCAGCTCTATGGTAGGATGGGGCCTGCCGGCCAGCGAAGCGGTAGGAGGGAAGCCATGATCGAAGGTCAGGCAAGCGTAGACGCCCTGCTCCAACGGTTCGTAGCGTACGCAAAGGGCCGGCGAGACATCCGGACGGCGATGGTCGTGGGATCGCGGGCGCGGGCGGTCCAGCCGGCGGACGAGTGGTCGGACGTCGACATCATGCTCATCACGACGAATCCGAAGCGCTACCTGCTCTCGACGGCATGGCTGGCTGATGTGGGGGAGCCCTGGGTCACGTACATCATCCGCGGACCAGTGGGCGACCGGAACGTGCGGCACGCCGTCTTCGACGGGGGAGTCGCCGTCGACTTCGCCATCGTCTCCAGCCTTGAGACGAGGTGGGGAGGCCTGCTGCTCCGCTTCCTCACGCGGATGCCCGGAGCGCTGCGTCTACTCCCGCGCGGGCTC
>MGOB01000029.1:0-6148 GCA_001796995.1 Chloroflexi bacterium RBG_16_68_14 | reverse complement strand
GCGGGTCCTGCTCGACAAGGACGGCGCGGCGTCTCGGCTCGCGGACATCTGCGCACCGAGAGCTGAGTGGCCGCGTCCGACGGACCATGAGTTCGCGGAGGTGGTGAACGCTTTCTGGTGCCTTTCCATCTGGCAGTCCAAGCAGGCGCTCAGGGGTGAGCTGTGGATGGCCAACAACGTCTGCGGCCGCAGATGAAGGACTTGCTGCTGCGGATGCTGGAGTGGCACGCCCGGGCAACGCACGGCTGGGACTACGAGACCTGGTACACGGGACGCTTCGTGGACCGGTGGGCCGACCCGCGGGCGGCAGCCGCGCTGCGCGAGACCTTCGCCCGCTACGATGAGGAGGATGTGTGGCGCGCGCTCTTCTCCACCATGGAGCTGTTCGGCTGGCTGGCGCGAGAGACGGCCGAACGAATGAACTTCACCTATCCTGCCGCCGCCGAAGAGCGGGTCACCGAATGGGTACAGGCCAGGTTCTTAAAGAGGCCAACGGCCCATCGCCAGGCCTAGCACACGCTCCCTGACAGGGGCTAGAGCCTTCTCCCCCTTCGCCTTCAGCCCTCTCTTCCGATATGCTAGTCCCCGGTGGGGCAGGGAGGCGCGGAGCACCGCGTGCAGACCGACAGCGTCGACGTCATTGCGCCGCCGACGTTCCTCGCCAAGACCCGCGCGGTGGAGGCGCGGGCCGAGGCGACCATCCGTGACCACGCCCGCTGGCTCACGCTGATCCTGGGCGGAGCCTTCCTCCTCCGTCTCATCTGGATGGCCTTCTCCCAGTGGCAGCCCATGCCCGATGACGACGCCTTCCGCTACGACTTCGCCGCCCGCGCCCTGGCCGACGGCCGGGGCTACATCCACATCGACGGCACCCCCACCGCCTTCTGGCCACCGGGCTACTCGCTGCTGCTGGCCGCCGCCTACAGGGCCTTTGGCCAGGGGCTGGAGGTGGCCCAGCTGCTGAACATCGCGCTGAGCACGGCGACGGTGGGCCTGGTCTACCTTATCGGGCGGAGGGCGCTGGGCGCGCGACACGGCCTGGTGGGCGCGGCCGTCGTCGCCGCCTTCCCCAGCCTCATCTTCTTCACCGCCGTCACCCTCTCCGAGGTGGCCTTCACCTTCTTCGCCCTGCTGGGGGCCTACCTGCTGCTCCTGGAGACCCGACCCAGAGAGCATCGCAGACGCCACCTGCCCCTGCTCCTGGCCGCCGGCCTGGCGCTGGGGCTGGCCAGCCTGGTGCGCGGGCAGGCGCTGCTGCTGCCGGTCGTCCTCATCCCCTTCTGGCTGCGCTCCGGCGTTAGCTGGCCCCGCATCGGCGATCGGCTGGTCGCCCTGGCGCTGGGCATCGGCCTCATCGTGGCGCCCTGGAGCGTGCGCAACGTGATCCAGATGGACGCGCCGGTGCTCATCTCCACCAACGCCGGCGTCGACTTCTGGATCGGGCACCACGAGGCGGCGACAGGCGACTTCGGCCCCACGGGCGGCGATGAGCTGGTCTTCAGCCACCCGGAGCTGGACTCCGTGGAGCGGGAGGTGCGCATCAACACCGAAGGCTTCCGGAAGGGCCTCGACTTCGCCATCTCCAACCCGAAGGACGAGCTGGTGCTGCCCTTCAAGAAGCTCTTCTGGCTCTACTACAGCGATGAGGAAGGGCTGAAGTGGAACGAGGGCCACGGCGGGCAGGCGTTCCTGGACGGCTGGCTGCGGGAAGGGCTCCTGGGCCTCTCCAACGTCTACTACTTCTCCGTGCTGGTCCTCTTCGTGCTGGGGATGCCCCTCTGGTTCTCCCTGCGCGACCCGGGCCGCCTGCTCCTCATCTCCCTCTTCGCCTACTGGACGCTGGTGCACGTGGTTTTCTTTGGCGACCCGCGCTTCCACGCGCCCATCATGCCCGTGGTGGCGCTGCTGGCCTCGCTGCCGCTGGTGGCGGTCTGGTCCGGGCGGCCGCCCTGGGCGGCCCAGACTCCGCCATCGCCGGAACGTTGATGCTGATACGAGGCTCTGCTATCTTTCGTTGAAGAGCGATGAAGGCGGGGGGCGCGCCGCCAAGGCGGCGCTGAGCAACAGGGAAGGTTGATGAACCGAGTCATACTCGTGATCATGGGGCTGATGGCGGCGCTGGTGGTCGCCATCGGTGTGGTGGTTGTCGTCCTGGTCGCCGGCGGGGGTGAGGACGAAGTTCGTGGCCCGCAGGATACGACGGGTCAGGAAGAGAACGGCACCGAGGACGGAGGCGGCGGCCCCGCCGCCGGCGAGCTGCGCCTGCTGGGCCCGGAGCCGCTCTCCCTGGACCCCCACGTCATCACCGAGTCTGCCTCCGCCGTCTACGTGGTCGAGATCTTCGGCGGCCTGCTCACCCTGGACCCAGAGCTCCAGCTCCAGGCAGACCTGGCCCAGGAGATCCCCTCGGAGGCGAACGGCGGCAAGGTGATCACCGCCGATGGCACCGTCACCTACACCTTCCACCTGCGGGAGAACGCCCTCTTCCACGATCGGAAGCCCGTCACCGCCGACGACGTCAAGTACTCCCTGGAGCGCGCGGCCGATCCGGCCACCCAGTCGCTGGTGGCGGAGTTCTTCCTCGGCGACATCGTCGGCGTCAAGGAGAAGCTGGCGGGCGAGGCGACGGAGGTCCGCGGCGTGCAGGCGGTCGACGACCTGACCGTCGCCATCACCATCGAGCGCGACCTCCCCTCCTTCCTCTACAAGCTCACCTACCCCACCGCCTTCGTGGTCGACCAGCGCCAGGTAGAAGGAGACCCGAACTGGTCGCGGCGGCCCAACGGCACCGGCCCCTACAAGCTGGAGCAGTGGCGCCTGGGCGAGCGGATCATCCTGAAGGCGAACGACCGCTACCACCTGGGCGCGCCCAAGGTGGAGACGGTGCGCTTCCTCCAGGCCGGCAGCGGCATCACCCTCTACGAGGCGGGTGACGTGGACGTGACCGGCGTCGCCCTGGACGACCTCCAGCGCGTCCAGGACCCGGCCGACCCGCTCAACGCGGAGTACCGCAGCGGCACCAGCCTCGCCATCGATTACATCGGGTTCAACACCAACTCGCCGCCCTTCGACGACCCCACGGTGCGCAAGGCGTTCGCCATGGCCATCGACAAGGAGCAGATCGCCAGCGCCATCTTCCAGGGCGCCATCCCGGTGGCCAACAGCATCCTCATGCCCGGCATGGCCGCCTACAACGAGAACGCCCGGGCCCCCGAGTTCAACCCCGACGAGGCCCGGCGGCTGCTGGAGGAATCGAAGTACGGCGGGCCGGAGGGGCTGCCCACCATCAGCCTGGCCGAGAGCGGCACCGGCGCCAGCTCCGGCCCGGGCACGGCCGCCATCGTCGAGATGTGGCGGGACAACCTGGGCGTGGAGGTAGAGATCGAGCAGGCGGAGACGGCCACCTTCTTCCAGGACGTGTCCCAGGGACGCTACCAGGCGTTCCTCATCGGCTGGATCATGGACTACCCGGCCGAGGACGACATCCTCAACATCCACCTCGACAGCGAGAGCCCCAACAACGATACCTTCTACAAGAACCCGCAGGTGGACGACCTGCTGCGACGGGCCCTGCTGGAGCCGGACCAGCAGCAGCGCATCCAGCTCTACCAGCAGGCGGAGCAGATCATCCTCGATGAAGTGCCCTGGTTCCCCCTCTTCTTCGGCCAGTACCACGCGCTGGTCAAGCCTTATGTCAAGGACTACCTGATCCCGCCCGCCATCGTGCCCCGCCTGCGCTTCGTCACCCTGGAAGCTCAGTAACGGGCGGCCTCCCCCGCCATGCAGGGCCTCTTCGCCTACACCCTCCGCCGTCTCCTTTGGGTACCTCTCGTCCTCCTGGTCGTCTCCTTCTTCACTTTCACCATCACCCGCTTCGGGCCGGGCGACCCGGTCACCATCCTGGCGGGCCAGTACCAAGATCCGGAGGTCATCGAGCGGGTCAAACAGGAGCGCGGCCTCGATCAGCCCTTCTACGAGCAGTACGGTATCTATATGAAGAACCTCCTGACGAAGGGCGACTTCGGCACCAGCATCACCATTCAGCGCGACTTCAAGGTCTGGGACATCATCTGGCCGCGCATGCTGGTCTCCCTGCAGCCGGGCCTCGTCGCGCTCGTCATCGCCTTCCCCCTCGGGATCGCGGTGGGCATCTTCGCCGCCCTGCGCCAGGGGACGTGGATGGACCCCTTCTCCATCGGCACCTTCCTCCTCCTCCAGTCGGTCCCGGTGCTGGTGACGCTGCCCCTCCTGGTGCTCATCTTCGTGGTGAAGCTAGGCTGGCTGCCGGCGACCGGCTGGGGAGGGCCGCGGGTGGATGTAGGGCCGCAGGACATCGCCCTGGGCATCTTCAGCAGGCACATCATCCTGCCCGCCCTGGTCCTCTCGCTGCCGGGCGTCGCCGGCATCGCGCGGCTGGTGCGGGCCACCACCCTCTCCGTGCTGGGCGAGGACTACGTGCGCACGGCGCGGGCGAAGGGGCTGCCAGAGCTCACCGTCGTCAGCCGCCACGTGGCCCGCAACGCCCTGCTGCCGCTGGTCACCGTCGTCGGCCTCTCCCTCATCACCTTGCTGGAGGGCGCCTTCTTCACCGAGACGATCCTGGGCATTCCGGGCATCGGCCGGCTCGGCGTCGAGGCGGCGCAGAGCCGGGACTACGACGTGATCCTGGCGCTGGTGCTCATCCTGGCGGCCGCCTTCGTAGTGGCGAACATCGTGATCGACATCGCCTACACCTTCATCGACCCACGCATCCGCTTCGGGGCGCAACGGAGCGGCTGATGGCAGAGGCGACACGAGAGCTGCCCGCGGAAGCCGCGCCCGGCCTGGCGCCGCCGGCGGCCAGTCCGTGGCGGCTTGCCCTGCGCCGCCTCCTGCGCAAGAGGCTGGCGGTGGTGGCGCTGGTGCTCATCGCTCTCTTCTACTTCGTCGGCCTCTTCGCCCCGCTGCTGGCGCCCAAGGACTACCGCGACCAGGACCTGGAGACCACCCTCCAGGGCCCCTCCCTGGAGCACCCGCTGGGCACCGACCGGCTGGGCCGCGACCAGCTCAGCCGGGTGATCTGGTCGTCGCGCACGACGATCATCATCACCGTTGCCACCGTGGTCACCGGCAGCCTCGTCCTCGCCGTGGGGCTGGGGCTGCTCTCCGGCTACCTGGGTGGCGCGGTCGACACCGCCATCATGCGCACGGGCGAGGTATTCGCTTCCCTGCCCGGCCTGCCCATGCTCATCCTGATCAACGCCACGATGCGCGACAAGGCGCGCCGCGCCGTCGACTGGCTGGAGGCCCATCTCTCGACCGACGCGCTGGGCTTCTTCGTGCTGCTGGCCGTCCTCGGGGCCATCGCCCTCGCCGCGCTGGCCGCCTGGCTGCTGGCGGGCGAGGGGCGCCGGAGCGGGGGTTGGCTGGGGCTGGGCTTCGTCGCCGCTGCGCTCATCCTCATCCTCTGGAGCCTCCAGGGCGTCTTCGCCACCCCGGGCTCCGCCGACTACTTCCTCATCTTCGGCGCCCTCTCCCTCTTCTTCTGGGTGGGCGGCGCCCGCGTGATCCGCTCCCAGGTGCTGTCGCTGCGCGAGACCGAGTACGTGCTGGCCGCCCGGGCGATGGGCGCCAGCACCTGGCGCATCCTGGGCTCCCACCTGCTGCCCAACGTCAGCCCCATCATCATCGTGGGCGTCTCCGCCTCCCTGGGGGCCATCGCCGGCTCGGAGATCGCCCTCACCTTCCTCGGCGTGGGCGTCCACGACCCGACGCCCAGCTTCGGCGCCATGATCTTCGAAGGGGCCAGCCAGCCCGTCCTGCGGAACCACCCCCATCTTCTGCTGGCGCCGGCGGTGGTGGTGGGCCTGCTCATCTTCGCCTTCAACCTGCTGGGCGACGCCCTGAACGACGTCCTTACGCCCAAGGCGCGCTAGATACGCCCGCCGTGTAGGGGCGCATGGCCATGCGCCCTCGGCCGGAGAGACAATGCGCCCTGGGCCGTAGGGGCGGTTCGCGAACCGCCCGCGCGGGATGTTCGCGATCAGGCGTTCCGGTACGCTGGCCGCCCGCTGGTCGCCGCACCAACGTAGGGGCGTCCTTCCCGGGGGAAGGACGATGCGCCCTGGGCCGTAGGGGCGGTTCGCGAACCGCCCGCGCGGGATGTTCG
>MGOB01000028.1:10451-13256 GCA_001796995.1 Chloroflexi bacterium RBG_16_68_14 | reverse complement strand
CGGAAGTGGCCCCGCTCCTCGCTGGCTAGAGCCTGGACGGCCGGGTCCTGCGCGGGTTCGCGGTACGAGCTGATGTCGCCCGCCTCGAAGCTCTCGACGATGGGCAGTACGGCCCGTACGCCGAAGATGCGCGCCAGCAGGCCCAGCACCCGCACCCGCAGGCTGGTGCGGTGCTTGGGCAGCGCCACACCGAGGGCCTTCAGGCGGGTCGTCATGATCTCCGCGTGGCGAACCTCAGCCTGCGCGATCTCCAGCAGCACCTCCGCCCGCTCCTCTGAGCGCTCGTACCGGGCGAGCGTCCGGTAGAGGGCGGCGGCGTCCAGCTCGCCGCGCCAGTTCTCCAGGAGCAGGCGCGGCGCGATGTCCGGCCGGGCAGCTTCGGGCGATGGGGCGCGTTCCGGGGGCGGAGTCTCCCTCTGGGCCATGTCTCCGCATTATAGCCGCTCAGCTTGACACACGGCTGGCGGGGTAGTACGGTGCCGTGGCGTGATATCCTGCAGGAAGCGATACACATCACCGCCGGTGCGGGGCCGGCGGGCGGGAGCTAGCAAGTAAGGAGAGAAAGAGGTCGACATGGAACTCAAGAACGTTGTGCTGGTGGATGGCGTGCGTTCCGCCTTCGCGCGGGGCGGGCGCGGCAAGCTGGTGGCCCCCCGCCTCGATGAGGCGGCGGCCAGCGTCCTCCGGGCGCTCCTGGAGCGCAACCCGAAGGTGAAGCCGGCCATGATCGAGGACATCGGGCTGGGCAACGTGCTGGGCGCGCCCGAGCTGTTCGGCATCGGCGCCAACACCGTCGGTCGCCTGGCCGGGCTCCCCGCCGAGGTGTGCTCGTTCGACTCCAACCGGCAGTGCGGCTCCAGCATGGAGACGCTGCACCGGGTGGCCCAGTCGATCATGGTGGGCGCCACCGAGTGCGGTATCGCCCTCGGTATCGAGCGCATGGGCCGGACGCTGGGCGGCGGTGGCGATGGCCGTAGCGACCGGAACCGCGTCACCGAGTTCAACCGCAGGCTCCTGGAGCAGACGCCGGGGCAGCGCAACATGGCGCCCGATCACGACGAGTGCTTCTCGGTGCCCTTCCCCGACTACCTCCTGGACTCGCCGCCCCTCCAGTCGATGACGCAGACAGGCCAGAACGTGGCCGAGGTGTACAGCCTCACCCGGGAACAGCTGGACCAGTTCGCGGTGGAGAGCCACCGGAAGACGGCCGCTGCCTACGACCAGGGCATCTACAAGGACGAGGTCATCCCGCTGGAGGTGGAGACCCCAGTCTTCGACGCTGAGGGCAACTGGCTGCCCGACCAGCGGGGGGAGATGATCCTCTTCGAGGAGGACGAGGGCCTGCGGCGCGGCACCAACATGGAGGCGCTCGGCGGGCTGAAGCCGGTAGCGGGCATCGTGAGCTTCGGCAACCAGGAGGTACGCATCACGGCGGGCAACTCCTGCCCGACCAACGACGGCATCTCGGCGGCCCTCCTGATGAGCGAGCAGAAGGCGCTGGAGCTGGGGCTGGAGCCGCTCGCCCGCATCATCGGCATGGGCGTGGCTGGCGTCAAGCCCCAGGTAATGGGCATCGGCCCCATTCCGGCGACTAGGAAAGCGCTCAAGCACGCCGGCATCGCCGTCGACCAGATCGACCGGGTGGAGTTCAACGAGGCGTTCGCCGCCCAGGTGATCCCGAGCTGCGCTGAGCTGGGCATCCCGCTGGAGAGGGTGAACGTCAACGGCGGCTCCCTGGCCATCGGCCACCCGCTGGGCGCCACCGGCGCACGGCTGGTCTCGACCGTCGCCAAGGAATTGCGCCGCTCCGGGAAGCGCTACGGCCTGGCCACCCAGTGCATCGGCGCAGGCATGGGCATCTCCACCATCATCGAGGCGCTGTAGCCTCGCTCTGGCTCGCTAGACCGGATCCAGGCGTCCGCTTACGGCTGCGGACGCCTGGTGCTACAATGCCGCCGGAGGTCGTCCCCTCGTGCCCATCCGGGTGCTCAGCCCCCAGGAGGCCGCCCGCATCGCCGCCGGCGAGGTCATCGAGCGGCCCGCCTCCGTCGCCAAGGAGCTCGTCGAAAACGCCCTCGATGCCGGCGCCCGCCAGGTCACCATCGAGACGCGCCAGGGGGGCATCGCCTTCCTGCGGGTGGCGGACGACGGCGAGGGCATCCCGCCCGAGGAGCTGCGGGCGGCCTTCGAGCGGCACGCCACCAGCAAGCTCACCTGCGAAGACGACCTCTGGCGCATCGCCACCCTGGGCTTCCGGGGCGAGGCGCTGCCCAGCATCGCCGCCGCCGCCGAGGTGGAGCTGGTCTCGCGGCCGGCGGGGTCGCTGGTGGCCGGGCGCATCGTCCTGAAGGAGGGCGAGGTGGCGCACCAGGGGAGCGCCGGGGCGCCGCCGGGCACCTCGGTGATGGTGCGCGACCTCTTCCGCCGCCAGCCGGCGCGGCTCAAGTTCCTCCGCTCGCCCGCCGCCGAGGGCGGCCAGATCGCCACCGTGGTCACCCAGTACGCCCTGGCCTACCCCGAGGTGCGCTTCACCATGCGGGCCGACGGCCGCGCCCTGCTCGCCACACCGGGCAACGGCGACCTGCGGGACGCCGCGGCAGCCGTGTACGGTGTGGAACTGGCGGCCGAGCTGCTGCCGCTCGACGGCGAGCCCCAGGGGGCGATGCAAGTGCTGGGGCTCATCGGCTCGCCCGCCGTCTCCCGCGCCAACCGCAGCTACCTCTCCCTCTTCGTCAACCGGCGCTGGATCCGCCACCGAGCGCTCACCTTCGCCGTGGTGGAGGCCTACCAGGGGATGCTCCCCTC
>MGOB01000028.1:5966-10421 GCA_001796995.1 Chloroflexi bacterium RBG_16_68_14 | reverse complement strand
GCGGCTGCCGCCGGAGGAGGTGGACGTGAACGTCCACCCGACCAAGGCGGAGGTGCGCTTCCGGGACGAACGGGCTGCCTTCGCCGCCGTCCAGCGGGCGGTGCGGCGCACCCTCTCGGCGCGCGTGCCGGTGCCCGCGCTGGAGGTGGGAGGCGAGATGCGAGAAGCGGGAGGCGGGATGGTCGCCGCTGCGGGGGCGCTTCCGGCGCTCCAGTGGCGAGAGGAGTCGAGGGAGAAGCACTTCCTCTCGGTGGCTGGGCCCGCGACCCTTGACCCTTCGGCTTCGCTCAGGGCAAGCCCGCGACCTGCGACCGATCCCGCTTCCCGCCTCCCGCTTTCCGTCTCCGAGCAGCTCCCCCTCCTCCGCCCCGTCGGTCAGGTGAGCAATACCTACGTCATCGCCGAGGGGCCGGACGGGATGTACCTGGTCGACCAACACGCTGCCCACGAGCGGGTGCTGTACGAGCGTTTCCTGGCCCTCCGTTCCGCCCAGGGGCGGATGCGCGACGTGCAGCCGCTGCTCCAGCCGGTGCCGGTGGAGCTGACGGCGCGGCAGCGGTCGTTGCTGGAGAGCTTCGGGGAGGAGCTGGAGGCGGCTGGCCTGGCGCTGGAGCCCTTCGGCGACGGCGCCTACTTGGTGCGATCCGTGCCCCCCGCCCTGGCCGGCGGCGATGTGACGAGGGCGGTGGGCGAGTTGCTCGACCTGCTGGGACGTGAGGACGGGCCAACCGAGGAGCCCGCGCATCGGGTAGCGGCGTCGTTGGCCTGCCACGCGGCGGTGCGCGCCGGCCAGACGATGAGCGACGAGGAGCAGCGGGAGCTGCTCCGGTTGCTGGAGGCGGCGGAGCACCCCCGCACCTGCCCCCACGGCCGCCCCACCATGGTCCACCTCAGCGCCGAGGCGCTGGCGAGGCAGTTCCGGAGAAGGTAGGCGGTCGCCAACGGATGGGGAGCGGATAAACGGATGACCTCCCTCGCCCCCGGCCCCTCTCCCTCTTTCGAGGGAGAGGGGAGACGGGAGTCGGAGTGAGGGAGGTGCACGTCAGCGCGGACGCGCTGGCGAGGCAGTTCCGGAGACGGTAGCGCCAAGCAGCGACATCGGCTCTGACCCTCGGGTGGTGGCGCCCAGGTGCTGCGAGAAGAGAGGAGGCCACATGCACACGCAAGCCCTCGAAACCAGCCCTCGCAACCACCGTGGCGGGCAGGTTTCTTATCTGCTGCTGACGCAGGGGCAGTTTGGTTCGCGCCATCTCTCCATTACGTGGGTCGAGGGAGCGCCTGGCAGCGAGCAGTCGGTTCATGCTCACCCAAACAACGAGCAGGTCTACGTCATCGTGCGTGGCCGGGGTCTCATGAAGGTCGGCGACGAGGAGCAGCAGGTGCGGGCTGGCGAGTTGGTGTTCGTTCCTCCAGGCACGGGGCATGCCATCCTGAACACCGGTGATGAGCCTCTGGTCTACGTATCGGCTACTTCGCCGCCATTCGAGTTGCCGACTCAGGACACTGGTCGGGCGTATGAGCCCGCGCCGGCTGCCGGCCAGCACGCGGAGAGTCAGGCCTAGCGTCGCGCCAGCCCTAGACCTCCATCGCCTCCCGTCCGGCCTGCCACTCCAGCAGGCGCCGGAGGGCGCGGGCGGCCTGGCCCACCGAGGGGTAGGTGGCCAGCCCGCGGGCGGCCGCCTCCTCCTGGAAGGCGGCCGTCGCCTCCATCGCCTCGGGCGTGAGCGGCGGCCGGATGGCGGCGACCACCGGCTTGCCGAACTGGGCCATCGCCTCGCCGGTGGAGACGGCGAGTTGCTTCGCCTGTTCGATGGGGTCGAAGCCGCCGCCTCCGCGCCGCCCCGGTCCCCAGCCCACGTGAGCCTGGAAGAAGATGACGTCGATGTTGGGCGCCTCGGCCACCAGGCGGAGGGTCTCGCGCTGGAGGCGGGGGCCGTCCGGCCCCCAGCCCACGTTGGTATCGACGGGGTTGCGCACGCTGGTGCCGGCGATAGGCGTGAACTCAGCCAGGGCGCGCTGCGTCTCCTCAGGCAGCGGCGGCACCTGCAGGCCGGCCGCCGCCACCTCGTCGGCGGCGAGCACGCTGTGGCCGCCGCCCGCGCCGACGATGCCGACGCGGGGCCCGGACAGCCCCCGGACGAAGAGGAAGGCGACGGCGCAGTCGATCAGCTCGTCTATGCTGTCCACCCGCAGCGCGCCGGCCTGGCGGCAGGCGGCGTCGAAGACCTGGAGGGCGCCGGCCAGGCTGCCGGTATGGGACATGGTGGCCCGGCCGCCCGCCTCGGTGCGGCCGCCCTTGAGGATGATGACCGGCTTCGCCGTCGCCGCGGTGCGTAGGGCGTTCAGGAAGCGGTGGCCGTCCTTCACGCCCTCGATGTAGCCGAGGATGACCTCCGTCTTGGGGTCCTGGGCCAGGTACTCGAAGAAGTCGCTCTCGTCCAGGTCGGCGGCGTTGCCGTAGCTGATCGCCTTGCTGTAGCGCAGGCCGCGGGCGCCGCCGGTGCGACAGACGTCGCCGGCGTTGGCCCCGCTCTGGGAGGCCATGCCCACCGGGCCCGGCTCGTTCGGCATGCCCGGCATGAAGGAGAGGCCCGCCTCCGGGCAGTAGAGCCCCATGCAGTTGGGCCCGATGACCCGTATCCCCAGCTCGCGCGCGCGATGGAGCACCTGCGTCTCCATCTCAGCGCGGTCCGCCTCTCCCGTCTCGCTGAAGCCGGCGGTGAAGAAGTGGATCGCCTTTACCCCTTTCGCGGCGCAGTCCTCGATGAGCTGGGGCACCACCTGGGCGGGCACGCTGGAGATGACGTAGTCGACCTGGCCCGGCACGTCCAGCAGCCTCGGGTAGCACTTCAGGCCCTGGAGCTCCTCGGCCTTCGGGTTGACCGGGTAGAGCTGGCCTGGGTACTTGATCTCCAGCAGAGCGGTGACGAAGCCGCCGCCCATCCCCTGCGTCGTGCTGGCGCCGACGACGGCGACGCTGCGCGGGTGGAAGAGGAACTCCAGAGGGTGTTCTTTCGGGCTCACCAGGACAGCGTAGCGTACTCGAGGGCCTAGAACACGATCTCCATGCGCAGGCCGCGGGCATCGAGGGGCGGGTCGGCTGGCAGGCGCTTGAACTCGCCTCGCGCGTAGCGGGCGGCTGTCCAGGCGGCGACGCAGGCGTCGTAGAGGTCGTCCCTTGCGGCGCCCTTGGGCACGTCGATCGTCCCTAGGTCGCCGGCGAACACGGCGGAGAGCAGCTGGAGCCTTACGAACTCGCCTTCGGGCGTCCGCTTGGGCCGCATCACGGGCAGCCGTCCGTTGAGCGCCCAGAAACAGACTTCGGGGTGCACTTCGAAGACGCGTTGCTGGAGCGCGGGGGTCATGAGCTGATCGAGCTCATGGCTTCGCAGCCCCAGCGTGAAGGCGCGTTTGGGGATCCGCTTGCCCTGCGCCGCGAAGGAGACGTTGCACGCCTCGAAGTAGTCGGTGATGCCCAGCACGGGCCGGATGGCCGAGGGGAAGACGCAGCTCGGCGGCCCTTTAGCAGCTTCCTGGCCTCGGCGTCCGCCAGTCGCAGGCCCGCGTCCATCAGCCCGATCGGCACATCTACCCCGACGGCGGCGTAGCCCTCGGTGCGTGCGAGGACGTCGGCGAACGTTGGTCGGACGAAGATGTCCAGCACACGAAGGCGCTCGCTGGCTTCGGCGAGGACAGCCAGCCAGCCCTCCGGGCACCCATCGACTCCCGCCACCAGCACCTTCCTACCTCCGGCGCTTGGCTACTCCAGCCCCAGCTCGCGGCGCACTTCGTGCACGGCTTGCAGCATGACCCGCAGCTTGGCGGCGGCCTCGTCCCAGGGGCGGGTCTTCAGGCCGCAGTCGGGGTCGATGTACAGCCGCTCTGGGGGCAGCACCGCCAGGCCGCGCTTGATGCCCGCTTTCACCTGCTCTACCGTCTCGACTACGTGGGTGTGGACGTCGATGACGCCCAGTGCCATCTCCTTGTCCTCCGGGAAGCCGCGATCCTTGAACAGGTCGAGGATGTCGTAGTTGCTGTTCGCCGCCTCCAGGTCGAACTGGTTCACGGGCATCTGGAGGAAGCCGGGGAAGACGGAGGCGAAGTCGCCGTAGCAGACGTGGGTGATGGTCTTGGCCTTGAGCCCCTCGGTGACCACGCCCATCGCCTCGATGACCAGCTCCAGGTCTTGCGCGCGGGTGGAGAGGGCCGGCTCATCGATCTGGATGTACCGGGCCCCCGCCCGCTCCAGCTCTTGGGCCTCGCGTCGGATCACCTGCGCTACGGCGAGCACGGCGTCTCGGCGGCTGCCGTAGAACTCATTGAAGGACCACTCGACGATGGTGTAGGGGCCGGTGAGCATCCCCTTCACCGGCTTGTCCGTCAGGCCCTGGGCGAAGCGCCACATCTCCAGGGTGATGGGCTGCTGCCAGCATACCGACTCCTTGATGACGGGCT
>MGOB01000028.1:3249-5866 GCA_001796995.1 Chloroflexi bacterium RBG_16_68_14 | reverse complement strand
CCCGTCCACCAGGATGTCCAGGCCGATCTCCTCCTGCAGGGCGATGATCTCGCGGGTGGCCTTCCGCTCCAGCTCCAGGAACTCCTCCTGCGAGATCTTGCCAGTGGCCCGCCTCAGGCGGGCTCGCTGGAGATAGTCCGGCTTGGCGAAGCTGCCTACGGTAGTGGTGAGGAGGCCTTCGGTCATACCAGCACCGCTTCCGCCGCCCGCACGCCCTCCACCAGCCGGCGCAGCTTCTCCTGGGCCACCTCGCGGGGGAGGAACTCCAGCCCGGCGTTGGGGCTTACGTGGATCTGGTCCGGCGCTAGGCCAGCCCCTAAGGTTCGGATGCGCTCCGTGATCTGCTCCGGCGACTCCAGCCGGGTGTTGCGGGCATCGACGATGCCGAGGCCCAGCTTCTTGGTGAAGGGCGAGCGCCCCAGCAGCAACTCGTTCCTGGCGCTCGTGACGAAATCGAGCCCGATCAGGTCGAAGGGGAGGTCCAGGAGTTGCGGGTAGATGCCGTCCGCGTCGCCGAAGTAGAGGTAAAGGGCCGTCTCGGCCGTCAGCCCCTCGACGAGGCGGCGGCAGATGGTGACGAAGTCCGGGAACTCCTCCTTGTGCTGGAGGATGGCAGGCTCGTTGAACTGGATGAAGGCCGCCCCCGCCTCCTGGAGCGCCCTCGCCTCCTGGTTGAGCGCCTCGGCCAGGGCGGCCCCCAGGGCCCCGACCGAGCCGTAGTGCCGGTCGAGCGAGAGGCGGGCCAGGGTGTAGGGCCCGGTGAGCACCGCCTTCACCGGCTTGGCGCTGTGCTCGAGAGCGAACCTGTAGTCTCGCACGGTAATCGGCTCGCGCCCGGCCACCGCGCCCTCGATGACCGGCTGGCGGTAGTACATATTGGTGTCGAACCAGCGGATGAGGCCGTCGAGGGAGACGCCGGAGAGCCGTCGGGCCAGGTAGGTCTGCTCGTCCTCCCAGCGGACCTGGCCGTCCGTCACCAGGTCCAGGCCGACCTCCGCCTGCTCCTGGAGCGCCTCGATGGTGACCTCGTCCTCGATGCGGCGCAGCTCCTCCTCACCGATCTCGCCGCGGTCGAAGCGATTGATGGCATTGCGCAGGCGAGCGGGACGCGGGAGGTTCGGGATCTTCGGATAGCTGCCGACGACGGTGGCGATCATGGGTGGCCTTCCCTGGCTGAGGCGGTACATAGAACGAGGGCCGTACCGTACGACCCTCCGGACCACGGCGCGCGCCGGCGCGCCGCATCCTCAGTCTAGCATCGCTCTGCTGAGCGGGTCAACGCAGGCTAGCTCCTATAGGGGTAGGTCAGGTATCTGAGATGCTGCGAACAGAACCCTGAGTCGGAGGACGTTGACTTTCGCGGCCCCCAGGGGGCACCATACGCACGGCGTCCCGAAGGTAGGGGCGCAATCCAGTCCTGGAGGAACGTGATGAAGCTCGCCGACAAGGTCGCCATCGTCACCGGCAGCAGCCGGGGCGTGGGCAAGAACATGGCGCTGGAGCTGGCCCGGGAGGGCTGCCACATCGTCGTCGCCGCTCGCAGCGAGGAGGAGGCGGATCCCAGGCTGCCCGGCACCATCTACTCGACGGCGGAGGAGCTCCGGTCGCTGGGTGTGCGCGCCCTCCCGGTGCGCACCGACGTGACGGATGAGGAGAGCGTCCAGGCAATGGTGCGGACTACCTTGGAGGAGTTCGGCCGGATCGACATCCTGATCAACAACGCCGGCATCATGTTCCCGGGGCGGCTCTGGGAGATCCCGCTCAAACGCTGGGACCTGGTGATGCGGGTCAACGTGCGCGGGGCGGTCATCTGCTGCCAGGCGGTGCTGCCCCACATGATCGAGCGGCGGGGCGGCGTGATCATCAACATCTCCTCCATCGCCGCCGACCAGTGGGGCGCTGGCAACGTCTCCTACGCCGTCACCAAGCAGGCGCTGCGCAAGCTGAGCGAAGGGCTGGCGGACGAGGTCAAGGAGTACACCATCCGCGTGTTTGCGCTCTCACCTGAGGGCCTGGTGATCACACCGGGCACCATGTACCACCGGCTGCCCGAACAGGTGCCCTCCGGCCCCTTCGTGGAGGCGCCGGAGGCGATGGGCAAGGCCGCCGTCTTCCTCTGCGGCGACGAGGCAAAGTCGCTTACCGGGCAGCACTTCTACAGCCGGGCGCTGCTGCGGGAGCACGGCCTCTGGCAGGAGCCTGGCCCCTCCACCTAAGCCTGAGACCGCGTCGGCACTGGCCTGACCGAAGCGGCGAGAGGCGCCCGTTAGCCTTGCGGGGGCTTCCTCCTGCTTGACAGATTGTGTTATATTTATGCACGCGTGTTAGCAACTTAGTAGCGTTTCGGCGGAGTTTCGGCGTGTCTCAGTCGAACGCCCACGCCGGAACTCAGGGAGCGTATGGCTGTCAGTCCCTTCGACAACTACCTCGACCTGGTGGAGGCCGCCCGAATCCTGCGCATCCACCCCCAGAGCCTGCGCCGGCTCATCAAGCAGAAGAAGATCCCGGCGGTGCTCTTCGCCGGGAAGTACCTGATCGAGCGCGACAAGCTGGAGATGTTCAAGGCCAACTACGACCCTCGCCCCGGCCGCAAGCCGATTCGGCGCCTCCTTTAGCG
>MGOB01000028.1:1127-3228 GCA_001796995.1 Chloroflexi bacterium RBG_16_68_14 | reverse complement strand
GGGCGGATCCGCCCGGCCTCGGTTCGTGCGCGCTGCGGGCTGCTAATCGCCTGTACCCGCCTCCCAGATGAGGAGATCGGTGGCCCCGGTGCCGTCGATCGCGCCGCTGGTGGCGATCCATACGGTGCGCGCTCCGTCGTCACGGGTCCAGACGATCAAGCCGCCTTCCTCGCTGCTGAAGGCGAACGCCTCGTCCCAGTCGCCCCGGCGGTCCTTGTAGAAGTTGATGACGTCTTCCGGCGAACCCTCCACCTCGTACACCTTGTAGACCACCTCGGTGTACTGTTCAACGTCCACATCGGCCCCGGGCGGGATGAGGCCGGCCGCTTCCGAACCCGAGAACGATGCCGTGGAGATCTCGTCGGCGCCCTCCGGCAGCGGCACGTCGGCGAAGGCCTCGCCTTCGCCGGGCTCAACGGCGCCGCCTCCGTCGCCCCCGCCTGTATCCCCGTCCTGCGGCTCTTCGCCGTCGCCGGCTGGCACGGTAGCTGTTGGCTCGCCCGTGTCGCCGCCGTCACCGCCGTCACCGTCGTCGCCGTTGCCGCCGCAGGCGACCAGCAGGGAGCCCATCGCGAGGGCGACGATCACGAGCCATAGGCGTAAGCTATGCATCGGTATACCTCCTTGTATCATTGGCCTGTCTGTGCCCAGAGCGTATCAGGGGTCAGCGGGTAGGTCAATCCGGCCACAATTGAAGGATCGCTACGGCTCCTCCTCGAGATGGCGGTGGATGAGGAGGAACTCCATCGTCCTCCGGTACCAGTCCTCGGAGATCTTGCCGCTGGACATCAGGTAGTTCATGAGGGCTTCCAGGGTGAGGATGGAGACCAGGTTGATCCCCTGCCGCCGTAGCCGCTCCTGGCCGCCCTGTTGTCGATCGAGGAGGACGACGGCGTCTCTCACCATGAGCCCGGCCTCCCCAAGCTGCAGGGCCGTCTCCAGGATGCTGCCCCCGCCGGCTAGTAAGTCGTCCATGATGAGGACGCGCTGGTTCGGATGGTAGATGCCCTCGATGTCTTTGCCCAGGTCGTCGGGGCGTGGGTGGAGGTAGATCATGGGCACCTTGGCGGTGAGGGAGAAGGCGGTGGCGATGTGCAGGCCGCCGAAGGGCACGCCCGCTACCAGGTCGAAGGGCTGCACCGGCGGGTGGAGCATGCTCTGGAGGGCCTGGAGTTCGTCCCAGATGATCTGGGCCGCCCGCCAGAGCGCCGTCGGGTGGCCGATGAGCAGGCGCAGGTTGACGTAGACCGGGGAGTTGACGGTGGTCCGGCCCAGCGTAAAGCTACCGAACTGCACGGCGCCCAGCTTCCAGAGCGTCTGGGCCAGCCAGAGGTTGCTCTTGCGGGCCAGTTGGTGGCGCTGCGGCATCCGGCTCCCTGCCGCGTCTAGGATAAGGGCTCTCCCGTCCCTGGGAAAGCCCTAGCTATGGAACCCTGCCTTCGGATGTCACCGACCACACGTCCGAGTAACCCCCAGAAGGTTGCGTCGCATGCACTTCGCGACCCGTTCGTTGCGCCGGTGTAGGGCCTGGCTTGTCCGGGCGCCCTACCGTCTCCGGTAGGGCGTTACCTGTCAACCTGCCAGACACCCCAGAGAACCCGCGTGGCCTTCTTCATGAGAACCTCCTTCCGGAACGTCTCACGGCGAATACGGGTCTCTCTACGGGCACCTTACTACCGCAGTTCACGCCTGTCAAGACGGTCGAGTGGCGTATCTCCTCTGACCGACTTGCTCTAGTGCCCGAGGACCTCCGGGTTGACGCAGTGCTTGGGCGTCTTGCCGGCCAGGGCGGCCAGCAGGTTTTCGACCGACAGCTCCGCCATGCGAGTACGGGTGGCGACGCTGGCCGAGGCGATGTGGGGCGTGATCAGCAGGTTGGGCAGGCGCAGCAGGGGGTCGTGCTGGGGTAGGGGCTCCGTCTCCGCCACATCGATGGCGGCAGCGCAGATTCGTCGCGTGTCCAGGGCCCGGACGAGGGCGGCCTCGTCCACCACGGCGCCGCGCGAGGTGTTGACGAAGACCGCCGTCGGCTTCATGCGCTGGAAGGCGTCGTCGTCGAAGAGGTGGCGCGTCTCCGGCGCGAGGGGCACGTGGGCGCTGA
>MGOB01000028.1:0-1113 GCA_001796995.1 Chloroflexi bacterium RBG_16_68_14 | reverse complement strand
GCCAGCAGCTCCTCGAAGCTGACATAGGAGCAGCCCAGCTCCTCCTCGACCTCGGGCCTGCGGGTAAGGTCGTAATAGATCACCCGCATCTGGAAGCCGCGGGCGCGCCGGGCCACCGCCTGCCCGATCTGCCCCAGGCCCACGATGCCCAGGGTGGCCCCGTGTATGTCCTGCCCCAGCAAGAACGACGGATGCCAGGTGGTCCAGCGACCCTCTCGCACTGCCCGCTCGGCCTCAGGGAGGCGCCGGGCGGCGGCGAGGAGGAGGGCGAAGGCGAAGTCCGCCGTCGTCTCCGTGAGGACGCCGGGCGTGTGGGCCACCAGCACGCCCCGGCGGGTGGCCGCCTCCACGTCGATGTGGTCGTAGCCGACGGCCATGGTGCTCCCCACGCGCAGCCGGGGCGCCGCCTCCAGCACCCCGGCGTCGATGTTGTCGGTCAGGAGACAGAGGAGCCCCTCGACGTCAGCGATGGCCTCCAGGAGCGCTTCCCGGGGCGGGGGCAGCTCCTCCTCCCAGACCTCGACCTGCGCCTCGCCGCGCAGCCGGTCGAGGGCGTCGCCGGGGAGCTGGCGGGTGACGAAGACGCGGGGCCTCGAGCGTCGGCGGAAGGGCAAGCGCACCATCAGCGGAGGGGAGGGCTCATCGCGCGCCGGTGCGCCGCTGGTCCGGCTCGCGGCCGCCGGCGAAGCGGGGCTTGTACTCCGGTTCCCGGCCGGCGATCTGGTCCTGGTGCATGCGGTCGTGCCGGTAGTAGGAGCGGAGCCACTGGAGCACGGTGAGGGTGCCGAAGAGGGGCTGGCTGGCGGTGCGGTCGTAGTCCTCCGGCCGCAGCCGCTCGATGAGGGCCAGCGTCCGCTCCCGCTGCCGGCGCAGCTCCGCCACCAGCGCCGAGAGGGGGCGCCGGTTCGCCTCCTCCAGCGGAATCGCGACGGGCTCGCCCCGGACGCCGGTCAGGTCCGGGTTCTCCTCGGCCAGCGCCCGCTCCACCCAGGCGCGATAGGCGGTCTCCATCTCCGCCAGGTGGGCGCACTGCTCCTTGGCCGACCACTGGGCCTCGCCCTGGGCGTCGGTGGGGGCGCGCTCCGCCTCTGCTTCGCTCAGCGCCTCGATCTG
>MGOB01000027.1:45993-48155 GCA_001796995.1 Chloroflexi bacterium RBG_16_68_14 | reverse complement strand
GCGCCGGCCAGCACGAGCGCCTGCCCGACAATGAGCTCCTGCCCGCCATCGACGGCATGATCGAGGTGGCGCTGGAGGCTGCCGTCGCCCTGATCGCTGACCGCTGACGGCTACCTGTACACGCTGCTGAAGTGCTCCCACACCAGGCGAGACACGGTCTGCCCGAGGGTGACATCGGATAGCACCCATGGGTTGTCCTGCGACCAGAAGGTGAGGGCGTAGGCGTACTGCTTCCCGCCCCGGTTGAAGATGACCAGGCCCACGTCGTTGTCCACGTAGTAGGGCACGTAGTCGATGTAGCCGTTCTTGTGGGCCACCAGGGCGTTCGGGTCGCCGACGCCGGCCGGGATCAGGTGGTTGAGGCCGGGCTTGACCCGGGTCATCTTGTCGATGAGGTAGGCGGTCCACTCAGGGCTCAAGATCTGTTCACGGTAGAGCAGGGTGAGCGCCCGGTTGAAGTCCAGAGGCGAGATCCGGTTCGCCTCCCAGCGGCCCGGGGTCAGCGTAAGGACGTCGACGGCCGGCGGATGGTCGTAGAGAGCTGACTGGAGCCTCAGATCGTCCTTCAGGAGACGGTTGATCTTCAAGAGGCCGGCGTGCCCGTCTCCCCCGCCCGTGACCCGCAGCAGGTAGTGTCCCGTCCCCGGATCGCTCGCCCAGATGGTCTGGGCGATGTAGCGTCCCACGTCGCTCTCCGGGTAGAGGCCGGCTTCCAGGTCCCGCACGACGGAGAGCAGGACGAAGAAGTTCAGCGTGCAGCCGGGGATGCGGTTGCCGTCGTCGCCGTTCACATGGACCGTCTTGCCCGTCTGGAGGTCGGTAACGGCGACGGCGAAGTTCCCGCCCACCCGCTGGGTGAAGGACGCGATCTCCTGCTCCAGCCGCCCTCGGAGCGCCTCCAGCTCCGGCGAGACGCCGCTCAGCACCAGGGGGTCCGGCACCGGTGTGGGTGTCGGCGTGGACGTTGCGGTAGCGGTGGGGGTGGAGGTCACCGTCCGCGTCGGCGTGGGGGTGGGCGACGAGCTGAAGACGCCGCTACAGGCCAGCGCAGTCAGGGAGAAGCCGCCGAGGACGAGCAGCGCGGCGGTCGAACGCACCAGCGGCTTTCCGCCGGAGGTCTCGTCTCGCATCACCGCAAAGCCTCACTCCTCTAATGTTGCCCGCATTATCGCCCACATCGGTGAGGACAGCAACGGCCCGCCGATACGCTCGCGGCCGCTGCTCGTCGCGCCTATAATGGGCATCGTCATCGCGCCATCAGGACTGAGCCAGTAGAGCTGCAAGACGACCCACCGTCATGACCATGCCGCGCGACCTCGCTCAGCTCCCGAAGGCCGAGGTGCATGTCCACCGCACCTCCACCATGCGCCCCGCTACCCTGGAGGAGCTCAGCGCTCGGGAGGGCCTGAGCGTTCCCCGGACGTTCACCAACCTGATCAGCTTTCTCGAGGTGCTTCGGGTCGCAGGGCAGACTCTGACGTCGCCGAACGATTACGCGCGCCTGGTGCGCGAGTACTGCGAAGACGCGGCCCGAGTCGGCATCCGCTACGCCGAGCTCGAGATCAGCACTACGAGTCGGCCCTACGATTGCCTTGGTGCGGCGGTGGCAGCAGCCGCGCAGCAGCGGGACGTAGAGGTTCGCTTCATCGTGAGCTTTCGACGCAACCTGCCGGTGGAGGCCGCGTGGGCCGCGCTGGAGGCGGCAACGGCTGCATCAGAGGTGGTGGCGGTGGGACTGGCCGGGCCGGAGGACGGCTATCCGCCGGCGCCCTTTGCGGAGGTCTTCGCCGAGGCGCGGCGCCGCGGCTTCCACGCCGCTCCTCACGCCGGGGAGGGCGCGGGGCCGGCGTCCGTCCGCGGCGCGCTGGAGGCGCTCAAGGCCGAGCGGATCCAGCACGGCGTGCGTGCCGTGGAAGACCCCGCGCTCGTCGCCGAGCTGGCCCGGCGGCGTATTCCCCTGGCCGTCTGCCCAACCTCTAACGTGCGCCTGGGGGTCATATCCTCGCTCGACGAGCACCCGATCCGAGCGCTCTGGGACGCCGGTGCCCTGGTCTCCGTGAACACGGACATTCCCGGGTTCGCCGATTGCGATCTGGCTAGTGAATATGCGGTTGCCGGACGGTTGCTCGGCCTCGACCGGGCTGGCTACGCACAGCTGGCGC
>MGOB01000027.1:40996-45976 GCA_001796995.1 Chloroflexi bacterium RBG_16_68_14 | reverse complement strand
CTGAGCTGCGCGGCGCCATCGAGGATTGGACGAAGCGGGGCTAGAACCAACACCTCCGAGCGCGGAAGCCCTGCGACTGAAGGCCAGACTTCAGTCTGGCCTTCAGTCTGGCCTTCGCCCAGGCGCTTTTCGTACCAGGCGGCATCCCAGTAGCGCCCGAACTTGCGGCCGATCTCCCTCATCACGCCGGCCAGGGTAAAACCGAAACGCTGGTGCAGGGCGACGGAGGCGGCGTTGGGGAGGGTGATGGCAGCTACCGCCGTCCGCAGGTCCTCACCGCGCAGCGCATCGAAAAGGGCCGCGTACAGCAGCCGGCCGATGCCGCGCCCCACCGCCTCGGGCGCGCAGTAGACCGTGGTCTCCACGGAGGTGTCGTAGGCCGCCTTCGACCGGAACTGGTGGCTGTCTGCGTAGCCCACGACCGCGCCCGCCTCCTCAGCGACGAAGAGCTGGTGCCGGCCGCTGGTCGCGAACTGGGCGAACCAGGAGCGCCGCTGCTCCACAGTGAACGGCTCAAGATCGAACGTGACCGGCGAGGTGAGGACGTAGTGGTTGTAGATCTCCGTCAGCCGCGGCAGGTCGTCCTCCCTACCATGGCGAGCAAGGATGCCGCTCGTCACCCGGCCAACCCCAGGTGCTCCAGCACCGAATCGATCTGCGCCCGCAGCGGCCGCGCCGTCTCCACCACCATGTGGGAGCCGATGGGCAGCTCGTCCACCGGCTCGCGGCGCTCCTGCTGCGTCTGGTACACCTCCCAGCGCCCGTCCGAGACGACCCGTCTCTCGCCCTGACGCTCGCTCAGCCGCTCCCAGACGAGCGATTCGTCCGCCTCGCACTCCATCGCCAGGAAGATAGCGTCCGACTCGTTGGCCAGGCGCAGCGCCGCCCGCCGGTGCGCCCGCTGGAGGAAGGAGGCGTCCAGCAGCACCGGTTTGCCCCGCTCCAGCCAGGGACGCGCCTCGTCCAGCAGGGCGCGGTAGGTGCGTTCGCTCACCTCCGGGCTGTAGATGCCCGTGTCGATGGGCTCGATGCGCCGCTCCCTGGGGTCGATGCCCATCAGCCGCTTCCGCACCACGTCGGACGAGAGGACGATGGCGCCCAAGCGAGCGGCGAGGGCATTGGCCAGGTAGCTCTTGCCGCTGCCCGTGACGCCGACGGTGATGATGAGGGCGCGGGGCGTGGGCTGCGTAGCGTAGGCGTGGGCCAGGGTGAAGTACCGGCGGGCGGCCTCGGCGGCTTGCGCCTTCTGCGCCTCGTCCACTTCCGGCTGGTCTAGCTGAAAGCCGTCCACCTTGCCGCGGACGTAGGCGCGGTAGCACTTGTAGAAGGGCAGCACCAGCGGCAGCGTGGCGTCCAGGGCAGCGGCCAGGTAGCGGCCCAGCAGCTCGTCCGAGAGGTCCCGCCGGCCCCGGTACTCCAGGTCCATGGCCAGGAAGGCGATGTCCGCCGCCACGTCGGAGTAGCGGAAGCGCTCGTTGAACTCGATGCAGTCGAAGATGCAGACGCCCTCGTCCTGGAAGCAGATGGCGTCGGCGCGCAGGTCGCCGTGGCAGTCCCGAGCGCGACCCTCGCGCACCCGCAGCTCGAAGAGGCCCGCGTCCCGTTCCGCCACCGCATCGACGAAGGTCTGGATCTCCTGAAACTGGCGCCGATGGATGGTGCGACCGACGTAGGGCTGGGACTGCTCGAAGTTCTCCCGCCAGTTGAGCATGGCGATCTCCAACCCGCCCAAGCGGTCGATCTCGTCACTCCGCTCCGAGGAGGCGTGAAAGTCGGCGATGCGCTGGGCGAGGCGGCCCAGCAGCTCTGGGGTAACGGCGTTGCGCTCCAGCAGGCGGGTCATCATCCCCTCCTCCGGCAGCCGGCGCATCTTGACAGCGTAATCGATGACCTCCCCCTCGCCGTCCACCCTCACTTCCCCGCCGACCAGGGCGACGGGCACCACGCCCAGGTAAGTCTCCTGGCAGAGGCGCCGGTTCAGGCGCACCTCCTCCTCGCAGAAGTGGCGGCGCCGCTCCAGCGTGGTGAAGTCCAGGAAGCCCAGGTCCAGCGGCTTCTTCACCTTGTAGACGACATCGCCGGCGAAGAAGAGGTAGGAGATATGCGTCTGCCGCAGCTCGACGCCA
Source organism: Chloroflexi bacterium RBG_16_68_14 (assembly GCA_001796995.1). GTDB lineage: Bacteria > Chloroflexota > Dehalococcoidia > DSTF01 > RBG-16-68-14 > RBG-16-68-14. Next base: position 43,850 of record MGOB01000027.1, on the reverse strand, counting down.
TCCACCGGGTGGGGATACGCCTGGGGCGAGAGCATGCCCTGGATATGAGGCGGCAGCGTCTGGCCGGGCATGGGACTAGCGTGCTTCGGCCTGAGGCTCAGCGCGAGGGGCCACATCCAGCGGCGTCTTGAAACCGTAGGGCTCGTAGACGCCCAAGCAGATGAGCTCAAATGGGCCGTAGCCCACCTGGTCGCCCAGCCGAACCTCGCACACCGTCTCGGTCTGGACGTGCACCCGCTCCACGGCGCTGGGATCGGTCAGGTCCCAGCGCTCTCCCTCCACCACCAGCGGGCCGTGGTACTGGCCACCGCGCCAGCCACCGGTGTACGAGTAGCCCGCGCCGGCCATGAACAGCAGCCGCTGCGGTCGTATCTCCAGCGTCAGTTCCTTGCCGTCGGACTCAGCTAGAGCCACCGTCGCGCCGTCGAAGACCCGGGTGCCGGGCTTAAGCTTTATGTCATGTCGGACGACGCGCAGGCGCTCCGGCTCGCGCTCGGCTGCATACGGGAAGAGGCGAACGGCGATCTCGTGCCAGCTGCTCCCGTCGCCGTCCTCCGACACGCTGTAGATGAGAGCCGAGTCCTGGAACTGGACCGGCGTCCAGTTCCAGTAGAAGCCGCGCAGGCCGTCTCCGGCGGGTGCGCCCGCCGGCTCCCGGTCGCCCACCGGACGGATGCCCCAGGAGCGATCGCGCGCGCCCCAGAAGGCCTCCGGTGTTACGTCGTAGCGACGGTGCCCCACGGTAAGGGAACCGGACCAGCGCCCCGGCTGGCTAAGGCGAGTGTAGTCCATCACCACGCGGCTGCCGGAGCGCCGAAAGTAGCGGGGCTCCTCCAGGGGGAAAGTCACGCCCTCGAAGGTGAGGTCAAAGCTGAGACCCCAGTCGTTGGGCGCGCAGACGGTGCGCAGCCGCTTGAGTCCCTCCAGCACCTCGATCGTGATCGGCCCGACGCTGGTGTCGGCGCGGTCGTGCCCGAGCTCACGGGAGGCGCGTACCACGAACTGCTCGTCACCCTGGGTGGCTGTCGCGAAGGCGTCCATCACCCCAATGTTCGGGAAGACGCCCATCGCGACCACCAAGAACACCTCCCCGTTCAGATCGTGCAGGCTGAAGTAGTAGCGGTCGTAGAAGTTCCGATCACTGTTGGCCACGTGGTCGATCGTGTCGGGGGTCTGATGGATGGGATAGTCATCGAAGGGGGTAAGCATCCTCTCGCTCCTTCCTGCCGTTTCGGCAGGCCCATTCTAGCCTGCGGGCGCGGGTGAGGTGAAGGGCCAAAGGTCAGGAGATGAAGGGCTCGGCGCCTGGACGGGGCCATTCTAGCCCTCCGGTGCGGGTGAAGAGGAGGCCGACTTTTGTTGACTTTTCCCAGTAGGTACCGAATAATCGAGGATGTTCCAGGTGAGAGGTACTAGGTCGTGACGCAGCAGCTCCCCGAAGGTACGGTCACTATCCTCTTCACCGATGTCGTCGGCTCCACCGGCATGCGGACCGGTCGAGGCGACGCGGCGGCGCAAGAGATCATGCGCACCCACTTTGATCTGGTGCGCCAAGAAATCCAGAAGCATAGCGGCCAGGAGGTGAAGACCATCGGCGACGCCTTCATGGTCGCCTTCGCCTCCGCACGGCGGGCGGTGGCCTGCGCCGTGGCGATCCAGCGAGCGCTGGAGGAGTACAACCGCCAACAGCCGCCGGACCAGCAGGTGCTGGTTCGCATCGGCCTGAACATCGGCGAGGCGATCCAGGAGGCGGCGGACTTCTTTGGCCAGGCGGTCGACGCGGCCGCCCGCATCGCGGCCAAAGCCAAGGGCGACCAGATCCTCGTGTCGGAGACCGTGCGTGGGGTCCTGGGCCACGCGAAGGACGTTGAGCTGGTAGACCGCGGCCGCTTCCGGCTCAAGGGCTTTCCGGAGCGCTGGCGCCTCTATGAGGTCGTCTGGCAAGAGGAGCGGCCGGCCCTCGCCGCGCCGACCTTCGTGGAGCGCACCCCCTTCGTCGGCCGGGAGGCGGAGCGCGCCGAGCTGCGCCGCTTGCTCGGCATGGCAGCGCAGGGGCAGGGCGCCCTGGTCATGATCGGCGGCGAGCCCGGCGTGGGCAAGACGCGCCTCGCGGAGGAACTGGCGGCGGAGGCCCGCCAGCGGGGCCTACTGACCTTGACCGGTCACTGCTACGAGATGGAGGGAGCGCCGCCCTATATCCCCTTCGTGGAGATGCTGGAGGCGGCGGCCAGGACGTTCTTGCCCGAGGCGCTGCGCGACGCGTTAGGCGAGTCGGCCCCTGAGGTAGCCAAGCTGCTGCCGGAGCTGCGCCGCCTCTTTCCCGACATCCCGCCGTCGCCGGAGCTGCCGCCGGAGCAGGAGCGCCGCTACCTGTTCAACGGCATGCGAGAGTTCCTCGCCCGCGCCGGTCGCGCCCAGCCGCTGCTCTTGGTGCTGGACGACCTGCACTGGGCAGACGACGCCACGATGCTGCTGGTGCAGCACATCGCTCAGGGGCTGCCAGAGATGCCGATGCTGATGATGGGCACCTACCGTGACGTGGAGCTTGAGGTGGCGCGGCCGCTGGCGCGAGCCCTGGAGGAGCTTGTCCGGCAGCGTTTGGCTCATGACCTGTCCCTGAAGCGACTGCCCGAGGAAGGCGTCGCGGCGATGCTGCGCGCCCTCAGCGGCCAGGAGCCACCGGCCCCGCTGGTTCAGGTGATCTACAGCGAGACCGAGGGCAACCCCTTCTTCGTGGAGGAGGTGGCGAAGCACCTGGCGGAGGAGGGGCGACTGTTCGACGCCGACGGACGCTGGCGCGCCGACCTGGAGGTCGGGGAACTGGACGTGCCCCGGGGCGTCCGCCTGGTCATCG
>MGOB01000027.1:40692-40952 GCA_001796995.1 Chloroflexi bacterium RBG_16_68_14 | reverse complement strand
CCGCGGTGATCGGCCGCGCCTTCACCTTCGAGCTGCTGGAGGCGCTGGGAGGGGCGGAGACCGACGCTCTCCTGGACGCCGCCGACGAAGCGGAACGGGCTCACCTCATCGTCGCCGCTTCGGACGGTCCTGAGGCTCGCTTCAGCTTCGCCCACGAGCTGATCCGCCAGACCCTGGTGAGCGGCCTCTCCCTCCCCCGGCGCCAGCGGCTGCACCTGCGGGTGGCGGAAGCGATGGAACGGGTCTACGCGGCCGCCCTA
>MGOB01000027.1:36455-40680 GCA_001796995.1 Chloroflexi bacterium RBG_16_68_14 | reverse complement strand
TCCGACCTGGCCCACCACCTGTACCAGGCGGGCGCGGCCGCCGATCCCGAGAAGACGGTGCGTTACCTGACGCTCGCCGGGGAGCAGGCGCTGGCCGCGGCGGCGTACGAGGAAGCCCTGCGCCACTACGAGGGCGCTCTCTCCCTGCAGGCTGCCGACGACAGTGAAACCCGGGCCGATCTGCTCGACAAGCGCGGCCTGGCTCTGCGCAGCCTGGGCCGCCTGGATGACGCGCTCACAGACTGGCAGGAGGCGCTGGCCATCTATGAGAAGTCAGGCGACCCCGAGGTGGTCGGAAGGGTCTGCCATCAGATGGCAAAGCACCTCGCCCAGGCCGGGCGCATGGAAGAGGCATTGGGGATCGCCAGCCGCGGCCTCGCCGCCCTTGGCGACCGGGTCAACGCCGAACGTTGCCTCCTTCTTTCCATGGCTGGTCTCGCGGTTGGCTGGCTGCCAGACTGCGACTACGCCCGGGCCAACGCCATGATCGAGGAGGCAGTGCACATAGGACGGGATCTGGCCGACCAATCGGTGATGGGACAGGTCCTCCGCGCCAAGGTCATCCACCATCACGCCTATTGGCAGTTGGAGGAAATGGTGGATGCTGGCCTGCGCGGCGCGGAATTGCTGCGCTCGACCGGTAACCTTTACGACATGGCCCATGTGCTGAGCCACATGGCGCTCCACCTGTTCACCCTCGGGCGCTTCGACGAAGCTGCGAGTATCTGCGACGAAGTAGTACCCCTCGCGGAGCGAGTGGGGCACACTAACGCACGTTTTGTCGCCGATATGATCGCAGCTCCGCTGCGCGCGTTCCGTGCGGGGGATCTCAATGAATTTGAAGGGCGAAGCAGAAGGGTGCTTGAGTTCGCCCTTGCATCCGATGCCGATGCCGCGTGGGCTTTTGCGTCCTACAGCCAGGCTGGCTTCGCTTACTTCTGGAGCGGGCGCTGGCGCGAGGCACGGGAGTACTTCGAGAAGGCTGCCGCATCCGCGCATCCAGGGCCGCTGGCGGGAATGGGCTGGAGCGCACTGATCTTGCTTGCGGCCTATGAAGGCAACAGGGGTTCCGCGCTGGACATGCTCGCTCAGCGCCAAAACGCCTTTGCCCGCCCCGGCCGGGCCAACCCATGGGGCGCCTGGGAGTTGGTGTTGACCGCAGCCGAAGGGCTGGCCGTTCTCGGCGAAAGGGACGAGGCCGCCAAGCTTTACCCGATGATCCTGGAAGCCATCGAAACCGGAGCCGCCTTCCGGTGGAACGGCTATAACCTGGTTCAGACGACGGCTGGCATCGCCGCGGCCTGCGGCGGCCACTGGGAGAAGGCCGAGGAGCACTATCAGACGGCCCTGCGCCAGGCCCACGAGCTGCCGCACAAGATCGAGCAGCCGGAAGTGCGGCGCTGGTACGCCCGCATGCTCATCGACCGCGATGGCCCGGGCGACCGCGACAAGGCGTTCCGCCTGCTCACGGAAGCCATCGCCATGTACCGCGAGATCGGCATGCCCAAGCACGTGGAGCTGGCGGAAGCGATGCTCGCTGAACTGTAGCCTCGCCATGACCGATACCGGCCTGCGCGGCAAAGTCGTCCTGGTGACCGGCGCCAACCACGGTATCGGCGCCGCCACGGCCAGGGCCTTCGCCGCGGAGGAAGCCGCCGTCTTCATCCACTACCTTCGCATCCCGCCCGACGCCGCCTCAGGTGACCCGTCGGCGCCGGGCGAGGCGCTCTACGCCACCCAGCGCGCCAAGTCCGCCGCCGACGTCGTCCAGGAGATCCGCGAGCGAGGCGGCCGGGCGGAGGCGTGGGAGGCGGACCTGGCCGACCCAGCGGCCACCCCCGACCTGTTCGACCGGGCGGAGGCCGCCTTCGGGCCCGTGGACGTGCTGGTGAACAACGCGGCCCACTGGGAGGCGGACAGCTTCCTCTCGCCGGAGGTGGAGCCCCGGAACCGCTTCGTCGAGCTCTGGACAGCGCGCTCACCCCAGATAACCGCAGGGAGTCACGACCGGCACTTCGCCGTCAACAGCCGCGCCGTAGCCTTGCTCATGGCCGAGTACGCCCGCCGGCATGTGGAGCGTGGAGCAAGCTGGGGACGGATCATCAACGTGAGTACGGACGGCGCACCGGGCTTCGCGGGCGAGGTGTCCTACGGCGCGAGCAAGCATGCGCTGGAGAGCTACAGCCGGGCCGCCGCCGCCGAGCTAGGCAGGTACGGCATCACGGTGAACGTCGTCTCGCCGGGGCCCATCCAGACCGGCTACATCACGCCGGAGCTGGAGCGACAGCTCCTGCCGGACATCCCGCTGGGGCGCCTCGGCCAGCCCGAGGACGTGGCGGACGTGATCGTGTTCCTCGCCTCGGAGCAGGCGCGCTGGCTTACGGGGCAGGTGCTACACGTCGGCGGCGGGCACCGGATGCTCTAGACGCCGCTGTGCCACGGTGCCGTCCGCTACCGGCGCATGCCGGTCGGCGTCGGCTGGCTTCTCCTGTTTCTCGGTGCACTCCAGGTAGGCGGCCTCGAGCAGATCCCTATCGGGCAGCCGGCCGTACATCAGGGTGAGATAGGCCGCCAGGCCCAGAAGGTCAGCAGCGGTTCGCACTTGCTCCTCCCTCTAACACGGATCGCGGTATCACCTAAACTATCGACCGAGCGGCCGCGATCTGTTGCCGGACCCTGGACACCGGGCAGACACGAGGAGCCAAGATCGGGTAAGCTATCTCCACCTGCACCAAAGGAGGCGCCCATGACTACCGCCGTCGAACCGCGAGAGCACACCACGGAGGCGCGCGGCCTGCGCTTCCACTACGTGGAGTGGGGCGATGAGGGCGCGCCGGCCGTCCTGCTGCTGCACGGGCTGAGCGCCATGTGCCGCATCTGGGACCCCTTCGCCCGCGCTTACCAGAACCGCTACCGTCTCATCGCTCTGGACCAGCGCGGCCACGGCGACAGCTCCTGGCCCGAAGAGCCGGACTACAGCACCGACGACTACGTCGCCGACCTCGAGGCGCTGGTCGACGGGTGGGGGCTGGAGCGCTTCGCCCTGATCGGACTCTCCATGGGCGGGATGAACGCGATGGCCTACGCCGCCCGCCACCCGGAGCGGGTCACCCACCTGGTCCCGGTGGATATCCGGCCCGCCTTCGACCCAACGAAGCGCCCCAACATCGCGCTGGCCAAGCACACGGCCGAGCAAGGCCACCCCACCTTCCCGGACGAGGAAGCCGCCTTCAGCACCCGCAAGGCCACCCATCTCACCACGCCGGACGAGTCGGTGCGGCATCACGTGCGGCACCTCCTGAAGCGCCTGCCCGACGGCGGCTGGACTTTCAAGCACGACCCCCGGGTGGGCTACTACTGGCGACCGACAGACCTGTGGGGCGAGCTGCCGAAGGTGCAGGCGCCGGTGCTCATCGTGCGGGGAGGTCGGTCGGAGGTGCTCCCGGAGGAGACGGCCGAGCGGATGCGGGCCGCCTTCCGGCAGGCGGAGCTGGTCACCATCGAGGAGGCCGGCCACACCGTGCCCGAGGACTCGCCGGAGCAGTTCAACCAGGCGGTGGGCGCGTTCCTAAATAAATACACGATGTAGTATTTTCGCTCTGATGCCACAGCATCCAGCGGCCATGACTTGACAGAACGGCCAGGATCGGCTATTCTTAGCCCAAAATTGAATGGGGGTTAAGGATGACCCTGACCTGTTATTACTGCGGTTGGCAATCGTATGAGTCACTAGCCTACCTCAACTTCCAGGTCGACCATCTCATTCCTCCCTCACGCGGGGGACCTGACGTGCCATGGAACCGGGCATCCGCTTGTCGCTGGTGCAACCTCCAAAAGGGCGACAAGACGGAGCTGGAGTACCGCACCTGGCGAATGCTGAACCCGTCGGAGGCCACTTACGGCCCGTATCGTGGAGCCTTTCAATACGGGCCCCTCGCAATCTAACGTCCCTCTAGCTTTTCCCTGAGCTAACTGGCGGGTGACTCCGCGCACTCCCTCACCCCAGGTCTTGCCCTAGCGAGGCGGGGCTGCCGCTCGCCCCTCTCCCTCATCGAGGGAGAGGGGACGGGGGTGAGGGAGCGAATTCAGACGCTTGCCGTCGACTCCGTTACTCGCACAGGGGAGAATCAGGTTGGAATGGCCTGGCTCAGCGCTCCCGCCTCCCACCAGACCGTCGCCACCGGGTAGCGTCGCCAGGGGAAGGCGAGCCCACCGCCCTCTAGCG
>MGOB01000027.1:35527-36431 GCA_001796995.1 Chloroflexi bacterium RBG_16_68_14 | reverse complement strand
CTCGCGCAGCCGACGACGGCGCTCCTGGTCCTCCCCCACCGCCAGCGGCTCGGCGAAGCGCTCCAGCGCGTCGTCCAGCCCGTCGAAGGCGCGCACCACCTCCACCCAGGCCACCTCCACATTGGCGTAGCAGCCTAGCTGGTGGAGCACGTTCACCGCGTCGATGTAGGTCGGCTGGGGGCGGCGCCCCGACGAGTCGGGGTAGATCGTTTCCCAGAGGTCCAGCAGGTCCCACCACGACTGCCAGACCATCAGGTGGAGAAAGCAGAGGCGCCGGGCGTGGCCGTCCAGCGCCCGCAGGAAGGGGCCGATCTCCTCGACCGGGTAGAGCACGTGCGCGGAGAGGACGATGTCGGCCGGGGGCACTCGGTCGGCGGCGTCCGGCCAGGTGCCCTCGACCACCTCGATGTTGCTCAGCCCCTGCGAGGCCACGTCCTCCCGCAGGAAGCGGAGCATGGCCGGTGAGGGATCGAGGGCGATGACGCGCCGGGCGTGGCGGGCGAGGGGGAGGGTATGGCGGCCGGTGCCGGCGCCCACGTCCAGCACCGTGTCCTCCGACCGCAGGTGGCGGAGCAGGCACTCCAGGAAGGGGTCGGTAACGGCCGACGCCTCCTGCACGAACTTGCGGTAGCCCTCCGCCCGGCGCGCCCAGTAGTCGTCCGTGGTGCGGCGCTGGGCCGCGCAGACGGCATCGTGCTGCTCCCGGCGGGCGGCCACCATGCGCCGCCAGTGCTCGATGTGGTCGATGGGCACGGGCGTACTATACCAGCCGACTGGTTGCGGTGGTACGGCGCCCTAGCCGGCGCGCCGGAGGGCCCGCCGGCCGGCCAACAGTGCCAGCGCCGCCCGCGCTCGCTCCTGGGCCGAGGCGCCTGCGGGCGCGGACAGGCAGGCCTGCACCACC
>MGOB01000027.1:32667-35370 GCA_001796995.1 Chloroflexi bacterium RBG_16_68_14 | reverse complement strand
GCGCTCCCCTTGCGACCAGAACTCCAGCAGCAGCCGCTGTTCCCGCCCGTGCCTCGCCTCCGGTGAGAAGAGCGCCTCCAGCATGCCGGCGAGCGCGACTCCAGGGGGCCGGCTGCCGTCCGCCGCCTCCGCCAGGCGCTGAGAGCAGTCACGTGTCCAGGCATCGACCAGCGCCAGCAGGACATCCTCCTTGGAAGCGAAGTGGAAGTAGTACGCGCCCTTGCTGCACCCGGCGGCCCGGGCGATGTCATCGACCGAGGCGTTCAGGTAGCCGCGCTCAGCGAAGACGCGTCGCGCCGCCTCAAGGAGGTGTCCACGAGTGCGCTTCGCCCGGAGCTGCTGGGGAGGTCTCGGCTCTGGCATGGTCGCCTCATGTCAGTATCGTCGCGCAGCAACGCCTTCCTTACCGTCCCAGGTGTGCATCGCCGGGTTAGCGTCGCGAAATTTCCAAGAAATCTCTCAAGAAACCTGTAACGCCATAACCCGGAGGGCGTTAGCTACTTGGTAGCCCAGGAGTGGGCCCGGTCGCCCCTGCGACCCCGCCGGCCCTTCCCTGGAAGGGCCGCAGGCACGGAGCGCCTCACAACTTCATATCGAGGCGCCGATAAGGGCAAACCCTTCGAAAGAGGGGGGCGCAATGCCACGGGCCTACCGCTCGATACCCGCCAGAGAGCGACGGTCGCCGGGCTGCCGAAACGCCAAGTTCGACATCCCATCCCCCGTTCTCTCCGGGGTCCCCCGCATCAGGTCTGCCCGATCGGAGCCGCCGAGGCCGTCGCATGAGTCCGACGGCCGGAAGGAGGCGACACCATGTTCGGGCGAGACGAGCAAATCCTGCAGCACATGCCACTGGTAGCCTTTGTGGTGAACCGGCTCTCCAGCGACCGCAACCGCACGCTGGGGCTGGACCGGGAAGACGCCATGAGCTATGGCGTAGAGGGGCTGATCCAGGCGGTGGACGGCTTCGATCCCTCGCGGGGGACCAGATTCGCCAGCTTCGCCGTGCGGCGCATCCGCGGCTCGGTCCTGGACGCAGTGCGGCGGCAAGACCCGCTGCCGCGTTCGCTGCGACGGAGCACGCGCCAGGTAGACCAGGCCGGTCAGGAGCTGGCGACCCAGTTGGGCCGCTGGCCCACCCAGAAGGAGCTGGCGCTGCGTCTGGGCATCAGCGTTGTCGAGGTGCAGGAGATCCAGCGACACGCCTCCTCCCGCTTCGTCTCGCTGGAGCATGTCCTCCAGGAGGACGCCCGCAACGGCGACCGCCAGCGGTGGGACCCCATCGACAGCGACGAGCGGGGCGATCCGGCCCGGGCGGCGGAGCACAGCGCCTCTCTCTCCCTACTCCGCCAAGCAGTAGACCAGTTGAGCGAGCGGGACAAGGCGATCCTGTACCTGCGCTACGGCGAATCCCGTCCCTTCCACGAAGTCGGCCGGTTGCTAAGACTCTCAGAATCCCGGGTCTGCCAGCTTCACAAGCGGATCCTCAGGCAGCTCCGCCGCCAGCTCTCGGAGCAGTTGGAGAAGGCTGCCTGAATCTACTGCACTGGTGTTCCGAACCTGTCGATAACACAGTAGAGGGGGCAGCGCACCGGCGCGCGGCGGCTCCCCATGACCATGAACAAGTTCGAGAGTCTGCTGGCCAACGTCCTCGCCAAGGAACCCATCGCGGTCCGACGCCTCCAGGAGGTGGAATCACCACCGCCCGCTCCTGAGGACCCCGCCGACCGCCTGGGCGCCAGAGCCAGTTGGTTTATCGCCCTGGTCACGCTGGCCGCTGGCCTGTGCATCGCCTTCTTCGCCCCCGGCATCTCCAGCGAGGGCTGGCAGGGGCTGGTCACCTTGACCCTGGTGGCCATCGCTTTCGAGCGGGTGGGCATCAAGATCTACGGCGATACCCACATCTCGGCCGGCGTCGTCGCCCTCTTCGCCATCGCCATCGTCTACGGCGCGCAAGAGGTGGCCATCGTCGCGCCCCTGGTGATCCTGGGGGCGGAGGCGCTCACCGATAGTCCCTGGTACCGGCGCCTGTTCAATATGAGCGGCTACACCCTGGCGAACATCAGTGCGGCCCTCATGTTCCACGCCCTGATCGACGTCCACGCAGGGGTCACCGGCTGGTGGGTCGCCGCCGCCCTGCTCGCTATCGTAATCAACTACGCGGCGAATATCGCGCTCGTGACTACCGCCGTGAGCTTGTACTCGGGTGAACACTGGTTCGCCGTGTGGCGAGACGAGCACCAGTGGCTCTTCCCCTACTATATCGTCTTCAGCCTGCTGGGGCTGGCCCTGGCCGCCGCCTACCTAGCGCTGCAAGTGCCCGGCATCATGGTCTTCGTCGCGCCGCCCCTTATGATGCGGTTCGCCCTGCACCAGTACGTGACCAAGACAGAGCAGACGGTGCTGGAGCTCAAGCAGAAGAACGCCGAGCTGGAGGAGGCGAACTGCAACATCATGCAGATGACCCACCAGCTCGCTGAGACGTACGACGGCACGTTGGAGGCGCTGGTGCTGGCCCTGGACGCCCGCGACCAGGAGACGAAGGGCCACTCCCTCCGGGTCGCCGAATACGTGCTAGCCATTGCCCGGCAGATGGGCGTGGAAATGGGCAGCCCGGACTGGACGGACATGCAGCGGGGCGCCCTGCTGCACGATGTGGGGAAGATCGGCGTCCCCGACTACATCCTGCACAAGCCCGGCCCGCTC
>MGOB01000027.1:27816-32609 GCA_001796995.1 Chloroflexi bacterium RBG_16_68_14 | reverse complement strand
GAGATCCCCTTCCTCGCAGGCGCGGCGGCCGTCGTCCACGCCCACCACGAACGGTTCGATGGGAAGGGTTACCCGCAAGGGCTGGCCGGCGACGAGATCCCCCTGGGAGCGTGCATCTTCACCGTAGCCGACGCCTTCGACGCCATGACCTCTGACCGCCCCTACCGCAAGGCGCTGCTCCCGGAGATGGCACGGGACGAGATCGTCCGCCACAGCGGCACCCAGTTCGATCCCAACGTCGTGCAGGCGTTTCTCCTGGTCTACGAGGCAATCGAGAAGAGCGCGATCGGCCACCAACGAGAGGAGCGCGCGCTGGCCGCCTGACCGAAGGAACCAGAGAATTCGAGGCTTTGCCCTAGACGGAGAGCGCGGTCCGTGGCGACCGCGCTCTCTCATGTTCCCCACGCCGAGAGTGAGTCTTACGCAGACACCTCACTCTCGAACCTCGCTCCCGACTCTACCACCGGAGACCGAGGATGGTGGGCGCGTAGGGCGCAACCGCCGTCGCCACCAACAGTGCCACCGCCAGGCTTGTCCAAACGAGCTTCATGTTCTGGCCTCCCTTCCTCAAAAGATTCCGGCTCCTCCGCTTGCTCGCATGAAGCAAACCTACCGACCGGTCAGTTTGGTTCTATGTCAACTTAGGGGAACTTGTCAACCGTTCCTAGGCGATAACCCTTACCTGGCTTACCTTTGCGCTTCGATTTAGTTACTCCTGCCCTTCTCAGCGGATGCATCCTCCGGCGCCAGCACCGATTACCTATCCTAAGCGCAAACATTGTTGGGTAGCAGCTAGAATGCCCTCTCTTACGTTGCAGCTAGAGACAGCTCACCCCGCAATGCAGGCCCGGAGCGCAACACACCGGAGCGTCCACTGAGATCAGCGCAGCGTAGCCCGCCGGCGGCTCTCGCCAGGTTGACACCTCATCCGGAACCGGTATCATGAAGCGGGAACGCCTCATCGGGGGTGCTGGGCTGATGCAGATCGACTGGGACAAGACTATCGATGAGATCCTGGCGGACAAGATGGCCTGTCCCCGCTGCGGCAGCTTCACCAACGAGATCGTCGCCGGCTACACCCGCGAGCCCTGGGGCGCCGACTATGCCCCCCGCTGCCAGTCTTGTAGCCGCAAGGAGGACTGCGACGCCCGCAAGCTGGTGATCCTCTGTGCGGGCTGCGCCGGCGAGCTCCAGCTCCGCGCCCGGCCGGTCGACCAGGTGACCTTGATGACCATGCTCCTCAACGACTGCCGGAAGGACCTGGAGGAGTGCTTGGACTACCTGATCGAGTACTGGCAGGACGACCTGGACGTCTCCCCCGAGGACGCGGACAAGCGGCTGGAGGAGTTCGACTCGGAGACCTTCGCCGAGGAAGACGAGGCGCGGCGGCGGTTGGAAGAGGAGTACCTCACCTACCATCGCTGGTTCCGCGAGCACGGCCTGCGCATCTCCGAGCCGGGCTGGCGCGCCGATTACGCGGAAGAGCTCATCGCCCACGGTTACAGCACCCTGCTAGGCGACTAGTGCCGCGCACCGCCTCCCTGCCCGTCCTGCCGCTGGTCGTCGTCCTGGCGGCGTTCCTTGCCGCCTGTGCCTCGGCTTCCCAGGACTCGGTGCCCATCGCCACGACGCTGGAGGCCGCCACGGAGCGCGGGCCCTTCGGGGCCGGGGTGATGACGCTGGAATTGGTCGATACTTCCCGGCCCACGGAGCCGAACCGTGACTTTCCAGGAGCGGACCAGCGGACGCTGGTCGTCGAGCTCTGGTACCCCGCTGACTCCACGGCGACACAGCCTGAGGAGCGCGACGCCGCGCTGGACCGCAGCAAGGCCCCCTACCCCCTCATCGTCTTCGCCCACGGTCTGGGTGGCAACCGGCGGCAGTCCGTCTCCTACACGCAGCACCTGGCCAGCCACGGCTACATCGTGGCCGCCCCCGACTTCCCGCTGAGCCATCTGGGCGCTCCCGGCGGCCCCCGACTGAAGGCGGTCCTGGAGCAACCGAAGGACGTCTCCTTCCTCATCGCTAGCCTGCTCGGCTTCAGCGAGGAAGACGGTCACCCCCTGGAGGACGCTATCGATGGTGAGGCCATCGGCGTCACCGGCCACTCCCTCGGCGCGCTGACCTCGCTCTTGACCGTCTATGGGGCGTCCCGGGACCCGCGGGTGCAAGCCGCCCTGCCCATCGCCGTGCCCGGGTGTCTTCTCAGCGAGGAGATCGCCGACGACTTGTCAGTCCCGCTGCTCGTGCTGGGAGGAACGCGGGACCTCCTTACGCCGCCGGCCAGTAACCGCGGGGCTTACGACATAGCCAACCCACCGCGCTATCTGGTCGAGCTGCTCGGCGCGAACCACATCCGCTTCGCGGATGTCGACCTGGAGGACGGACAGATCTTGGCGCTGGAACTCGTCCCTGGGCTGCGCGAGAGGGATATTATAAGCGACGCCAGGGAGGTGGCGCAGGCGCTGGGAGGCGACGCCAGCGCGTGTCCCACCTTCGGCACCGGCGCCGACGACGACCAGCCCCTATCGCCGGAGCGCCAGCGAGAGCTCCTGCGCGCCTTCGCCACCCCCTTCTTCGACGGCTACCTGCGCGGCAGCGAGGAGGCGGCAGCGTTTCTCCAGGAGGAGCTGCCCGGCCTGATACCTGAGGCCCGCGTGGAGTTCGAGATGGAGTAGCAATGGCGCGCTTTCCCCGCCGCGAGCTGACCGAGCGCTTCCGGGCCGACATGCAGCACCTCCTGCACGCCGCCAACAGCCTATCCGAAGCGCAGCGCACGCAGCCCACCTACGACCAGTGGACGGTGAAGGAGATCCTGGCCCACATCGCGGCCTGGGACCGCGAGCTCGCGCGGCAGCCTCGATGAGCTCCTGGCCGGTCGCCGGCCCGCCTTCCCCGGCTACCGGGAGGCCGAGTTCAACACGCGCGTAGCAGAGGCCAGCCGCGACCTGCCCTTCGCTGACGTCCTGGGCGAGGCCCGCTCGGCCCACGAAGCGCTGGTGGGCCGCACCGAAGCGCTCACGGACGAGGTGTGGGAGCACCCCACGCCCTACCGCTGGGGCAACGGGACGCCCATGACGGTGGGCTCCCTGTTCGACTACACCTACCAGGGCGAGACCCACTACGGCGGCCACGCCGGCGAGATCGAGGAGTGGGCGCGGAGCACGACCTGAGACCGAGGGGGTCAGCGGGCAGTCGTTGGCGATGGCCAGCCATCTCGCCGCGAGGTGCCCGGTGTGTTTTTCTCTGCTGCCCGCGCCAGCGCCTGCTCGATGCGGGCCAGCAGCTCGTCCAGGCCCCAGCCGCGCTCGGCCGAGATGAGGACGGCATCGGGCCGGTGCTGCGCCAGCGAGAGATCGTAGTCCGCCAGCTCCTCGATGCGCGTAAGGGCGCCCCCGTCCCGCCCGACGAAGAGGTCGACCTTGTTGAGGGCGGTGATGCGCGGCTGCTCAGTCAACCCCAGGTCGGCCAGGGTGTCGTCCACCGTCTGGCTCTGCTGGGCGGCGTCGGGATGGGTGATGTCGACGACGTGCAGGAGCAGGTCGGCCTCGGCCAGCTCCTCCAGCGTCGCCCGGAAGGCGGCCACCAGTTGGGTGGGCAGCTTCTGGATGAAGCCCACCGTATCGGTGAGCAGCGTCGTGCGACCGCGGGGCAGGCGGAGTCGCCTGGTGACAGGGTCCAGCGTCGCGAAGAGCTGGTCCTCCACCAGGACGTCTGCATGGGTGAGGGTACGCATGAGGGTGCTCTTGCCGGCGTTGGTGTAGCCCACCAAAGCCACCACCGACACCCCAGAGCGCGCCCGGCGGCGACGGTAGAGGGAGCGCCGGCGCCGCACGTCCTCGATCTCCCGCTTCAGCCGGCCGATCTTGTTGCGGGCCAGCCGGCGGTCCGTCTCCAACTGCGTCTCGCCCGGGCCGCGCACGCCGATGGCCCCCTGCGCGCCGCTGCTACCCAATCGCTCCAGGTGGCTCCACTGGCCGGCCAACCGCGGCAGCAGGTACTCGGACTGCGCCAGCTCCACCTGCAACCGGCCCTCTCGCGTATGGGCGCGCATGGCGAAGATATCCAGGATGAGGGCGGCGCGGTCCAGCACCTTGACCTTGAGGGCCTGCTCCAGGTTGCGTTGCTGGGAGGGCGAGAGCTCGTCGTCGAAGACGACCATGGTGTAGCCGGTGGCGTCGCGCTGGGCGACGATCTCCCCCAGCTTGCCGGGGCCGACATAGTGGGCCGGGTTGGGCGAACGCAGCTTCTGCACCGCCTGGCCGACCACCACGCCGCCGGCCGTCCGCACGAGCTGCGCCAGCTCCTCCAGCGAGCTCTCGGTATCCCATCGCGCAGACGCGCCGGCGCCGGTCCGCCGCCCGGAGCCGTTGCGCCGGGTCTCCACCGCTACGAGAAAGGCGCGTTCCCGGTCACGTCCGGTCGGATGGAGCCGTCGAGCTATCGTCCAGTCACCCCCGGTTGACAGAATAGCACGGAGGGCAAGGCGCCGCATCCGACATGGGGTGGACATCGACCGATCAGCTGCGCTACCGTCTGCGCGGAACGACCGTGAACGTCCTCCTTATCGGCTCCGGGGCGCGGGAGCACGCCCTCGCCTGGAAGCTGCGCCAGTCGCCGCGGCTGGACGCGCTCTTCATCGTCCCGGGCAACCCGGGCACGGCGGAGCTGGGCACGAACCTCGCCCTCGCCGACAGCGATCTCGACGGCATCGCCAGCGCCTGCCATGAGCACAGGATCGACCTGGCGGTTGTCGGGAACGAGGACCCCCTCGCGGCGGGCCTGGTCGACCG
>MGOB01000027.1:23289-27786 GCA_001796995.1 Chloroflexi bacterium RBG_16_68_14 | reverse complement strand
CGGGCCGACGCAGGCCGCGGCGGAGATCGAGTCATCTAAGGTCTTCTCCAAGCAGCTGATGGTGCGGCATGGCGTCCCCACCGCTCCCTTCGCCATATTCGAGGACGAGGCCGCCGCCCGCGCCTACGTGGAGGCACAACCCGGGCCCCTGGTGGTGAAGGCCGACGGCCTGACCCGGGGCAAGGGCGCCATCGTGACGGGCTCGAAGGAGGAGGCGCTGGCGGCGCTGGATGCTATCATGGGCCGCCACGAGTTCGGGGCCTCAGGTGACCGCGTGGTCATCGAGCGGCGGCTCTCCGGCCGCGAGGTGAGCGCCCACGCCTTCACCGACGGCCGGACCGTGGCCCACATGCCCTTCTCCTGTGACCACAAGCCAATCTTCGACGGCGACCGAGGCCCCAACACCGGCGGTATGGGCGCCTACAGCCCGCCCACCTGGCTGGCCGAGGGGATGGCGGATGCTATCCGAAGCGGCGTGACGGAGACCGCCGTGCGGGCGATGCTCGCCGAGGGCCGCCCCTACCGGGGTGTCCTCTATCCCGGACTGATGATCACCGACGACGGCCTTATGGTACTGGAGTTCAACTGTCGCTTCGGCGACCCGGAGGCGCAAGCGCTTCTCCCCCGGCTGGAATCGGACCTGCTGGAGGTGCTCTGGGCAGTGGCCAACAACCGCCTCCACGAGGTCGAGTTGCGCTGGTCCCAGGACGCCTGCGTGGCGGTGGTTCTCGCCTCGGGCGGCTACCCGGGCGCCTACGAGACCGGCTTCGCCATCGAAGGTCTCTCCGACCTCGACCCGGACGTGCACGTCTTCCAGGCTGGCACCCGCCGGCGTGACGACGGAGCGCTCGTCACCGCCGGCGGCCGGGTGCTCACCGTCGCCGCCACCGGCCGCACCATGTCCGAGGCGCGGGAGAAGGCATTCCGAAACGTGGAGCGCGTTCACTTCCGGGGCGTCCACTACCGGCGCGACATCGGGGCGGTGCAATCGGCCACAGTCTCGGGTATGTAAGCGCGCACTCTGTGGTAGACTACAGGCGCGGAGGGGACCATGAAGCGTACGATCAAGGCGTTCATCCACAAGAGTGATACACACTACGTGGCGGAATGTCTGGAGATAAGCGTCGTCACCCAAGGCAAGACGCTCGACGAGACCATCGCGAACTTGCAAGAAGCCGTGGGACTCCATCTGGAGGGTGAGGACCCGGCAGAATTTGGATTAGCCCCCCATCCAACCCTTCTGGTCACTATCGAGCTAGAGAGTCGTGTCGCCTAGGCTGAGGCGACTCTCAGGCCCTCAAGTTGTAGCGATCCTCACGCGTTTCGGTTTTGAGACAATCTCCCAACGCGGAAGTCACGTGAAGCTACGTCGGGCGACGAAAGCTGGAGTGAAGGAGACGCTCACGGTGCCCGTCCATCATGAGCTAGACGTAGGCACGCTGCGGCGATTCTTCGCCAGGCATCAAGATACATCCCTGAGCAAGAGTTGCATCCTGACTTCTACACGGATTGATCATGACCAGACCCCTGGTCGCCGTCCTCATGGGCTTCAAATCCAACGTTTCCCTGATGCAGGAGTGCCTGGATCTCCTCACCGACGGGACATCGGGGCGGTGGCGGAGGACGCAGCCGTCCACGGTGCGTAGGGCCGGCTTCTGCTAGACTGGGCCGTGAGTGCGCATCGATGAGGTGGCTCAACAAGCTGGGCAACCCCTTTGTGGCGGCTCTCTTGCGGTCACCGCTGCACTCGCTCTTCAGCGGGAGCGTCATGCTCATCACCGTCACCGGGCGCCGGAGCGGTCGCAAGTACACCACGCCGGTGCAGTACGTCCGTCGCGGCGGTACGGTCTCCGTTTTCACCAGGCGCGGTCGCACCTGGTGGCGGAACCTGCGAGGCGGACCACCGGTCTCGTTGCGCATCAGGGGCAAGTCGCTCATCGGGACGGCGAAGCCCGTGATCGATGGCGAGGAGACCGTCGCCAGGGCTCGCGAGGCGTTCCGAGGCACCGTCCTGGAGCGCGCCGCGGCGAGAGCCCAGGACGGCGTGAGCGTCCAGATTCAACTGCTCCCAGAGTCGGCACTGACATCACCATGACCAGCCCCCTCGTCGCCGTCCTCATGGGCTCCCAGTCCGACGCGCCCCTGATGCAGGAATGCCTCGACCTGCTTTCGAAACTCGGTATCCCGCACGAGTCTCACGTCATGTCCGCCCACCGCACGCCGGACAAGGTGCGCGAGTTCGCCTCATCGGCCCGCGAGCGGGGCATCGAGGTGATCATCGCCGCGGCGGGGGGGGCGGCGGCCCTGCCGGGCGCGGTGAAGGCCTACACGCCGCTGCCGGTCATCGGCGTCCCGGTGCCCTCCAGCGAGCTGAAGGGGATCGATGCCCTCTACGCCATGGCCCAGATGCCTCCGGGCACGCCGGTGGCCACCGTCGCCGTGGGCTCCTGGGGCGCCCGCAACGCCGCCCTCCTCGCCGCCGAGATCCTGGCCCTGAAGCACGAGGACGTGCGCAAGGCGTACGAGGACTACCGCCGGTCGCTGGCGGCGGGGTAGACTACGCTTGGGTGGCCGGAGACATGTCAGTCCTGGACGAGATCCGGAGCGTACTTGCGAGCGCCTACTCTCGCATGGAAAAGGCTGAGCGCATCGCCGAGCTGATCCGCAAGAGCCACGCCTACCGATGGGTCGGCGTCTACGACGTGGACGGCGACGAGATCGCCGTGATCGCCTGGAGCGGGCCGAAGGAGCCCTCCTACGCCCGATTTCCCGTCAGTGAGGGCCTGTGCGGCGCAGCGGTCCGCTCGAAGGCCGCCGTCGTGGTCGATGACGTGACCAAGGACCCGCGCTATCTCACCACCTTCGACAGCACCCGGTCGGAGATCGTCGTCCCCGTGCTGCACCCGGCGACCGGGGCCGCCCTGGGCGTCATCGACGTGGAGAGCGAGCGCCGGGACGCCTTCTCAGACGACGACCGCGCGCTCCTGGAAGGGTGCGCGTCCGCCCTGACGGGTCTCTGGGAGTGACCATGTTCCGCGCCAACGCCGAAGCCGCCGCCGTCGAGATGCTCCCGGGCGTGGTGCGCCGCACGCTGACCAGCGGGGAGCGCACTACCCTCATCGAGGTGACGATGGACGAAGGGGCGACCGTCCCGGCCCACACCCACCCCCATGAGCAGGTCGGCTACGTGGCCAAGGGCCGCGTACGCTTCGTGATCGATGGCGAGGCGCGGGAGCTGCGCGCCGGCGATAGCTACCTGGTGCCCGGCGGCGCCTCCCACGAGGTGACGGCGCTGGAGCCCTCGCTCTGCATCGACATCTTCTCGCCGGTGCGGGAGGAGTACCTGTGATCCCGCGCTACTCCCGTCCCGAGATGGCCCGCGTCTGGTCGGAGGAGCACAAGTTCGACACCTGGCTCCGGGTGGAGGTCGCCGTCTGCGAGGCCTGGGCCGAGCAGGGCGCCATCCCCAAGGACGCCCTCGAGAAGATCCGAGGCGCCCGCTACGACCTGAAGGCCGTCCTCCGCTACCAGGAAGAGATGCACCACGAACTCAACTCCTTCCTCCGCTCCGTCGCCGATAGCCTGGGTGAGGAGTCCCGCTTCGTCCACCTGGGCCTCACCTCCTACGACGTGCAGGACACGGCGCTCGGCCTCGTCCTGAAGGAAGCGTCGGAGATCCTCGAGCGCGACGTCGAGGCGCTCCTGGCGGTGCTGGAGCAGCGCGCCCTGGAGTTCAAGGACACCCTCTGCATGGGCCGCACTCACGGCGTCCACGCCGAGCCGATCACCTTCGGCCTGAAGCTGGCCGGCTGGGTCGATGAGATGCGGCGAAACGCGGGGAGGCTAGCCGAAGCGAAGAGCGACGTGGCCGTGGGCAAGATCAGCGGCGCTGTCGGCACCCACGCGACAGTCCCGCCCGTGATCGAAGAGGCCGTCTGCGCGGGCCTGGGCCTCGCTGTCGATCCGGTGAGCACCCAGGTGGTGAGCCGCGACCGCCACGCCCACTTCGTCGCCACCCTGGCGGTCATCGGCGCCTCGCTGGACCGCTTCGCCACCGAGCTGCGCCACCTCCAGCGGACCGAGGTACTGGAGGCGGAGGAGCCCTTCTCTGAAGGACAGACCGGCTCCAGCGCCATGCCCCACAAGCGCAACCCGGAGAAGCTGGAGCGCGTCTGCGGCCTGGCCCGAGTGCTGCGCGGCTACGCCGTGACCGCCCTGGAGAACGTCGCCCTCTGGCACGAGCGGGACATCTCCCACTCATCGGCGGAGCGAGTCATCCTGCCGGACGCCTGCCTGGCGCTGGACTACATGCTCGACTTGTTCACTACTATCATGCGCGGCCTCCTCGTCTACCCGCAGCGCATGCGGGAGAACCTGGAGGCGAGCTACGGGCTCTGCTTCTCCCAGCGCGTCCTGCTCGCCCTCATCGACACGGGCCTCTCGCGCCAGGAGGCCTACAAGATCGTCCAGCGCAACGCGATGCGGTCGTGGCAGGAG
>MGOB01000027.1:16961-23214 GCA_001796995.1 Chloroflexi bacterium RBG_16_68_14 | reverse complement strand
CTCTTCGACTACAGCTTCTACACCCGCTACGTGGACGAGAGCTTCCGGAGGCTGGGCCTGTGTTGATCGAGCAGCGCGTGCCGCTCCGACAGCGGCGCGACCTGAGCCAGATCATCGAGGCCTCCCTTAACCTCTATCTACGGAACTTCTGGCCGTTCTTCAGCATCGCTGCCATCGTGATCCCCCTGGGCGTCGCCTCTGCCGCCTTCCAAAGCGCCATCGATGACCGAGCTGCCCTGACGGCCATCGTGTTGCCCCTGGCGCTGCTCCAGGCCGCCGCCAACCTGCTGGCCGTGGCCGCCCTCATCGCCGCCCTCGCCGACCTGGACGCCGGCCGGCGGGCGGAGTTCAGCCGCTCCTACGACGTCGCCTTCGAGCGGTTCTGGACCCTGGCAGGCGCCATCCTCCGGGTGGCGGCCATCGTCCTGCTGCTGTTCGTTACCGTCCTGGGCATCCCGTGGGCCATCCAGCGCGCCGTCCGCTGGCTCTTCGTGGAGCAGGCGGTGATCCTGGACGGCACGAGCGCGAAGGAAGCGCTCGGCGTCAGCGCGGATGCGGTCATTGGCCAGTGGTGGCGGACGCTGGGGATTTCGCTGGTCATCGGCGCCATCGGTGGGGTGCCGGCCTCTATCGTTGGGGGCCTTTTCTACCTGGCGCCGGTGCTTGTCTCCGGCACGGCCAACGCTGTGGTGAACGCGGCGCTGCTGCCCTTCGGCGTGACGGCGATGACGCTGCTGTATCTCGACCTGAAGGTGCGAAAGGAGTCCGCAGCGGCAGGGCTGTAGCCCTGCCCGAAGCGAAATCCGTAGCTGCAGGGCTTCAGCCCTGCCTGATGCGCGATGGCCACCCGACTTCGAAAATCGCCGCGACTAAAGGATTTTGACTATGTTGGCCCGTACGCCTACAGCCTGACCTTCGTCACAAGACAGCGTTCCGAAGTCTTCCAAGACGCCAGCCTCGTACAACTGGTAGAATTAGCCCTTCTGCGGGCTTGCGCGCAGCACTCGTTTGACCTGCACGCATACTGCTTCATGCCTGACCACCTACACGTTCTCGTCTCAGGCGGTGCCGACTCGCGCCTGACGGACTTCGTCCGCCTCTTCAAGCAACTCTCAGGATACGCAGCGAAGCAGAAGCTCAGCGCCCCTCTCTGGCAGATCAGCTACTATGACCATGTGCTGCGCCGTGAGGAAGACCTTGCTCAAGTAGCGCGCTACATCTGGAGTAACCCAGTACGCGCGGGGCTTGTGGATGACTTCCGGCAATATCCTTATGCTGGGCCTAGGCCTTTGCTGGAGGATTGACGGGCAGACCTAAAGGTCTGCAGCTACGTGTAACGAGATGGGGAGTCCGTAGCGGCAGGGCTGTAGCCCTGCTCGAAGCGAGAAGGAGCCGCCCATGCCTCCCGCCACCGTCCTGCTCGAGACCCCGCTCCCGAACCTCTCCCACCGAGGCAAGGTGCGCGACCTCTACGACCTGGGCGATCGCCTCCTCATCGTCGCCACCGACCGCATCTCCGCCTTCGACGTGGTCTTGCCCAACGGCGTCCCCGGCAAGGGCGCCGTCCTCACCCAGCTCTCCGCCTTCTGGTTCCAGCGGACCGCCTCCGTCGTGCCCAACCACTTCCTCCGCCTGGCCGACGGCTCGTCTGAGGACGAGCTGCCCTTCGAGCTGCCTCCGGAGCTGGTCGGGCGGAGCATGATCGTGCGTAAGGCGCAGCGGCTGCCGGCGGAGTGCATCGTGCGGGGCTACCTGGCGGGCAACGCCTGGGCGGAGTACCAGGAGCACGGCACCGTCTGCGGCGTCCGCATGCCGCCCGGCCTGGGGGAGAGCGAGCGCTTCCCGGAGCCGCTCTTCACCCCCACCACCAAGGCGGAGGTAGGCCACGACCAGAACCTCTCCACGGAGGAATTGGTGGAGCTCATCGGGATGGAGGTGGCCAGCGCCGTCCGCCTGCGCAGCCTGGCCCTCTACCGCTACGGCGCCGACTGTGCCCGCGAGCGCGGCATCATCATCTCGGATACCAAGTTCGAGTTCGGGCTGCTGGACGGAGAGCCCATCGTCATCGACGAGATGTTGACCCCCGATTCCAGCCGCTTCTGGGACGCCGAGGAGTACCAGCCGGGCCTCCACCAGGAGGCTTTCGATAAGCAGTACGTGCGCGACTGGCTGCTCCGCTCCGACTGGAACCGGGAGCCGCCGGCGCCGGCGCTGCCGCCCGACGTCGTCGAGGAGACAGCGCGGCGCTACCAAGAGATCTACCGGCGACTGACCGGAGAAGAGGTGCGGCTAGGCTAGGAGAAGCACCATGCAGCAGCTAGGACGTTTCGTGGGGCGGGAGGAAGGCCATGTCGGACCGGGCATCGCGAGCCTGCTGGCGCTGGCCGGCGCGATCCTGCTGCCCATCGGCCTCAGCGGTGATTCAGACGGGCTGAGCATCGCCGGGGCAGCGCTCCTGGGGCTGGGAGTCATCGTGGGCGCCAACGCGCCTCATCTCTGGGCGCGCCGGATCTACCGCCGCCTGGACCGCATGGCGCCCGACGACCCCGACGCCCATACCGGCAGCGGGCTCCGCATCGAGTTCTAGGCATGTTCCTCGCCCGCATCTACGTCACCCTGAAGCCCACGGTCAACGACCCGCAGGGGCTCACCATCCGGGGCGGGCTGCACTCCCTCGGCTTCGACTCCGTCGAGAGCGTGCGGGCCGGCAAGTACCTGGAGATCCGCCTCGACGGCAAGGACCGGGCTGAGGCCGAGGCGCAGGTGACGGAGATGTGCCGCAAGCTGCTGGCCAACCCGGTCATCGAGGACTTCCGCTTCGAGCTAGAGGAAATAGCCCGCCCTGCCGGATAGATGCCCCAGGCTAGCAAGTTGAGCAAGAAGCTGCGGGTTTCAACCCGCAGAGTCGTTTTCTTCCCCGCTTTGACACCTCTGCTCTAGCGGGCTATGCTGGCGGCACATGGAGCAGCAGATCCGCTTCTGCACCACCTCCGACGGCGTGCGCATCGCCTACGCCACCGTGGGCGAGGGGCCGCCGCTGGTCATGGTGCCTGGCTGGGTGAGCCATCTGGAGTTAGAGTGGGAGTATCCGCAACGTCGCAGCTTCCTCGAAGCCCTCGCTGAACACTTCTTCTTGGTGAAATATGACAAGCGGGGCACCGGTCTCTCTGACCGCAACGTCAGCGACTTCTCCATTGATGCGCGCCTCCGAGACCTGCAAGCCGTGGTACAGCATTTGAAGTTACGGAGGTTCGCCCTGCTAGGTGTTTCGGAGGGGGGAGCAGTTGCTGTCGCCTATGCCGCGCGCCGTCCGCGTGTGGTCTCTCGACTGGTCCTGTATGGCGC
Source organism: Chloroflexi bacterium RBG_16_68_14 (assembly GCA_001796995.1). GTDB lineage: Bacteria > Chloroflexota > Dehalococcoidia > DSTF01 > RBG-16-68-14 > RBG-16-68-14. Next base: position 19,869 of record MGOB01000027.1, on the reverse strand, counting down.
GCACGCACGCATGGTTCCCACGCCTGAGCAGCGAGAGACCATTGACGCTCTGGTGGCGCTGGTACGCGCGGAATGGGGTCTGGGCTCTCGGACACTGGCTAATATCTTCATGCCCGAAGCGTCCCCGGAGGAAGTCCAGTTTTTCGTGAAGCTGCAAGAGGCGGGCGCCACCCGCGACGACGCCGCTGCTATGCTTCGGGCTAACGTGGAGACCGACGTCTCGCATTTCCTCTCCCACGTAAAGGCACCAACCCTGGTTGTCCATGTTCGGGGCGACCTCGCCGTCCCCTTCGAGGCCGGGCGGGAGCTGGCGGGCGGCATCCCCAATGCCCGCCTCGTCCCTATTGAAGGTCACCGGCACTCGCCCGACGCAACAGGTATGACCCAGATTCAGCAAGCCACCCTCGATTTTCTCCTGGCGGACGAGGAAGCTCAGAAGCAGAAACAAGCGGCGGCAGCGCCGACTGAGGCCGGGCCCCTCACCATCCTCTTCACCGACATCACCTCCTCCACCGCCCTCACCCAGCGCCTCGGCGACGCGAAGGCCCAGGAGCTCCTCCGCGCCCACAACACCATCGTCAGAGACGCCCTCCGCCAGCACACCGGCTCCGAGATCAAGCACACCGGCGACGGCATCATGGCCTCCTTCCCCTCCGCCTCCAACGCCCTCCACTGCGCCATCACCATCCAGAAGGCGGTCGAAGGACACAGCGTAGGGGCGCCCCGACCTGTCGGGGCGCCCCTACAGGTCCACATCGGCCTCAACGCCGGCGAGCCGGTAGCCGAAGAACAAGACCTCTTCGGCACCGCTGTCCAGCTCGCCCGCCGCATCTGTGACAAGGCCGAGGGCGGCGAGATCCTCGCCTCGGACGTCGTCCGGCAGCTCGTCGCCGGCAAGGGCTTCCTCTTCTCCGACCGGGGCGAGGCCGCCTTGCGCGGCTTCGAGGACCCGGTGCGCCTCTACGAGCTGCGCTGGCGGGAGGAGGGCTAGTGGAGCAGCAGATTCGCTTCTGCACCACCTCCGACGGCGTCCGCATCGCCTACGCCGTCACGGGCAGCGGTTATCCGCTCGTCTGGCTCCCCGGCTGGCTCAGCCACGCCGAGATCGACTGGGACATACCAATCCTCGGCGAGCGCTATCACGAGCTGACGAAGGACTTCATGCTGCTCAGAATCGACAAACGCGGTACAGGGCTGTCGGCGCGCCGGCTAGGCGATTACTCGCGGGAGGCGTGGGTGCGGGACGTGGAGGCCGTCGTCGAGCACGCCAAGCTGAAGCGCTTCGCGCTGGCGGGGTATTCCGAAGGCGGCCCGATCGGCGTCGAGTACGCCGTCCGCCACCCGCGCAAGGTCTCGCATCTGATCACCATGGGGACGGGCGTACTGACCGGCGAGCTTGCGCCCGAACGCGAGGAACTGCTGGCCGCGCTGGTGACGATCATCAGGACGAACTGGGGTAGCGCCGTCAAGATCATGAGCGACTTCTTCCTCGGCGAGGACGCTCCGCTCGAAGACCAGCAGATGTTCGCCGCGTACCAGCGACAGTCCGCAGACGCGGAGGACGCCGCCGCGATGCTTAGCGTGGCACCCATCGTGTACGACATCGCTCACCTGGCCCCGAAAGTGCGCGTGCCGACGCTCGTCATCCACGCCCGCGGAGACCGGGCGATGCCCATCGAGCTCGGTCAGCGGCTCGCAGCGCTCATCCCCGGTGCGGCCTTCAAGTCGGTCGAGGGCCAGCACGTCCCCGACAGAAAGCAGAGCGCGCAGATGGAAGCGGCCATCCGCGAGTTCGTGCTCGGGACCGCAGCGTCCTCCGCGTCGGAGGCGCCCGCGGCCCCGGGCGGCCTGGTCACCATCCTCTTCACCGACATCGAGGGCTCCACCGCCCTCACCCAGCGCCTCGGCGACGCCGGGGCCCAGGAGCTTCTCCGCACCCACAACACCATCGTCCGAGACGCCCTCAAGGCGCACAGCGGCTCCGAGATCAAGCACACCGGCGACGGCATCATGGCCTCCTTCCCCTCCGCCTCGCGTGCCCTCGCGTGCGCCATCGCCATCCAGAAGGCGGTCGAAGGACACAGCGTAGGGGCGCCCCTACAGGTCCACATCGGCCTCAACGCCGGCGAGCCCGTGGCCGAAGAACAAGACCTCTTCGGCACCGCCGTCCAGCTCGCCCGCCGCATCTGCGACAAGGCGGAGGGCAGCGAGATCCTCGCCTCGGACGTGGTGCGACAGCTCGCGGCGGGCAAGGGCTTCCTCTTCTCCGACCGGGGCGAGGCGGCCCTCCGCGGCTTCGAGGACCCGGTGCGCCTGTACGAGCTGCGCTGGCGGGAAGAGGGCTGATGGAGGCAAGCGCCCTCGACCGGTTTGGCAAGGCGCGCCAGGAAGTCTGTGACTGACTTAGAGATTCCCGCAGGCCTCGGGGCGCTCACCCCCGAATGGCTCACCCAAGCCCTCCGCCAGACGGGCGCGATCACGGAAGCGGCGGTCGCTTCTTTCGACTCACGCCGCATCGCTGAGGGGGTGGGCTACATGGGGGAGCTGGCCCAGATCACGCTCCGCTATGACCGACCCGAGGATGGTGCGCCGCGCTCCCTCATCGCTAAGTTCCCTACCGCCTCCCCGGTGAACCGCCAGATCGCGCTGTACTTCCGGCTCTACGAGATCGAGACCCGCTTCTACGAAGAGATCGCCGGGCAGATCGAGCTGCGGACGCCACGCTGCTACTACAGCGCCCTCGACACCGCAAGCGGCGACTTCGTGCTGTTGCTGGAAGACCTGGCGCCCGCCCGCATCGGCGACCACCTCGCCGGCTGCTCGCTGGAGCAGGCGGAGCTGGCCATCCGCGAGCTCGCCAAGTTCCACGCGACCTGGTGGGACGACCCGCGGCTGGACGGGCTCGACT
>MGOB01000027.1:10746-16941 GCA_001796995.1 Chloroflexi bacterium RBG_16_68_14 | reverse complement strand
CCGGTTCGTCTGCAGTCGTTGGAGGCGATCTACCAGCGGGCGTGGGGGCCCTTCGTCGAACGGTACGGCAGCCAGGTGCCGCCCGCGATCCTGCAGCTAGGCGAGCGTTACGGGAAAAAGATCCGGGAGCGGGCCGCCCTGTTCGCCGGGCGGCCGCGGACGTTCGTCCATGGGGACTACCGCCCCGAGAACCTCCTCTTCGCGAGCCCGGAAGGCGGTGTACCGTTCGCGGTCATCGACTGGCAGGTCTCGATACGAGGGCTGGGCCTGCAGGATGTGGCCTACTTCCTGAGCGGGAGCCTGCCGCCCCAGCAGCGGAAGGCGAAGGAGATGGACCTGCTCCGGACCTACCACCGCATCCTCAGCGAGAACGGGGTACGGGGATACGACTTCGATCAGTGCCTGTACGACTATCGCGCCCTCACCCTGGCCTGCCTGAGCTACGACGTCGTCGTCCTGGGGTCGTTCGACCTGGGCAACCAACGGGGCGAAGAGCTGTTCACCACCGTCCTGCAACGCCGCATCGCCGCCATCACCGACCTCAACGCCGGCGAGCTGCTGCCCGATTGACATTCAGTTGTGGGACAGGCTTCAGCCTGGCGCGTCGGGCTGAAGCCCGACCCGCAGGGATGCTCTCTCCTTTGTGCAACGTAGCTGGCGGTACGGTACCATAGGGCCGCTATGGAGCCGCGCATCCAGTACGCCCAGTCCGCCGACGGCGTGAGCATCGCCTTCTGGACCTTCGGGGAGGGGATGCCTCTGGTGCAGATGCCGTCCTCGATGGTGAACCCGACGCGGCGCGCCTGGCAGACCGAGGCCGGCCGTCGCTGGTACGAAGGGCTCGCCAGGAACAGGAGGCTCATCCGCTACGACAACCGCGGCTTCGGCGACTCCCAGCGAAACATCACCGACTACCCGCAGGACTCAGAGCTGCGCGACTTGGAGGCAGTGGTGGATCACCTGGGGCTGGAGCGGTTCGCCATCTTCGGCTACATCTTCTCCGGCCCCTGGGCCATCACCTACGCCGCCCGCCACCCCGAGCGCGTATCGCACCTCATCCTCTGGTGCACGTCCGCCCGGGGGGCGGAGCTCTTCTCTTCCTCTTCGGTCACAGGCCAGGCCCTCGCCGGACTGAGAGAGGCGAACTGGGAGCTTTACATCGAGACGATGGCCCTCACCGCCTTCGGCTGGGAGGCAGCCGACCAGGCACGCCAGTACGCCCAGGCCCTGAAGGAGAGCATGACGCCGGAGGCCATGCGGGCTATTCAGGGACTGGTGCCCTGTGATGCCACCGACCTGCTGCCGCAAGTCAGGTCGCCCACCCTGGTGCTCCACCGTCGCCAGGTCCGCGCGCCTACCCTGGACACCGCTCGGAGCCTCGCGGCCCGCATCCCGGACGCACGCCTGGCTATTCTCGAGGGCGACGTGGCCGTGCCCTACGCGGGCGATGCGGAGCAGGTGCTGGAAGTTATCGACGAGTTCCTGGGCGAGAGCCCGAAGGCCGAGCCCGGTGGCGCCCCGGAGCCCGGCGGCCTGGTCACCATCCTCTTCACCGACATGGAGTCCTCCACCGCCCTCCGCCAGCGCCTCGGCGACGCGAGAGCCCAGGAACTGCTGCGCGCCCACAACACCATCGTCCGCCAAGCCCTCCAGGCCCACGGCGGCGCCGAGATCAAGCACACCGGCGACGGCATCATGGCCTCCTTCGTCTCCGCCGCCCGCGCCCTGGAGTGCGCCGTCGCCATCCAGCGGGCGGTGGCGGACTACCTGGCCGCCCATCCGGGGGCACCCCTGGGGGTCTATATCGGGCTGAACGCCGGCGAGCCCATCGCCGAGGAGCGCGACCTCTTCGGCACCTCGGTGGACCTGGCCCGCCGCATCTGCGACAAGGCCGAACCGGGCGAGATCCTCGTCTCCAACGTGGTGCGCGAGCTCGCCGCCGGCAAGGGCTTCCTCTTCTCGGACCGGGGCGAGGCGCCGCTGCGCGGCTTCGAGGACCCGGTCAGGCTCTACGAGGTGCGCTGGCGGGAGGAGACGTGATGGAACCACGCATCCAGTACGCCAAGACGCCCGACGGCGTCAGCCTGGCCTACCTGAGCCTCGGCCACGGCTATCCCATAGTCTGCGTCCCCAGCGCCTGGGGAACTGCCCACATGTACAGGACGATGCCCTTCTGGCGCGCCGCGATAGACCCGCTTGTCGACCTGGGGTGGCGGCTCGTCCTGTACGACGGCCGCGGGATGGGCTCATCCGACCATCGCGACATGGACTATTCCCTGGCGACCAGAGTGAATGACCTGAAGGCGATCGTCGGGCACCTGAAGCTCGAAGGATTCGCACTCTTTGGCATCCTGGGCGGCGGCCCGGTCGCCATCGCCTACGCAGTTCAGCATCCCCAGCGGGTGTCACACCTGGTGCTCGCTAGTACCTATGTATGTGGCGAGGAGCTCTATCGGGAGGTACCGGTCCAGCGAGTGCAGGCACAGTTGTGGTCCATCGCCACCGAGCAGTGGGAGTTGTTCACGCTGACGCTGGCCAACGCGATCGGCGGCTTCGCGGACAGCGCGCAGGCAGCGGTCATTGCCCAAGCGATGCGCGCCAGCATGTCCCCAGCCGAGTACCTCGCCTGGATGGAGGCAACAGAGGCGATCGACGTGCGGGAGCTGTTGCCGCAGGTGCCGGCGCCGACCCTGGTCATGCACCTGCCGCGCTTTCCCAATTCCACACTTGCGCTAGCCCAGGCCATCGCGACGGGCATCCCGGGCGCCCAGCTCCTGACCACCGACGACATTCCAAATGCCATCCACGAGTTCCTGACCGAGAGCGGCGCTGCCCCGCGCGATGCCGCCGCGAAGCCCGACACCGGCTTCCGCACCATCCTCTTCACCGATGTCGTCGGCCACACCGAGATGATGCTGCGCCTGGGCGATGACAGGGGGCGGGAGCTGCTGCGCGAGCAGGAGCGCACCACGCGCGAGGTGCTGGGGCAGCACCTCGGCACCGAGGTGAAGACCATGGGCGACGGGTTCATGGCGTCGTTCTCTTCCGTGACGAGAGCGGTGGAGTGCGCCATCGCCCTCCAGCGGGCCTTCGGCGAGCGCAATCAGACCGCCGCCGAGCCACTGCACATCCGAGTCGGCCTGAACGCGGGTGAGCCCATCGAGGAGGAGGGCGACCTCTTCGGAGCGATGGTGATCCTCGCGGCTCGCATCGCTGCCAAGGCAGCGGCTGACGAGATCCTGGCCTCGCTCGCTGTACGCGAGCTCTGCGCCGGCAAGGGCTTCCTCTTCTCCGACCGGGGCGAGGCGCCGCTGCGCGGCTTCGAGGACCCGGTCAGGCTCTACGAGGTGCGCTGGCGGGTCGAAGACTCGCCGTAGGAGGGAGGAGGGCTGATGGAGCCGCGCATCCAGTACGCCAAGACTCGCGACGGCGTGACCATAGCCTTCTGTACCCTCGGGGAGGGGATGCCCCTCGTGTACATGCCAGTGATACCAGACAGCCACATTCAACTGGAGTGGCAAGACCCTGAGCTCCGCCGCTGGTACGAGCGGCTGATGGAGAAGAGGAAGTTGGTCCGATACGATAGCAGAGGGACTGGGCTGTCGGAACGCAATGTGACTGAGTACTCCGTCGACTCACTGATACTGGATCTGGAGGCGGTCGTAGACCGGTTGGGCCTGGAGAGGTTCGCTCTGTTGGCGTGCCTTTACTCGGGGCCGGTCGCTATCGCGTACGCGGCGCGCCACCCGGAACGTGTATCTCACCTTCTGCTGACGCTCACGGCTGCGCGGGCCTCCGAAATGTTGGGGCCTGAACTATCTCAGGTGGCTGGACTCATAGATAAGGACTGGGAGCTATTCACGGAGACGTTCGCGCATGTCGCGCTGGGATGGTCGGCAGGTGAGCCAGCGCGCCGGTGGGCTGCACGCTGCCGGGAAAGCGTCACACCGCAGATGCTGCAGTTGTTCCTGGGCGCGGTGCGTGAGATTGACGTTACGGATCTCCTGCCTCAGGTGAGGTCGCCGACCTTGGTGCTTCACCGCCGCCAGGGTCGCCTGATGGATGTAAACGTGGCGAGGGGTCTCGTCTCCCGGATACCCGACGCCCGCCTGGCCCTCCTGGAGGGGACATCGGCAGCGATGTTCCGAGAGGACACGGAGCCATTTCTGACCGCCGTCGACGAGTTCCTGGGCGAGGGTGAGGAGGCGGCGGCCGGGCCCGGTGAACCCGGCGTCTTCCGCACCATCCTCTTCACCGATGTGGTCGGCCACACCGAGATGATGCAGCGCCTGGGCGACCAGCGCGGCCGCGATGTGTTGCGGGAGCACGAGCGCACCACGCGCGGGGTGCTGGGGCAGCATCTCGGCACCGAGGTGAAGACGATGGGCGACGGCTTCATGGCGTCGTTCTCTTCCGTGACGAAAGCCGTGGAGTGCGCCATCGCCCTCCAGCGGGCCTTCGGCGAGCGCAATCAGACCGCCGCCGAGCCACTGCACATTCGAGTCGGTCTGAACGCGGGTGAGCCCATCGAGGAGGAGGGCGACCTCTTCGGAGCGATGGTGATCCTCGCGGCTCGCATCGCTGCCAAGGCGACGGCTGACGAGATCCTGGCCTCGCTCGCTGTGCGCGAGCTCTGCGCCGGCAAGGGCTTCCTCTTCGCGGACCGGGGCGAGGCGCCGCTGCGCGGGTTCGAGGACCCGGTCAGGCTCTACGAGGTGCGCTGGCGGGACTAGCGGAAGGAGTACAGGAAATGACGAACGACGCCATCGACTACGCCGCCTTCGACTCGGCCATCGGCCTCAACTGGTACGAGATCGACCCCAACCTGCGCTCCCTCATGGACCGCCACATCGCGCCGGAGGACCGCGGCTGGGCGCAGGAGCAGTTGGTGCGCTGGGGCGCGCTCTGCGGCGGGCCCATCGCCGCCCGCGCCGAGGCCATCGACCGCAATCCGCCCCGGCTGGAGCGCTACGACGCGTGGGGCAACGAGGTATCCCGCATCGTGCACCACCCCGACGCCATCGACAGCAAGCGGGACATCTGGGAGCAGGGCCCCAACGGGCTGCGCAAGACCGGCCGCCAGGTGTCGCCCGTCCTCGGCTCCGCCTTCACCTATCTGCTCAGCCAGTCGGACACCGGGATGGTCTGCGCGACGGGGATGACCGGCGGCGTGGAGAGCCTGGTCGACCGCTACGCGCCCCAGGAGATACGCGAGCGCGTCCTCCCCCGCCTCCAGTCGCCCAGCTTCGACGGCTCCTGGGACGGGGCGATGTTCATGACGGAGATCCGCGGCGGCTCCGACCTGGCCGCTAGCGAGACGGTCGCCACCGAGCAGGGCGACGTCTGGCTGCTGAACGGCTCGAAGTGGTTCTGCTCCAACGTCGACGCCAAGGCTATCGTCACCCTGGCCCGGCCGGAGGGGGCCGACCCCGGGCTGCGCGGCCTCGCCCTCTTCCTCGTCCTGTCGGAGCGCGCCGACGGCTCCCACAACGGCATCGTTGTCAAGCGGCTCAAGGACAAGCTGGGCACGCGCTCGGTGCCGACGGCGGAGGTCGACTTCGTCGACGCGGAGGCCTACATCCTGAGCAGCTCCAAGACCGGCGCCGGCGCCGAGGCGCAGGGCCTGAAACGCATGATGAGCATGGTCAACGGCTCGCGGCTCGGCGTCGCCACCATGGGGCTGGGCATCATGCGCCGCGCCTTCCTCGAGTCGGCCATCTACGCCGCCCAGCGCCAGGCCTTCGGCCGCAGGCTGGACCGGCTGCCCATGGTGCAGGAGACGCTGGTGAGGATGGCGGTGGAGGTCGAGGCGGTCTCCAGCATCGTCTTCGAGACCTCCTCAGTCTCCGGCGTCAGCGGCGACGAGCGGGGCCGCCAGCTCTACCGCATCCTGGTGCCGCTGGCCAAGTTCCACGGCGCCCGGCGCGGCCTGGAGCTGGCCAGCCAGGCCGTCGAGGTGCTGGGCGGCAACGGCTACATCGAGACCTGGCCCACGGCGCGCCAGCTCCGCGACGCCCAGTGCCACCCCATCTGGGAGGGCACCGAGAACATCATCTGCCTGGACGGGCTCCGGGCGATGGCCAAGGAGCGCGCCCACGACGCCCTCTTGGACCGCATCGAGGCCGCCCTCGTGGCAGCGGACCATCCCCTCCTAGCAGGCGCCAAGGACACCATCGCGGAGGGGCTGCGCGAGGT
>MGOB01000027.1:10586-10697 GCA_001796995.1 Chloroflexi bacterium RBG_16_68_14 | reverse complement strand
GGTGCGGCAGCTCCACGCCCGGCGGCTCTCGTCCTGGCTAGCCGACCTCACCCAGGCGGCGCTGCTGCTGGAGCAGGCCGCCGCCGAGCTGAAGGAGACAGGCTCGGCGCG
>MGOB01000027.1:9335-10317 GCA_001796995.1 Chloroflexi bacterium RBG_16_68_14 | reverse complement strand
CCGTACAGCCACATCCAGATGGAATGGCAGATTCCTGATTTTCGTGGCTGGTACGAACGCGTGGCGGCCAAGAGGATGATTGTACGCTATGACCCCAGGGGCACTGGATTGTCGGACCGCGATGCGACCGTCTGCTCCCTTGACGCTCAAGTGATGGACCTGGAGGCAGTCGTAGACCGGCATGGGCTGGACAAATTCGCACTGTTCGGAATTGCCACTTCGGGGCCAGCTGCCATTTCTTACGCCACCCGGCAACCGGAACGACTCTCCCACCTCTTGTTGTGGTGCGCCTATGCCCGGGCCTCGGACTTCTTCGATTCACCACGGGTTCAGGGCATGCTGGCGCTCATGAACAAGGACTGGGAGCTACTTACGGAGAGCGCAGCACAATTCGCGTACGGGTGGTCCGGAGCTGATTCGGCCCATCGCTACGCTGCCTACCTACGCGAATGCGTCACGCAGAGCGCGGCGTTGGAAGCCTACCACGCGCTGGCACAAGTCGATGTGACAGACCTTCTCCCACAGGTCCGGTCCCCGACACTGGTGATTCACCTCCGCCGGATATCACACCCGTCACTCGAGGCGGCGCGGGCCATCGCCTCGCACATACCGGACGCCCGTTTAGCTGTTCTCGAGGGGGAATTGCTGGCGCCGTGGATGGGCGACATTGAGCCGTTGCTCCGCGCCATCGATGAGTTCCTCGGCGAAGGCGATGAGCCTGACCCGAAGGCGGAGCTTCCCGAGGGCATGGCCGTCATCCTCTTCGCGGACATCGTCGAGTCCACGTCGCTCACGGAGCGGCTTGGCGATACGGCGTTCCGTGCCAAAGCGCGCGACCTGGACGAGGCGCTGCGCACAACCATCCGCGAGTGCTCCGGCTCACCGGTCGAGGGCAAGCTTGTAGGAGACGGAGTGCTGGCGGTGTTTACGTCCGCCCGGCAGGCGATCGAGTGCGCCCTGCGCTGCAAAGGCGCAGGGGAGT
>MGOB01000027.1:6836-9263 GCA_001796995.1 Chloroflexi bacterium RBG_16_68_14 | reverse complement strand
GGCGGTCAACATCGCTGCCCGCATAGCCGCCGCTTCGGAGCCGGGCGAGGTGCTGGTGTCGGACACGGTGCGGGGCCTGGCGCGCACCTCGGCGGGCGTGTCGTTCGACGACCGGGGAGAGCGCGAGCTGAAGGGGGTCGCGGAGCCGCAGCGGCTGTTCGCGGTGCGGGAGGGAGACGCGTGATGGAGCCGCGCATCCAGTACGCGAAGACGAGCGACGGCGTGAGCATCGCCTACTCCGAGATGGGTGAGGGCACGCCCCTGGTGGAGATGCCGGTGCCTCCGTGGGGACATCTCGAGCTGGAGTGGCAGATGCCCGAGTGGCGCCGCTGGTACGAGCGCCTAGCAGAAGGGAGAATGCTGGTTCGCTACGACGGGAGAGGGTCCGGCCTGTCCGACCGCGATGTGACAGGCTTGCCACTCGACGCCCAGGTGCTCGACCTGGAGGCGGTGGTTGACCACCTGGCCCTGGGCAGATTCGCTCTGCTGGGGGTCATTCACTCGGGGCCGGCGGCCATCACCTATGCCATTCGCCACCCGGAGCGGGTATCGCACCTCGTCCTGTGGTGTACCTACGCGCGGGCCTCCGACTACAACGCTTCGCCACAAGCTCAGGCATTAGAGGCTCTCATAGACCATGACTGGGACCTGTACACGGAGACGGTGGCACACGCCCGCCTGGGCTGGTCGGCAGGCCATTCGGCGCGCCAGTTCGCTGCGTACATGCGGGAAAGCACCACGCCGGAGGCGGCGCGGGCGGCGTTCGCCGCGATTCGTGAATACGACGTGGCATCTCTCCTGCCGCAGGTACGGTCGCCGACGCTGGTGCTGCACCGACGCCAGCTCCCATTTCCCGATGTGGGCGTCGCCAGAGGCCTTGCCTCCCGCATACCGGACGCGCGCCTGGCCCTGCTGGAAGGAGAATCGCTGGCGGCGAACCTGGGCGACACGGAGGCAGTAGCAACCGCCATCGATGAGTTCCTGGGTGAAGGTGAGAAGGCCGGAGCGGGGACGGAGGCCACCACAGCGGGCGGCCTGGTCACCATCCTCTTCACCGACCTGACCTCCTCCACCGCCCTCACCCAGCGCCTCGGCGACGCGAAGGCCCAGGAGCTCCTCCGCGCCCACAACACCATCGTCCGCGACGCCTTGCGAGAGCACGGCGGCTCCGAGATCAAGCACACCGGCGACGGCATCATGGCCTCCTTCCCGTCCGCCTCCAACGCCCTCCACTGCGCCATCGCCATCCAGAAGGCGGTCGAAGGACACAGCGTAGGGGCGCCCCGACCTGTCGGGGCGCCCCTACAGATCCACATCGGCCTCAACGCGGGCGAGCCCGTCGCCGAAGACCAGGACCTCTTCGGCACCGCCGTCCAGCTCGCAAGGCGCATCTGCGACCAGGCAAAGGGCGGGGAGATCCTCGCGTCGAACGTGGTGCGTGAGCTGGCGGCCGGCAAGGGCTTCCTCTTCGCCGATCGGGGCGAGGCCGTCCTGCGCGGCTTCGAGGACCCGGTGCGCCTATACGAGCTACGCTGGCGGGACTAGCTCTTCAGCCTGCCCTTGGTGCTGGGCGCCCGGCGGCCGAGGCGCGGCTCCGGGCGACTGGCGGCGCCCAGGGCGCGGCCCAGCGCCTTGAAGAGCGCCTCCGCCTTGTGGTGGTCGTTCACGCCGGCGAGGACGCGGGCGTGCAGGGTGAGGTTCCCCTCGCTGGCCAGCGACCAGAGGAGGTGGCCCACCAGGTCGGCCGGCAGCTCGCCGATGCGCTCCCCCGTCCAGGGCACATCGACCACCGCGTAGCCCCGCCCGCTCAGGTCGACGGCCACCGAGGCGAGCGCCTCGTCCAGGGGCACGGTCGCGTCGGCCATGCGCACGATCCCCTCCCGCTTGCCCAGCGCCTCGTCCAGAGCGCGGCCCAGCGCCAGGCCGATGTCCTCCACCGTGTGGTGCTCATCGGTCGCGAGGTCTCCCGTGGCCTGTATCGTTATGTCAATCAGCCCGTGGCGTGCCACCTGGGCCAGCAGGTGGTCCAGCATGCCGATGCCGGTCGTCACATCGGCCGTGCCCCGGCCGTCCAGGTTCACCTTCACCCGCACCTGGGTCTCCTTGGTCTCCCGCGTCACGGCGGCGCGACGTTCAGCGGCCACGCTCCCCTCCTAGCTCCCGCAGCGCCTCCACCAGGCGGTCGGTGTGTTCGGGCAGCCCCACGCTGATGCGCAGGCAGTCCCGCAGGCGCGGCGCATCGAAGTAGCGGACGAAGATGCCCCGCCGGGCGAGCCGCTCGTGCACGTCGGGGGCGTCCAGGCCGTCCAGCCGGGCGAGCAGGAAGTTCGCCTGCGACGGGTAGACCTCCACGAACTCCAGCGCCCCGAGCATCTTGCTCATCCGCTCTCGCTCCCGGACGATGGCCCGCACTCCCTCCATCAGCCG
>MGOB01000027.1:6421-6813 GCA_001796995.1 Chloroflexi bacterium RBG_16_68_14 | reverse complement strand
CAGCATCGCCACTTCGGCGGCGACGTTGGGCGTATAGGGCGGCTTGATGTGCATCAGCACGTCGGCCAGCGTCGGGGGCATGATACCATAGCCCGCCCGCAGTCCGGCCAGCCCCGCCCACTTGCTGAAGGTGCGCAGTACGGCCAGGTTCTCCCGCGACGGCGCCAGCGGCGCGAAGCTCTCCCCGGCGAACTCCACGTAGGCCTCGTCGACCACCACGAGGAGGCCGCTGGCCAGGAGCGCCTCCAGCTCGTCCCTGCCCAGCAGGTTGCCGGTGGGGTTGTTGGGCGAGACGACGAAGACCGCCTTCGCCTCGCCGGCCGCCGCCCGCACCGCCTCGAGGTCCAGCGAGAAGTCATCGCGGCGGGGCGCCTCGATGGGCCGGCCGCCGG
>MGOB01000027.1:4351-6326 GCA_001796995.1 Chloroflexi bacterium RBG_16_68_14 | reverse complement strand
TCGATCAGCTCATCTGCGCCGTGGCCGACCACGATGTGCTCCGGGCCAACGTCGACGTACTCGGCCAGGGCGTCGCGGAGCCGACGCTGCTGGGGGTCGGGGTAGCGGTGATAGCCCTCGAACTTAGCGAGCGCCTCCACCGCACGCGGCGAGGGGCCGTAGGGGTTCTCGTTCCCGTCCAGCTTGATGACCTGCTCCGGAGGGATGCCCAGCCGCTCGGCCAGCAGCTCGCCGGGCTCGATGGGCTCATAGCCCAGCATCTCCAGGATGTCGGGCCGGACCAGCTTGAGGATGCCGGACTGCAGCTGAGGCATTATGAAGACCGCCCCCGCGGGTTGAAAACCCGCGGCTCCGAAACCTCTCGGTGGTTCCGAATGTACCGTCGCACGCGCGAAAGCTCCAATGCCCCGACTTTTCTGTAGCCGTAACCCCGCTGCCAGAAGCTGGTGTGTCGCAAGTCTATTTTGAGCTCCGGCACCTCTTCGAACACTCGGTGAGCACTGATCCCTTTCAGCAAATGCATGACTGATGGCAGCGCCTGTCCCTCATGCAATTCGAGCAGCATGTGAACGTGATCATAACCCATTTCACATTCCACGAGGGTAATACCTCTTGTTGCCGCAGCCTCAACAAGCTTCGCGCGAGTGATCTCTGCGATCGCGCCCTCGAGAATGGCCTCGCGGTTCTTTGGACTGAACCAAACGTGATAGTATGGCATCAGTGGTGTGAGCCGCGGGTTTTCAACCCGCGGGGTGGCTATAAGCATCAGCTCAGGCCGATCCCTCCTCTTCCAGCCGCAGCTCAATACTCCGGGCGTGGGCGGTGAAGCCCTCGGCGCGGGCGATACGGACCGCCGCCGGGCCCAGCGCCCGCAGCGCCGCCCCGTCCACGGCGACGACGCTGGTGACCTTCAGAAAGTCCTGCACTCCCAGGGGCGAGGCGAAGCGGGCCGTGCCCATCGTCGGCATCACGTGGCTGGGGCCGGCGGTATAGTCGCCCAGCGTCTCCGGCGACTCCTCGCCGACGAAGACGCCACCGGCGTTGCGCACCTTCTGCGCCCAGCGCTCAGCGTCGCGCACCAGGAGGCACAGGTGCTCCGGGGCGAACTCGTTGGCCAGCTCGAGCGCTTCGTCCAGCGAAGCCACCACGACGGCGCCTCCACGCGCCTCGAAGGCGGCGTGCGCCACCTCCCGTCGCTCCAGCGAGGCGAGCTGGCGCTCCACCTCCGCCGCCGTCCGTTCCGCTAGCTCGCGCGAGGTGGTGATGAGGATAGGCGTGGCCAGCTCGTCGTGCTCGGCCTGGGCCAGGAGGTCGGCCGCGCAGAGGACCGGGCTGGCCGACTCGTCGGCCACGACGATGGTCTCGCTGGGCCCGTAGAGGGCGTCGATGCCCACCTCGCCGAAGACCTCCCGCTTCGCCAGGGTGACGAAGACGTTCCCCGGCCCGCACACCTTATCGACCTTCGGCACGCTCTCCGTCCCGTAGGCGAAGGCGGCGATGGCCTGGGCGCCGCTCATGCGGAAGACGCCGTCCACCCCGGCGATCTCGGCGGCGACGAGCTTAATGGGCGAGACCCGGCCGTCGGGACCGGCGGGGGAGGCGACCAGCACCTCCTCCACGCCCGCTGCCTTCGCGGGCAACGCCGTCATCAGGAGCGAGGAGGGGTAGACCGCCGCCGTGCCCGGCACGTAGACGCCAACCCGGGCCAGCGGCGACACCTGGACGCCCACGCCCTCCCGCTGGAAGCTCTGCATGACGTGACGGCGCTGTTCTTCGTGGAAGGCGCGGATGCGCTCGGCGGCGAAGCGCAGCGCGTCCACCACAGGCGCCTCGACCTGCTCGTAGGCGGCGCGAATCTCCTCGGGGCCTACTCGAAGCGTGGAATACGCCGACCCGTCGAAGGCGCGACCGTAGCGCAGGACCGCCTCATCCCCCTCCTGGCGCACGTCGCGCAGGATGCGCCGCACCGCCTCCT
>MGOB01000027.1:0-4240 GCA_001796995.1 Chloroflexi bacterium RBG_16_68_14 | reverse complement strand
CTCCTCGGCGCCGAGGACGATCCTCACGAGAGGTACTCCCGGAGCGCCGCCAGCGCCCGCTGGCGCGACCGCTCCTGGAACGCCGCGACCCGCTCCGGCGTCACCTGGCGGATGGACTGGTCGAGCAGGTCCGGGATGTTGCGCAGGAAGTGGGCCAGGTCCTCCTCAGACTGGACGCCGTAGGCGCGCAGATGGCGGCCGGCGATGATACCGAAGCGGTCCCAGTCCGGCGGGGGGTTGAGCAGCTCGACGGAGATCTCCCGCCAGCGGCACAGCGTCTCGTGGTCGACCAAGCCGACCACGACGTCCATTGTCGTAGCGAGCAGGTCACGCTGGATCTCCTGCACCACCGCCCGCTCCTGCCGTTCGCTGCGGTCCAACTCGTACTGGAGCACGCGGTCCAGCAGGTTGGCCAGCACGTCGCCCTTCAGCGACGAGCGCTCGCCGAAGCAGGGCCGGTACACGTCGATGATCCACGCCTCGTCCATCTCCAGGTGCGAGATGTAGCCGCAGAGGAAGGCCACGGTGCTTCGGCTAAGGCCGGCGGGCGAGGCCAGCTCCGGGTGCTCCTGGAAGAGGCGTTCCGCGCCCCGCTGCTCGCCGAAGTCGTTGAGGTCGAAGAAGTGGGTGCGCGCCCGGTCCCAGCGGGTGAGCACCCGGATGTCCGGCGTGGTGGCGCCCAGGTAGCAGGCGCCCGGGTCCGCCTGCAAGGCCGGGTGCGCGAGCTGGGCCGCCAGCTCCCGCACCAGCGTCATATGCATCCCCAGGGGCGGCATGGAGCTTCCTACTCGATGATCTTGTTGAGCGGGTACTCGACGATGCCCTGCGCCCCCGCCTGCTTCAGCCGCGGTATGATCTCGCGCACCACGCTCTCGTCCACCACGGTATTGATGGCTACCCAGTCGGGGTCGGAGAGGGACGAGATGGTCGGCCGCTTGAGCGCGGGCAGGATGGCGACCACAGCGTCCAGATCGGCGCTGCGGACGTTCAGCATCAGCCCGACCTTCCCTTCCGCCGCCAGCGCCCCGTGCAGCATGAGGGCGACGTCCTCGATCTTGCGCCGCTTCCAGGGATCGGCCCAGGCGGCGGGGCTGGCGATGAAGCGCGGCGTGCTCTCCAGCAGCGTCTCGAGCTCCCGCAGGTCGTTGGCGCGCAGGGAAGCCCCCGTCTCCGTCGCCTCGACGACGGCGTCGGCGAGCTGCGGCGGCTTTGCCTCCGTCGCCCCCCAGGAGAACTCGACGATGGCGTGGACGCCGCGCTCCTCCAGGAACTCCCTGGTAATGTTGACCACCTCCGTAGCGATGCGCTTCCCCTCCAGGTCGCGCAGCGAGTGGATGGGCGACGCCTGCGGGACGGCGAACACCCAGCGCACCGGCCGCCGGGAGGCCTTCGAGTAGAGGAGCTCCGCCACCTCCACTACGGAGGCGCCGTTCTCCCGGATCCAGTCGTAACCCGTCAGCCCGGCGTCCATCAGGCCGTCCTGCACGTAGCGGGGGATCTCCTGGGCGCGGATGAGCGTGCAGGCGATCTCCGGGTCGTCCAGCGTCGGGTAGTAGGAACGGCCCTCCAGCGAGAGGCGGTAACCCGCCTTGCGCAGCAGGGCCACCGTCGCCTCCTGGAGGCTGCCGGCGGGGAGGGCGAGACGGAGCAGTCGCTCACTCATGACATTTCCTACTTCTCCTGTCCTTCCAATGGATAACGCTCCCGCGCAAGGCTGGGGGCCACCTCATTGTAAGCGAGGGGCCATAGCGGGACAACCGAGCACTCGTAACAGGTCTCGTCCCGGCGCCGTTTTAAATAGGAGAACCAAGAAAGTGATGCCTTGACCTAAGGCCTCCGGCGCTCGTACCAGTAGCTCCCCCGCCCAGGTACCACCCCGCAGCGCGCAGGACCTGTCGGTCGCCCCGCCCATCGCTCCAAGGAGGCAGGCGATG
This sequence comes from Chloroflexi bacterium RBG_16_68_14, assembly GCA_001796995.1. Taxonomy (GTDB): domain Bacteria; phylum Chloroflexota; class Dehalococcoidia; order DSTF01; family RBG-16-68-14; genus RBG-16-68-14. The sequence continues at coordinate 2,306 of MGOB01000027.1, read as the reverse complement.
AAGACGGCGCTCTTCGTGCTGACGCTCAGCGTGTTCTTCGTTGCATGCGCGGTATCGCGGGCGGCGGAGCCGCGGCCCACCGCCACGCCCACCCTCACCAGTACCGCGACACCGACGGCCACTGCCACCACCTTCCCAACCGACACGCCAGCGCCGACGGCTACCCCGACAGCAGAGCCCCTGATATCGGAGGTGCTGCCTGCCGTGCGGCCGCCGCAGGAGCCGCCCGCGTCGGCGCCCCGATTCCATCGGGGCGGCACCTCCCTCCCACTGCCCGAGGGGACGACGGTGGTCTGGGGCGGCTGCGCCTCGGACGGCACCTGCTACTGGTACAACTTCTACTGGGCGCCCACCCACGAAGTGGTCATGCAGCCCGGCGAACCCCAGTATAAAGTCCAGCACGAGCTCTGCCACGCCCACCAGCACTGGTCCATCAACGGCGGGGCGCCCCTGGCGCCGGCCGACTACGACCTGGAGTCCTGGTACGCGACCGCCGAGGGGCAGAGCTTCACAGCGGCCGTAAGCGGGCTGCCCTGGCCGTGGACGCACAGCGCGGTCAGCGGCCTGGAGGACTTCGCCTGGACCTGCGCCTACTGGTACTTGGACCCGGCCTACCTGCTCCAGGTGAGCCCGGAGCGATACGACTGGGTGGCCAACAACCTGCCCTGACCAGCTCCGAAATCTCAGGTTGACTCCGTCGGGCGCTTTCGCCTACACTCTCCTCGGTGGGTTGGGAGCGTCATGCTTCTGTCCTACCCTTCCTACCGCCCTGGCCTCTCGCCGGGGCGGTGATCTTCTGCCCGACTGCGACCGCAGCAGCGCCCGGCCTGCAGCATAAACTGCTAGTCCCTTTCGGCGTGTTCGTGTAGGAATTCCTCGCGGTCGAGGGCGAAAAGGGCGGAGCGCAACAGCCCGCTGCTGGGGGCACCTGGTGGCAAGAACCCCGAAGGGGAGCAACGGCTGTTGCGCTCGCTCCTGCAGTGTAGCAGCTTCCCTCCAGCCGGCAACAGGCTAGAGGAGTCTCCAGCCCAGAAAGGGATCCACCGAGAGCTGAGAGGCGGCGCGGCCGCTAGTCGAACACCACCGTCTTGTTGCCGTAGACCAGGATGCGGCGGCGCAGGTGCAGGTCCACCGCCCGCGCCAGCACCACCTTCTCCAGGTCCCGCCCCTTGCGGATCAGGTCGGCCACCGAGTCGCGGTGGCTCACCCGCGCCACGTCCTGCTCGATGATGGGCCCTTCGTCCAGCTCCGGCGTCACGTAGTGGGCGGTGGCGCCGATGATCTTCACGCCCCGCTCGTGGGCCAGGTGGTAGGGGCGCCCGCCGGCGAAGGCGGGCAGGAAGGAGTGGTGGATGTTGATGATCCGATTGCGGTACTGGGCGACGAAGCGCTCGCCCAGTACCTGCATATAGCGGGCCAGGACGATGAGGTCGATGCGCTCTTCCTCCAGCATGGCGAGGAGGCGCTCCTCCTGGGCCACCTTGGTCTCGGGCGTGATGGAAAAGCTATGGAACGCCACCCCGAAGTCCTCAGCGATCGGACGCAGATCGGCGTGGTTGCTGACGACCAGGGGGACCTCCGCCCGGAACTCCCCCATCCTCCAGCGGGCCAGCAGGTCGTACAGGCAGTGGGGCAGCCTGGAGGCGAAGAGGGCGATACGGGGGACGTAGTCGGAGAAGTCCAGGCTCCAGGTCATGCCGAAGCGTTCGGCGATGGGCTGGAACGCCCCGCCGATCTCCTCGCGGGCGATGGCGGAGCCGGCCAGCTCCCACTCGACGCGCTGGAGAAAGATGCTCTCTTCCTGGTCCGTGTGCTGGTCGGCGTGGATGATGTTGCCGTCGTTGCGGTAGAGGAAGTCGGAGACGGCCGCGACCAGCCCCTTCTGGTCGGGGCAGGAGAGGAGGAGGACCGCGGTGACGCCTTCGTCGCTCATCTCACGCCCATCTCCTGAATAACTGACAGGCACAGAGAAGATAACGCATTTCGGCGGCGCATGGTGAATTCGGAACCACCACCCCAGCCTGTCGGCGGTTCGCTGCAGGGCTTGCACCTGCCACCCGCTATAATCTCAGCGTATGGAGAGCTTCCGCAGGCTGCCGCTGGTCGCCCTGTACGCGGTGGCGATGGCCAACGTGGAGGCGGCGGTGGTCGCCTACCTGCGCGAGGCGCGGGGCGTCGACGACCTGATGCGCGACCTGCCCACCACCTTCGACCGGCTCGCCGCCATCGAGGTGGGGCGCGAGGTGGCGACGATGGTCATGCTCCTCGCCGTCGGCTGGATCGCCGGCCGGAGGCTCCAGGACCGG
>MGOB01000026.1:15043-15182 GCA_001796995.1 Chloroflexi bacterium RBG_16_68_14 | reverse complement strand
TGATGCGGCCCTGCACCTGCTCGATCTGGGCGCGCACGGCGTCCAGCCGGTCCTGCACCACGAGGATGTCGTTGATCGTCTCCGCCCGGCCCAGCAGCTCCAGGTAGCGCTGCTCGGTTGCCTCCAGAGTGCGCAGGCG
>MGOB01000026.1:13466-15033 GCA_001796995.1 Chloroflexi bacterium RBG_16_68_14 | reverse complement strand
TCGGTGTACTCCTCGGTCACGTCGTTGGCGTCGGAGCTCTCCTGTGCCACCTTTCCCCGGCCGCGGATCTGGGCCAGGACGGTCTGGTAGCGGTCGGCGGGCACGCGGATGGTGAGGTCGGCGATCTGCTGGTCGTCCACGTTGGAGAAGGAGGAGCTGGCGACGAAGCCGCCGTTCGTCTCGGCGATGCGGATGATCTCCTGGAAGTCCCGCCCCACCTCCTCGACCTCGATGTCCACGGAGGTGCTCTGGATGATCTTGCGGTCGAGCAGGCCCTGGAACTGGGGATCGAGGGCGGGCGGCTCGCCGGCGGGCGATTCGGCCGGAGCGGACTCCGCCGCGCCCTCGTAGGCATACTGCTGGACGATCTCGGCGTCAAGCTCGCCCGCTGCTTGCTCCCGGGAAGAGAACCCGGCAGCGTCCTCTCCCACCGGGCCCTCGAACGAGGTTGCCGTGCCGGGCTGACCTTCGGCGCCGCCGTCGCGCAGGACAACGCTGAGGACTGCCCCCACGGCGACAAGGGCAGCGACGATACCGATGAGGATGAGTCGGGTTCGCGTGAGAGTCATGGCGCTACTACCTCCTGGGTGGAGTCTGTTGGGATAGACGCCGGCGGGGGCTGGTTTGTTCCAGGCGCCCAAGCCCGCCGCCTCCCCGCCTGCCGGCGGGCAGGTGCTAGAATGCGGCGCAGAGCAGATCGATGGACGAGGCGGAGCTGATCGAGCGCAGCCGCCGGGGAGACCTGGGGGCGTTCAACGCCCTGGTGGTCGCCTACCAGGACCGGGTGTACAACCTGTGCCTTCGCATGCTGGGGTCGCCACAGGCGGCGGAGGACGCCAGCCAGGAGGCGTTCCTCTCCGCCTACCGGAACGTGGCGCAGATGCGCGGGCCCAGCGTACGCTCCTGGCTCTTCCGCATCGCCTCCAACACCTGCATCGACGAGCTGCGGCGGCGTCGGCGCCAGCCCCAGCTATCGCTGGAGCGGCCGGCGCCGGGGGGCGACTCCGAGCGGCCGCTGGAGGTGGCCGATCCGGCCGCCGGGCCCGAGCAGCTCGCTCTGCGCGGTGAGCTGGGCGAGGCGCTCCAGGGGGAGCTGCTCCGCCTGCCGCCGGACCAGCGGCTGGCGGTCGTCCTGTGCGACGTGGAGGGCCTCAGCTACGACGAGATCGCGGCCAGCATGGGTAGCTCCATCGGTACGGTGAAGTCGCGCATCAGCCGCGGTCGGGCCCGGCTGCGGGAGGCGCTGCGGGCCCGGCCGGAACTGTTCGGCGACCTGGTTCGTCCTACAGAAGGAAGCGGATACGCTGGATAGAGAGGTGAGGGAGTTGTCCTTCTGGCGTCGCAGGCACCCGGTACGGGACGAAGAGCTGAGCGCCTACCTCGATGAGCAGCTCGGCGACGCCGCCCGCGCCCGGCTGGAGGCGCACCTGGAAGCCTGCGCCGCCTGCCGCGAGGCGCTGGCCGAGCTGCGCGCCGTCCGGCGGGCGTTGGGCGAGCTGCCGCGGTCGCCCGCGCCCCGCTCCTTCGCCCTGCGGGAGGCTGACGTCCGCCCCATGGCGGCGCGGCA
>MGOB01000026.1:13176-13406 GCA_001796995.1 Chloroflexi bacterium RBG_16_68_14 | reverse complement strand
CCGCCGTCCTCGTCTTCGGGGTGCTGGTGGGCGTCGATGTGGCCGGCGAGCCGTCGGAGGAGGAGCCCGGCGCTGCCGCCGCATTTGGCGTCTTGGTGCCAGAGTACGGCGAGACGATGGCTCCCAGGCAGGAGGCTGCGCCGACGCAGGCGCTGGAGGCGGAGGTGCCCCCACTAGCCGAGGCTACCGCGCCGGCGACGGGCGGAGAGGGATATCTTGAGGATCGGGTC
>MGOB01000026.1:12829-13047 GCA_001796995.1 Chloroflexi bacterium RBG_16_68_14 | reverse complement strand
CGGGCGGCTCCCTGGCGCTGGTCTGGTGGCGGCGACGCGCGACACGCGGATTTCGCTAGCGACACTCCAACTTGATAGGTGTGCATTCCGCACCCTGAGCTTGTCGAAGGGCGCCGGATGCTTCGACGAGCTCAGCATGCTGGTCATGGTTGGTGTACATGAGGGCGCTGAATAACACAGGTGGTTCTTCCCCACCCGCCCGCCCAGAGAAGTTTGTT
>MGOB01000026.1:11034-12802 GCA_001796995.1 Chloroflexi bacterium RBG_16_68_14 | reverse complement strand
AGAGGGGCCAGGCCCCCTCTGCACACCCCCATTTTCAGCACCCTCGTGTACATCTCGCTTGTATCAAGTTGGATCAGCACTAGCAATAAGCCTTGCCTGCTGTGCCACATTCCTGCGCCCGGCAGCCGCTCAGGTGAAGGACACCTCGATTAGCTCAACAGGCTGTTCCCCTGCGCCGACGTCTGTGACCTCGATAGTCACCGCGCCGCTGTCTTGGCGGACAGGTAGTGGGATGGTCTCGCCCCCGAGCAGGTGAGCGATGGCGTCGGCGCGGCCATCGCCCGTTCGATGGACGCGGACGCGCCCCGGCCCGAAGGGGACCATGCCGAGCCTCGCGGCGGTGCGGATATCCTCCGCCGTGAGCGAAGTCACCACGACCTGGCAGTCGGCCTCCATCAGATCCGGCACCTTTAGCGTCGTTCCAGGATGAGGCCGGAGGGCGGCTATCACCACGTCGTTACCCTCCACCCGCAGCCACGATCGTGCGCGCGGCCCCGCCGCCGGGTCGTGGAGCTCCGCGTCCAGGAGCTCGACGCGATAGCGTGGGTTGCTGCGGGCCACCCGCGCGATGCCGTTGTAGCGGGCGACCAGCTCGGGAGTCGGCCGCTGTCCGTACTCGTCGCCCGCCAGCGGCGCGATGACGCCGGGGGTGCCGATGACGGCGGTATCGAACCAGATCTCGGCGATGGACCGCCAGTCGTAGCCGCTGGAGCCGTAGGGCACCATGCCGAAGGCGCCGCACCAGGACGAGAGCAGCGCCCGCCTGGCGAACCCCTGGTCGTAGGCGCCGCGCGACATCCACAGGTCGTCCATGCCGCACTGGTCGATGTACTGGTTGAACAGCGGCGAAAGGCAGTAGTAGAGGACAGCGACGTTGGGGTCAGCCGCCTTCAGCGCCCCCACGATCACCTCCAGGAACCTGAGGAACAGCCGCTCGCCTCCCTGCGAAGGCTCGTGTGGCCCGGCCACGTCCGGCGTCGGGATCTCGTAGCCGAAGTCGATCTTGACCAGCGCCGGCCGGTAGGTGCGCACCAGGTGGCGGGCCCGGCCGGCCAGGTAGGCGGCGGCCCTGGGGCTGGTCGGGTCGAAGACGTACCAGGAGCGGTCGCCCTGGCGCTCCAGATGGGGAGCGCCGTCGGGCCGCACGAGGACGTCCGCCTCGCTCAGGCCGAGGGCGCGGTAGTCCTCGCAGCGGGGGAAGGCGGTCCAGAGCCCGATCTCATAGCCGTCTGCCCGGATCTCGTCGAGCAGCTCCACGAAGTGGGGGAAGCGCTCGCGGTCGTGCTCCAGGGAGCCGTAGACGCCCTCCCACTTGTCGTCGATGACGAAGATGCGCGCGCGGAGCCCCGAGGCGCGGAAGTCCTGGTAGATGGCCCGCAGGTGGGCCTCATCGAGCAGGTGGAGGATGCAGCGTCGCGCCGCCTGGTCGCCCCAGGTGTCGTACTGGGGCCAATAGGTGGAGGCGGGAACTTCCTCCGGCTGCTTCGCCCGAGCATATCCCTCCGCTGCCAGCGCCTGGAAGTAGGTTCGGCCCGCCTCGTACCAGTCGGGCGCCACGGCGACGACAAGCGGGAAATCGAAGCTGATCTGCCGCTCCTGCCGGTGCCCCCAGAGGTCGCCCCGCAGGTTCACCTGGTAGCAGAAGCGGCCCCGGTCGACGAAGACGGAGACGTTCCCGTCGGGGATGCCGCCCAGTCCGATGCAGGCGGCGCCGGAGACGGGCTCCGGCCCATCTCCCTGGTTGTAGCAGGCGACCAGGTAGTGAGGC
>MGOB01000026.1:10713-11011 GCA_001796995.1 Chloroflexi bacterium RBG_16_68_14 | reverse complement strand
GGAAGGTGCCCGTCCCCATCCCGAAGCAGCCGATGGAGAACCGGACGCTCTCCAGACCGGCCGTCGGGAAGATCGCCTGCTCTGGGTCCTGCCTGCCACCCGGGATGACGCAGGTGTCGGCGACTGCGCCGGGCTCCGCCTTGCCGTCCGTGTACGCCGCAAAGTAGCTGATGGCGACGATGTCTTCGTCGCCCGCGCGCTGGTAGGTGACGGCATCGAGCACGAAGTACTCCGGCAGGAAGCGCAGTGCCAGCTCGATGGCTCCGCCGCCGTTCACGCCCCGGTAGCGGACGGTGAG
>MGOB01000026.1:4735-10651 GCA_001796995.1 Chloroflexi bacterium RBG_16_68_14 | reverse complement strand
AACGGTAGCCACGACGGGCTGGAGCGGGTAGGTGAGGACAAGCCGGCCGTCGGCGTCTTCCAGTCGAACTTCATCCGTGGCCGGCGACCAGCGCCAGCGGTAGGAGGCGCCCTGTGCCTCCATGAGTTCGCCGATTCGCTGAAGCATTGGAGGGGCCAGGACAGAGCCCCGCCTGCCGGACGGGCAGGTGAAGCTCTGTCCCTACGACGTCTTTTCCTCAAGCCACGCAGGGTTGCTTACGAGGAGCTTGTCGCGCACGGCGCGGCGGAGGTGGGCGAGGACGGCGGCGCGGAACGGGCCGGAGTCGGCCTCGCCGGCGCGGATGCGCCCGCACAGCTCCTCGGTGCGAGCAGCGATGGCGTCTCGTAGCGCGCTCCGCCCCTGCGGCTGCTCCGCCGGGCCGAGCAGTCCGTCCAGGCCCGCCCACTCGCCGGCGAGCTGCTCCTCCTCCCGCTCCAGTTCGCGGCGGACGATGCGGATCACGTTGGCCGCCACCCGGCCGTGGAAGCGGCGGGCGCCTTCGCTGTTGGGCACGATCTCCTCGTCCAGGAAGCGCTCCACCGCGGCCAGCAGCTCGTCGTAGGTTGGGCGGTCCTGCATCAGCCTTTCTCCATCAGCTTGAGCAGCTCCCACTCGGTCTCGGCGATGCGGCGTCCGATGCTGCCAAGCTCCATCTGAGCGCCCGGGGGCATCGTGCCGCGGCCCAGGCCGTCCAGGTAGGCCTTGGCCTGGCCGATGCAGATGATCCCCCAGCGCAGGTTGCCGAAGGCCTCCCAGAAGCGGACGCGGTCGGGGTCGACGGGGGCGCCGCCGGCCGCCTCGTAGGCGCGCCAGAACTCCTCGCGAGTGCCGACGCCTCCCACCGGCAGGTCGTCGTTGCCGAAGCGCCAGGAGCGGACGCAGACCCAGCCCAGGTCCTCCATCGGGTGGCCGATGTGGGCCAGCTCCCAGTCCAGGATGGCCCGCGCGCCCTCCGGCCCGAAGATGACGTTGCCGATGCGGTAGTCGCCGTGGACCAGGGTGCGCCGGGACGACTCCGGCAGCCGCTGGCGGAGCCAGCGGAAGGCGAGCTCGAAGGCGGGGTGCGGCTCCGGCGTGATGGCGCGGTAGGTCTGCTCGTAGCGGTCCAGCTCCGCTTCCGCCGGAGCGCGATCGGGTGGCGGCGCGGGCAGGACGTCCAGCCCGTGCCTCTCGACGGGCACGCGATGGATCTTGGCGAGGATGGCGCCCAGCTGCGCCGCCATCGATGCGCGCGCCTCCGCGTAGATGTCGTCGCGCAGCAGGCGGCGGGGGATGGTCTCGCCCTCCACCCGCTCCATGAGGAAGAAGGGCATCCCCAACGAGTCGTCGCCCATGGCGTGTACCTTGGGCACGGGGACGCCCTCCTCGCCCGCCGCCTTGAGGAGCCGGTACTCTACCTCGCGGGTCATGAGGCCTGGGCTGGGACGGGGATCGCTCCGGAGGACCAAGGGCAGGGTGCGCCGTTGCCCGTCCGCGTCCTCGATGACGGCGTCGAAGGACCAGGTCTGGCGGGAGGCGCCGCCGGTGAGGAGGCGCAACCCCTCGATCTGGACGGAGCGGGCGTTGTGCAACCGCTGGAGGAACTCCGTCAGCCGTTCGCTGAGCTGCTGGGGGTCCAAGCTACTCGATCTGGTCCAGGTACTCGGAGATGCCCAGGGCCACCCGGTCTCCGCAGCGGTATTCGGTCATCCCCTCGCCGATGTGAGTGACCATGCCAGCCCTGCGGTTGCGCAGCGGGATGAAGCCCTTCACTACCCCTTCCAGTACCAGGCGCTCGCCGCTCTCCAGGCCCAGGTTGGCGGTCAGGCGCTGGTGGTGGCGCGTGCCCGGCATGAACTCGGTATCGATCTCCACGGTCCGGATGCGCTCCAGGCTTTCGCCCCGGACGACGACGCCGGTTTGGGTGCGGTCGCCTGGCTGGCGCGTGACCTCCGAGACCATGATGCCGAAGTCCGGCCCGAAGGTGCAGGTGAGCCAGCGGTAGGAGTGGATGGCCTGCCAGTAGCGAGGGCCCCAGGAGTGGTCGCGCAGCCCCGTGCCGTCGATCTCCGTGGTCTGCCCATCGACGGTGAGGGTGCCGCGGGCGCGCATGTGCTGCTCGTAGTGGGCGCGGGCGAAGCTGCGCTCCGGGTCCTCACCGGGCTGCCCGGCGCCGGTGGTTCCGTAGACCGGCCCGACGGCCTCATGGATGAGATCGACATTGACGCGCTTGTGGGGGTTCTCCCGGAACGCTTGGCCGGGGTCGGCCATCTGTGTCGGGTCAGTCAAGAACAGCGCGCCGCCGTCGTATGTCGTGCGGTGCTTCGCCAGCGGCTCCAGCACCTCGAAGCGCATGCCGCCGGCGTCCATGGCGTCGTTGCTCTCGATCCGGGGGCGCAGGTAGCTGAAGAGCACCTCGCCGCCGGGCAGGTAGAGGCAGAGGGTGACCTCCGCGTAGCCCTCGTTGGCCCGGTTGCCGATGCGCAGGAAGCCGCCGGAGCCGGCACCCTGGTCGAAGAAGTTGAAGTACATGCTCTCGTTGAAGTTCTCCTCTGGGCCCAGGGGATGGGTATAGTCGTCCTTCGCCTGGATGTCGCCATAGACGGAGACCATGGGCGTTCCTCCTGCTACGCGCGCGGGTGCTGGCTCGCTGATTATAGCACTGTCCGTAGACTGTAGTTCCGTAGAGTGTGGGCGCGTTGAGAGCGCTCTAAAATGGGCTCGGAGGTAGCCGCGTTGAGATTGAGAAGGAGGGTAGCAACGGGATCGAACGGGCCACGGTGGGGTCGTCTTCAGCGCGGGCTCTTTCCCATTGCTGGCGTCCGAGGGCTGTGGGATATAATGCGTAAGGTCATGTCTCGATCGTTTCGCCTTCGCCGGAGATGGTGCCGGCTCCTGCGGGTCGGGCCACTGGTCCTGTTGCTGGCCTTCCTGCCGTCTCTCCTCTACGTGGACCACTGGGGTGAGTTCCTGAACCCCGGCGCAGGCGGTGCGATCTCGCCGGAGCACCTCGCCGAGCGTCTGCGGGAGGGCGATCACTCCGCCCACTGCCACGTCGGAGCGTCCACCTGCTCCGAGCAGCCGGCGCCGGCCGGCGCGCAGATCTTCCCCGCCCTCATCGAGCTGTCCGAGCCGGACTTCCCCACCGTCCTCCTGGAAGACCGCGTTACTACCCCGGAAGAGTTCATCGTTTCTCCTCCCGCAGAGCCGCCCCGTCTGTAAGGCGCGGATCCCCTGAGATCAGAGTCTTAGAACGCTATCACTGAACGAGAGGAGGATCACGTGAAGAGACGTGTGCTGATCGTCCTCGGCGCCGTTCTTCTGGTGGGCGGCATCGCTGCCGCCTGCACCAGCGATAACGGCGGCCTCGAGGACCGAGTTACGAAGCTTGAGCAGGAGCGGACATCCCTGGCTGAGGAGGTCGCCGCCATCCATGAGCAGACGATGTATGCGAACATGGTGGCTACCCTGAACCTGCTGGACGATGTGGGGTTCCACGAGCTCTACACCACTATCCTTGAGACACGTGAGGCCCCGGCCGGCACCAGCGGCCCCGTCCGCACCGCCCTGCGCGCGGTGGCCGTCACCGAGTGGCCGGACGAGTTGGACGCTGCCGCACAGGACTTCCAGCAAAAGCTCCAGACGTTCTTCGATGTCCTCCGAGGCGAAGACCAGAGTTCTCTCCGCGACGCCGCGCAGGCGGCGCACGACATGTATCACGGATTCACCGGCGACTGCTGGCAGTTCCTCGCCGCGAGCATCGGGCTCGAAGACATCGGCGAAAGGGGCGATCACTTAGGTGAGACGAATTAGACGGACGGCATGGACACCGGGAACGAAGATCAGACGCAGCAAGACGGCGCCTTCTGGGGAGGCGCGGGCCCGCCAAGGAGTGGAGAGATGATGTCATCAATGCATCGTTGGCTTGTGCTGCTGGCGCTGGTAGGGCTGGGGCTGCTCGTCGGCCCCGCGCACGTCTCCGCCCACGCCGACTACGAGCGCTCCGAGCCGGCCCGGGGCGCTGTGCTGCTCGAGCCGCCGGCGCGGGTGGACGTCTGGTTCACCCAGGACGTCTTTAAGAAGCAGGGCGCTAACTTCGTGCGCGTCTTCGACGAGCAGGACGTACAGGTGAGCCAGGGGGACGGCGAGGTGGACGACAACGACCGCACCCACGTCTCCGCTACGCTGCCGCCGGGCCTGCCCGACGGCCGCTACATCGTCAGGTGGATGACCACCTCCGACGAGGACGGCGATACCGACGAAGGCGCCTTCTGCTTCTACCTGAGGGTGGAGCCCAGCGCGGGGCAAGCGGCGGAGTGTGCGGCCTTAGCGGGACCGGAAGGCGAGGCCAGCCCGACGGCTGCCGCCGCTACGCCTACGGAACCGGCAGCGACTACACCTACCGAGGCCGGGGCAGCCCCCACGCCGACCACCGGCCCCGCAGAGGGCGAGGACGGCGACGGTGGCATCCCCACCGCAGCCGTCGTCGGTGGGGCGGTTGCGGGAGCGGTCGTGCTCGTGATCGTCGTGGGCGCTGTCGCCCTCTGGCTGCGGCGGACGCTCGCGTAGGACGATGCGTCGCGTGCGGTCAAGGTGGCCGTTCCTGGGGCTGGTCGCCGTCGCGCTGGGGCTGGTCGCCGTCGCACTGGCGCTGGGTGTGGGCTTCCTGAGGCCGGAGCAGGCGGCGGCGCACGCCGTCCTGGAACGCTCGCTGCCCGTGCAGAGCCAGCAGCTAGCGGAACCGCCAAAGCTGGTCGAGACCTGGTACAGCGAGCCGGTGGAGCGCTCGCTTACCAAGCTGGAGGTGCTGGACACCCAGGGGAGCGCCGTCCATACCGGCTCGACCATCTTCTCCGACAACTCCTTCTACGCGGCCATCGCCCTGCCGCAGGACCTGGGGCCGGGCATCTACACCGTGACCTACCAGAACGTCTCCACGGTGGATGGGCATACCTGGAGCGGCTACTTCACCTTCATCGTCCTCAACCCGGACGGTACCGTGCCCCAGGGCCGGGCGCTCATCCCCGGCGGCCTGGCCGGCCAGGTCAGCTTCCTTCCCGAACATGCGGACAGCGCCCTGCGCTGGCTGGGGCTGCTGGCGGCGGTCGCCCTGACCGGCGGCCTGCTCTTCGCCCTGCTTATCGCCCGCCCGGCCGCTCAGTTCCTGGAGGGCGAGCAGATCGGTCGGGTGGAGGAGCCGGCGATGGCGGTGGCCGCCGCGACGGTGTTGCCCTCGGCCGTGGTTATCGCCCTGTCCACGGTGGGCCAGCTCGTCCTGCTCGCCGGGCGTCTGGGCGGTCTGGGAGAGGTGGGCGACATCCTGCTGGAGACCCGCAACGGCGATCTCTGGCTCTCGCGCATCGGTCTCTCCCTCGCCCTGCTCCTGCTCTTCGTGCCAGCGCTGGCTAGCGAGACCTATCGCAGGAGCCGGCAGGCGTGGCTTGCCCTCGGCCCGGCGCTGGTCGGCGCTCTGGGGCTGCTCATCACCTACTCGCTGGGTAGCCACGCGGCGGCCGACGGCGGCGCGTTCTGGGCGGTGGGCGCTGACTTCGTCCACTTCGTCGCCACCGCCGCCTGGCTGGGTGCCCTGCTCCAGCTACCGCTGGCCTTCTGGTGGGCGCGACGGCGGCTGGAGGAGCCGAGCCGCCTCCTCTACCAGGCCAACGTGCTGGACCGATTCTCCTGGCTGGCCGTGGTCAGCGTGGTGCTGCTCATTGGGACCGGCGTCTTCAACGGGTTCGTTCAGCTGCCCACCCGCCAGGCGCTGTGGGAGACCAGCTACGGCCGCGTGCTCATCGCCAAGCTGGCGCTGACCATTCCCCTGCTCGGGGTCGCCGGTATCAATGCCCGCTTCCTGAAGCCGGCGCTGGTGGATGCCGTCGATGCCCTCCACGAAGAGGACGCCGCGCAGCGGCC
>MGOB01000026.1:4356-4700 GCA_001796995.1 Chloroflexi bacterium RBG_16_68_14 | reverse complement strand
GCTCCAGCGCCTGCGGCGGGCGCTGCCCCGCACCATGGTGGCCGAGTTCCTCCTGGGAGCGGCGGTGCTGGCGAGTGTCAGCGTCTTGGCCCAGAGCACCACGGCTGACGGGGAGCTGCGGGTAGAGGCGACGTCGCCCTCCGGCGAGTTCGTCGCCGCGGAGGAGACGGGCGATCTCAACGTTGAGCTTTCCATCAGCCCCTTCGGCATTACCCTGAACACGTATGCAGTCCGGCTCGAGCCGAAGCCAGGCGCGGAGCTGGGCGAAGTCCTGGGCGTGAGGCTGCTGGCGTTCTTCGATGATCCCAACGCGCCGCCCAGCACGGGGCTCTCCGGCACCAGTC
>MGOB01000026.1:3998-4329 GCA_001796995.1 Chloroflexi bacterium RBG_16_68_14 | reverse complement strand
ACGGCCGACGCCGGCGTCTGGGCGGCGGAGGCCGCCCTTCTGACCCAGCCCGGGGACTGGCGCCTCCAGGCGCGTCTCCGTCGCCGGGGCCTGGACGATGCGGTGACCAACTTCTCGGCGCCGCAGGTGGGCGGCTTCCTGGCCCGCGCGGGTGAGCCGGAGGGCCTCTTCGATCTGCCCTTCACCTTCGTGGACTGGAACATCGTGGCCGGCGGCGCCATGGTGGCGCTGGGGCTAGGGGCTTTCCTCATCTGGCGCAACCGGCCGCCGTCCTGGCAGCGGGAGGTGGCCACCTCGGTCGGCCTGTCCAGCGCCTTTGCCTTAGTGGCCG
>MGOB01000026.1:3625-3974 GCA_001796995.1 Chloroflexi bacterium RBG_16_68_14 | reverse complement strand
ACGCGCACAATGTCACCTTCGTCCGTACCAGCCCTATCCCGGCGACGCAGGAATCGCTGGCGATCGGGCAGGAGCTCTTCGTCAACAACTGCCAGCTCTGTCACGGCGCCACCGGGGAAGGGGACGGTCCGATGGCGTCCAGCCTGCCGCTTGCACCTCCTCGCCTGGGCGACCACGTGGCCTACCACAACGACGGCACCCTCTTTCTCTGGGTCAGCGACGGGATCCCCTTGAACAGCCCTGAGAAGAGAATGCCCTCCTTCAAGGACCAACTGACGGAGGAAGAGCGCTGGCACCTGATCAACTTCCTACGCGAGGCTTTCGGCACGGGCGGCTTCGAGCCGGTGCT
>MGOB01000026.1:1414-3617 GCA_001796995.1 Chloroflexi bacterium RBG_16_68_14 | reverse complement strand
CGGCCGCCGGAGAGGCGGCGCAGCCGTAGGCGGCTTGGGCGGAAGCGCCGTCCGCCGTGGCGGCGCAAGGCGGACGAAAGGCGGCAGATCAATCGTAGGCCCCTAGGGAAGACACCGGAGCCCAACGCGCCCCAAACGAGCAGCTCTGTCTCTTGGTGGTCTGCTCCGTTCTCAACCCCCTCCGCTTCGGAGAACTCCGCGTCCTCTACTTAAAGGAGTAGGGCGCTGGCCTTTCTCCTTAGGACTCCTTCCGTGTTCTCCCCCAGGGCTGATGGCGCTCTCGCCTAGCGGGGCGAGCGGCGGGAAATGCTGGTGGCTCCGAATGGCTGCCCACTGGCCGGTTCCGGCAAGCTAATAGCGCGGACTTCGCCAGATACCAGTTCGGAGGGAACCGATAGACGCTCCCGACCTCGGACGGCCAAGCGCCTACATCGATGCGCTGCACGGCGTCCTCGCTCGACTGGACACGGACGTGGTCGACGCGATCACGGAGGTGCTCTTGCGGGCGCGCGACCAGGGGCGCACCGTCTTCATCATCGGGAATGGGGGGAGCCCCGCCACCAGCGCCCATATGGCCACCGACCTCTGCAAGGTGACCGCCGTCGATGGGCAGCCGGGCGTGCGCGCCGTCTCCCTGCCCGATAACGTCGCGCTCCTCACCGCCTGGTCCAACGATGCCGCCTACGAGTACAGCTTCTCCGGGCCGCTGCAAGCGTACCTGGAGCCGGGCGACGTGCTCATCGCCATCTCCGCCAGCGGCCGCTCTCCCAACGTCCTGGAGGCGACGCGTCTCGCCAACCGGATGGGGGCGGTGACCATCGGCCTCACGGGCTTTGGGGGCGGCGAGCTGGTGCGGATCGCCCAGATCAGTCTGGTGGCCGATGCCCACGACTACGGCCTGGTGGAGGACGCGCACCTAGCTGTCAACCATGCGCTGACGGCCGCGGTCAAAGCGCGGCTAAGGGACCAGCTTCGAGAGGCGCAGGCCGAGGCGGCCTGAGCCGGTAGGAAAGTGAATCCACAGGGGAATGAAGGTAGCCCTGGTACACGACTATCTGGTTGAGCGGGGCGGGGCGGAGAAGGTGCTGGCCGCCCTCCACCAGCTATTCCCGGAAGCGCCCATCTACACCTCCGTATACAACCCGGCGACGACGCTGGAGGTGTTCCGGCGGGCGCAGGTGCGCGCCTCCTTCCTCCAGCGCCTGACCACCCACCCGAAGCGCTACCGGGCGCTGCTGCCCTTGTATCCCCTCGCGTTTCGTTCTTTCGATCTGTCGGCATACGACCTGATCATCAGCAGCGCCTCTGGATTCGCCAAGGGCGTTCGCACGGGGAGCGCCGCTCGCCACATCTGCTACTGCTACACGCCGCCCCGCTTCGTGTGGCAGTACCAGCACGCCAACGCTCGCGAGCGCTTCAACCTCTTGGCTCGGCTGGGGCTGCGGGCCTTTGCTCCCTACCTGCAGCGCCTCGACCGGGCGGGCGCGGCGAGCGTCGACCGCTTCCTCACCAGCTCGCGCTACGTTGCCGGGCGCATCGCCGCCGCCTATGGCCGGCAGGCTACCGTGGTGCCGCCGCCCATCGACTGCGCGCAGTTCGCGTCGGCGGCATCCACCGGCGGCTTCTTCCTCGTCGTGTCCCGCCTGGTGCCCTACAAGCGCGTCGACATCGCCGTCGAGGCGTTCAACCGCAACCGGCTGCCGCTCCTGGTGGTAGGCGACGGCCGGGACCGGCGCCGGCTTGAGTCCCTTGCTCGCGGCGAGCGCGTCCGTTTCCTCGGCCACCGGCCTCAGGACGAGGTGCGAGGGCTGCTCGCTACCTGCCGGGCGCTGGTGGTGACTGGGGAGGAGGACTTCGGCATGGCCGCGCTGGAGGCCAACGCCTCCGGCCGGCCGGTGGTGGCCTACGGCGCCGGCGGGGCGCTGGAGACGGTGGTGCCGGGCGTAACGGGAGTCACCTTCCCGGAGCAGACCGCGGAGTCGCTGCTGGCTGCCCTGGACGAGTTCCAGCGCTGCTCCTTTGACCCGGAGAGGCTGGTGCGGCACGCGCGCCGCTTCGACACGGCGGAGTTCCAGCGCGCCGTTCAGGAGATCGTCTCGGAGGAGATGGAGTCGCGCCGCTCGCCCGCGGAGCAAGGCGGTGGCGTCGCGCTGCGACCGGAGGAGGCGCGCGCCTGATGCGTGCCTACCGCCCGCTGGACCTC
>MGOB01000026.1:445-1362 GCA_001796995.1 Chloroflexi bacterium RBG_16_68_14 | reverse complement strand
GCACCGGGTGCGGGTGGAGAACTTCGGGCGGCCGCCGCAGCCCGGCGCCGCGTTCAGTCAGTTCCTGGATGCGCTGCCGCGCATCCTGAAGGGGAATGACCTCCGCGCCGTCGTCGATGCCCTGGCTGCGTCGGTGCGGCGCGGGAAGCCCGTCATCTTTGGCCTGGGAGCGCACGTCATCAAGTGTGGGCTGAGCCCTGTGGTCATCGACCTCATCGACCGCGGGGCGGTCTCCGCCGTCGCCCTCAACGGCGGCGGCGCCATCCACGACTTCGAGATCGCCATGTTCGGTGGCACGTCCGAGGACGTGGAGGCGAACCTGCGGGACGGCCGCTACGGGATGGTGGCCGAGACGGGCCGCCTGGTGGCCGAGGCGCTGGAGCAGGCGGCGGCGCGGGAGGAAGAAGGGACCTGGGGCTTCGGCTGGGCGCTGGGCGGCTGGCTGCATCGAGCCGGAGCGCCTTACGGCCATCTGAGCATCCTCCAGGGGGCCTTCGAGGCGGGCGTCCCCGCGACGGTGCACGTGGCCATCGGCACGGACACGCTCCACATGCTGCCGGATGTCGACGCGGCCCGTATCGGAGAGCTCAGCCACCGCGACTTCCGGCTGCTGGCCGCCGTGGTCGCCGAGTTGGAGGGAGGGGGCGCCTACGTCAACGTGGGCTCGGCTGTGGTGCTGCCGGAGGTGTTCCTGAAGTGCGTCACCCTCTGCCGCAACCTGGGCTACCCTATCGGCGGCTTCACGACCGTGGACCTGGACATGATCCGCCAGTACCGTCCGTCCACCAACGTGGTGGCGCGGCATGCGGTGCTGGGCGCCCAGGGCTACTCGCTGACCGGCCATCACGAGATCTTGCTACCGCTCCTCGCCTTCGCGCTGGTGGAGCGGCTCGAGGCGGCAGCGGTCGTGGCGAGCG
>MGOB01000026.1:201-363 GCA_001796995.1 Chloroflexi bacterium RBG_16_68_14 | reverse complement strand
CGGAGTCCTTCCAGGAACGGACCATCCTCGTCGTGGGCGACGTGATGGTGGACCACACGGCCGAGGGTCAGGCCCGGCGGCTGAGCCCGGAGGCGCCGGTGCCGGTCCTCATCGTAGAAGGGGAGCGGTACGGCCTGGGCGGCGCGGCCAACGTGGCCCGCA
>MGOB01000026.1:0-169 GCA_001796995.1 Chloroflexi bacterium RBG_16_68_14 | reverse complement strand
GCCGGCGTCATCGGCCCGGACGAGGCCGGCCGGCGCGTCCTCGACCTCTGCCGCGCAGCTTCCATCGAGACCGACGCCGTCGTCACCGACGACGGGCGCGGGACGACCGTCAAGACCCGGTTCATCGCTCAGGCGCAGCAGGTGCTGCGGGTGGACAGCGAGACGCCCG
>MGOB01000025.1:2166-7013 GCA_001796995.1 Chloroflexi bacterium RBG_16_68_14 | reverse complement strand
GCAGCCCCTGCGGAGCCGCGTCCTGGCGGAGGAGGAGCGGCGCCGGCAGGCCGCGCTCCCATCCTTCCCGGGGCGGCTGCGCTGGCGGTGGCCGGCGGCGACGGGCGCGCTGGCGGCCGGGGCCGTCGCGGCGCTTGCCTTCGCCCTCGTCCTCCAGTCGCAGGTGAACGACCTGCGCGACGACAAGGACCGGCTCGCCGCGGACGTGCAGGACGCCGGCGCCGTCCTCGAGGAGCAGCGCCAGCTCATGGCCGTGCTCGCCGCGCCGGACGCCCAGCAGATCAGCCTCGACCCGGCGGACCCGAACTCGGAGGCGCTGGCCGTCTACTACTGGAGCAGGTCCTCCCGGACCGGCGCCCTCCTCTCCAACAACCTCCCCACGCTCGGCGAAGGCCAGGTGTACCGGGTCTGGGTCCTCACAGGCGACGAGGTCTACGACGTGGGCAGCTTCGAGAGCTGGAACGGCGTCGGCCAGCTCAGCATGGACATCAAGGACGTCTCCGGACGGCCCGTCGGCATCGGCGTCAGCATAGAGGACGCCGCAGGCGCCGAGGAGCCACGCGAGATGCTCCTCTTCGCCGCGTTCCCGCGCTAGTCCCAACTTCTCCGGCCAGACCCCTTGACAGTGAGCGTCCTTGTTATGATACTAGGTCTCACTGATACTGCGTCTCACTATCATGTCAGAGCTGGAATCCGTCATCCGCAGGCTCGAAGAGTTGGACCACCGGATCACCCCTTCGCGGGTGGCCGTGATCGCGGCCGTCCTCTCCCACAGCGGGCACTTTTCGGTGGAGGACATCATCCGTCAGGCCCGCGCCGTCGGCCGCGCGACGGTGTTCCGCACCATGCGCCTCCTCACGGACGCCGACGTCGTCTGCCGCGTCCTCCTGGAGGACGGCAGCCTGCATTACCGGGTCAGCCGCCGCGGACACCACCATCACCTGGTATGCGTCTCCTGCGGCAACGTCCAGGACCTGGACGAGTGCGTCGTGGGCGACCTCGTCCGGGAGCTGGCGGCCGCCACCGAATACGAGATCGAGGGTCACTGGCTGGAGTTCTACGGCCGCTGCTCCACCTGTCGCAGCCCCGTAGCGGTGGCCGCCAGGCCGTGAGGCAGCGCCCGCAGTGAGCCGCACCACCGCCATCACATCGGCACTCCTCCTCGCAGTGCTGCTCGCCGCCTGCGGCAGCGGCGCGGGCCAGCGTACGCCTGCGCCGCAGCCGTCCCCCGGCGCGCTCCGCGTCGGCGTAACGCTCCCCGTGTTCGCCGACTTCGTGCGGGAGGTCGCCGGTGACCGCGCGGACGTATTCTCGATTCTGCCGCCGGGCGCCGACCCGCACACCTACGAGCCCACGCCCTCAGACATCGAGAGCATCGCCTCGGCGGACATCATCATCGTGAACAACACGAAGCCGGGTGTAGAGGGCTCGATCCTTGACGTGATCGAGGCCAACAAACCCAGCTACGCCAGGACTCTGCCGCTTATGGACAACGTACCCTCGCCGCGCGCCGACGAGCTGGGCAACCCCGAGACTACCGCCGCTGAGGCGGGCGACAACCCGCACCTCTGGCTGGACCCCACGCTGGCGTTCGCGTACGCCAGCGCTATTGCTGATGCCCTGGTCGTTCAGGACAGCTTCAATGCAGCGTACTACTACAGCAACCTGGAGGACTACGGCCGCAGGCTCTCGCAGCTCAGCGATGACATCGCGGCCACGGTCGAAGAGATACCGCCGGACGACCGAAAGCTGGTCACCGTCCACGACGCCTTCGCCCACCTGGCCCGCCGCTACGGGCTGGAGATCGTGGGCTTCCTCGTCGGCGGCGCCGACGAGGACCCCAGCCCCCGCGAGATCGCCGACCTGACGAAGGCGATCGAAAACCAGAGCGTCCCCGCCGTCTTCGGCGAGCCCCAGATAGGGCCGCAGACCCGCCTGCTGGAGCAGATAGCCGACGATACTGGCGTGGAGGTCTGCACCCTCTACAGCGACACGCTGGATGATCGCCTCCCCACCTACATCGACATGATGCGCTTCAACGCCGACGAGCTCCTCCGTTGCCTGGGGGACCAGGGTGGCTAGCGGAAACCCGGCGCTGCCGCCCCCGTCGCTGGCGCTGGAGGCGCAGGACGTCTGGGCCGGCTACAACGGCTCGCTGGCGCTGGAGGCGCAGGACGTCTGGGCCGGCTACAACGGCTATCCGGCGCTGGAGGGGGTGACCTTCAACATAGAGACCGGCTGCCTGGGCGGCCTCGTCGGGCCCAACGGCTCCGGGAAGTCCACCCTCCTGCGCGTCATCCTGGGGCTGCACCGGCCCTGGCGCGGCGAAATCCGCCTGTTCGGCTCGACGGAGCGCCCGCGCCGCCGTCTCGGCTACACGCCGCAGTCGGAGCAGGTGGACTGGAGCTTCCCGGTGACCGTCCTGGACGTCGTGCTGATGGGCCGCTACGGCCGCCTCGGCCTGGTGCGCCGCCCGACGAAGGCCGACCGCGAGATAGCGATGGGCGCCCTGGAGTCCGTCCGCCTGGCCGACCTCGCGGCACGCCGTATCGGGGAGCTGTCCGGCGGGCAACAGCGGCGCGCCCTGGTTGCGCGCGCCCTCGCCCAGGAGGCCGACCTCCTCCTTCTGGACGAGCCGCTGGCCGGCCTGGACGCCACCTCACAGCACGACCTGCTCGCCCTGTTCGAGGGGCTGCGGCAGAAGGGGAAGACGCTGATCGTCGCCACCCACGACCTCTCGTGCGTGGCCGCCGACTTCGACCACGCGATCCTGCTGAACCGCAGGGTCGTCGCCTTCGGCCGCCCGAAGGAGGTGTTCACGGAGGAGCTTCTGAACGCGACGTTTGAGCGCCACCTCCTGCTGGTGCGCCTGGGAGATAGGACTTACGTCGGCCATGACTGAGGCGATCGATCTCCTCCGCGACCCCTGGTCGCTGGAGTTCATGCGGCGGGCCCTGCTGGCGGCGATGGTTGTGAGCGCCGTCGCCGCGGTCATCGGGTCGTTCGTCATCCTCAAGGGGATGGCGTTCATCGGCGATGCCCTGCCCCACGCCAGCTTCGGCGGCGTCGCCGTGGCGTTCGTGCTAGGCGCGAACCTCTACCTGGGCGGGGCGATCGCCGCCGTGCTCACCGCCATCCTCATCGGCTTCGTCTCCCGCCGCGGCCTGATCAAGTACGATACCGCCATCGGCATCCTCTTCGTCGGCGCCTTCGCCGCCGGCATACTCATCATCAGCCGCCAGAACAACTACACGCCGGACCTGTTCTCCTTCGTCTTCGGCAACGTGCTCGGCGTAAGCTGGAACGACGTCTGGACCACGGCCGCTCTCTCCGCCGTCATCCTTCTCCTCGTGCTGCTGTTCTACAAAGAGATCCTGTTCGTGGCCTACGACCCGTCCATGGCGGCGGCCTCCGGCCTGCCGGTGGCAGCCATCCAGTACGGCCTCCTCGCCCTCATTGGCGTGACGACCGTGATCGGTCTTCAGACGGTCGGCATAGTGCTCGTCGTGGCGCTGCTGGTGACGCCGGCCGCCACCGCCCAGCTCCTCACGCGCCGCCTGCCGCCGATGATGGCGGTGGGCGCCCTCGTCGGCGTCCTCTCCTCGCTTGTCGGCCTCTACATCGCCTACTACGCCGATGTCGCCGCCTCCGCCGCCATCGTCCTCACCGCGACGGGCTTCTTCGCCCTGGCGTTCCTGTTCGCCCCCGGCCGCGGCCTCCTCTGGCAGCGCCGCTTCGCGCCCGCGGAACGGGCCTGAGCCGCTCACCGCACGGTTCGGCTAGCGGGGGTATAGATTACAAGCCTCTCGCGTCTTAAGCTATATAGTCGTAGGCTATAGAATGGACGGAGGAACGAGTCCAATGGCCGACGCTACGAAGACCGAAAAGAAGATCGACCGCAAGGCGCGGCTGAAGATACCGCCGCAGCCCGTTCCGAAACAGGACCCGAAGGAGCGGGTCAAGAACTGGCAGGAGGTCTATTTGGGCTACGACCTCCCCGCCGCGCAGGTGGAAGCGACCCGCTGCATCCAGTGCCCGGCCGCCCCCTGCCAGAAGGCCTGCCCGCTCCACAACGATATCCCCGGCGCCCTGCTCAAGCTGGAGGAGGGCGACGTCATGGGCGCCGCCGAGGTGTTCCGCGCCACCAACCCAGCCCCCGACATGTGCGGCCGCCTCTGCCCCCAGGAATCCCTGTGCGAGGGCGACTGCGTCGTCGGCAAGGTGGCCATACCCGTCGCCATCGGCAAGCTGGAGGCGTTCATCGCCGACCAGCAGCAGGCGGCGGGACGGCCAATCCCCGAGCTCCCCACGCCGACGGGTAAGCGGGTGGCTGTCGTCGGCTCCGGGCCCGCCGGCCTGGCCGTCGCGGAGCAGCTCGCCCTGCGCGGGCACGGCGTCAAGGTGTTCGAGGCGTGGCCGCGGCCCGGCGGTGTCCTCCGCTACGGCATCCCCGACTTCAAGATGGACAAGCGCCACGTGGACGACCAGGTGGAGCACCTGCACCGGCTCGGCGTTCAGTTCGCCTTCAACGTGCGCGTCGGCTACGACGTGACGATCGACGCCCTGTTCGCCGAGGGGTTCGACGCCGTGTTCCTGGGCCAGGGCGCCGGCCAGGGGAACCGGCTGAACGTCCCCGGCGAGGAGCTGGCCGGGATCCACATGGCGACGGAGTTCCTGGTCCGCCTGAACCTGCCGCCGGAGGAGCTGCCGGACCACCTGCGGGAGCCGCTGGACACCGGCATGCGGGTCGTGGTGATAGGCGGCGGCGACACGGCGATGGACTGCGTCCGCTCCGCCGTCCGCACCGGCGCCGAGGTGATGTGCGCCTACCGCCGCACGGAGGCCGA
>MGOB01000025.1:1814-1985 GCA_001796995.1 Chloroflexi bacterium RBG_16_68_14 | reverse complement strand
TCGGAGTTCGAGGAGCCGGCGGACACCGTCGTCATCGCCATCGGCTACAAGGTGGAGAAACTGCTGTTCCAGACGACGCCGGGGCTGGAGGCGTCAGAGTGGGGCACCGTGGCCGCCGACGAGGGCGGGCAGACCAGCCGCGAGGGCGTCTTCGCCGCCGGCGACAGCGTC
>MGOB01000025.1:1388-1677 GCA_001796995.1 Chloroflexi bacterium RBG_16_68_14 | reverse complement strand
CCCATCCTCACCTCCCCCTAGTATGACGGTGGAGGTGTGTTATGGCCTTCAAGCGAATCGTTGTGCCATACGAGGGTGGCACACTGAGCGAGGACGCCCTGCGCCTGGCCTGCGGCCTCGCCGGGGACGCGACGCCCGTCACCGCCGTCTACGTCGTCCGCACCCCGCCGAGCATGCCGATAGGCGCGGAGGGAGCGGGCGAGGAAGTGGGGCGGGAGATGCTGAAGCGCGCCGAGACGATAGGCGGGGAACTGGGCGCGGCAGTGGAGACGTACCTGGCGAAGGCGCC
>MGOB01000025.1:0-1367 GCA_001796995.1 Chloroflexi bacterium RBG_16_68_14 | reverse complement strand
CGAGACGGCGGCTACCCTGGACGCCGAGGCGATCGTGATGAGCCTGCGCCACAAGCACGCGCCGGGCGAGACGCTGGTGCTGAGCCACACGGCCAGCCGCATCCTGCGCCACGCCCCCTGCCGTGTGCTCATCACCTACAGCCACAACGAAAGTCCGTAGCTGCAGACCTTTAGGTCTGCCACGCGCAGCGCTGGGGCAGGGCTAAAGCCCTGCAGGTACGATTTGGTCACGCCGGAGGACAGGCTCTAGTCCTGGGCTCTGGGTCCTAGGTCCTCGCTCTACAGCGTCTCCATATACTCGCCGATGGCGTCCAGCCGCACCTTCTCCACCGCCACCTCCGGCGCGTAGACGATCTCATCCGCCGCCCAGACCAGCGTCGGCTTGCCCTCCTTCGCAACGCCGATCACACCGTTGAGCACCGTGCGGATGTTCTCGTTGATGCGCAGCGTGTTCGGCTTCACCGGCTCCGCCAGCTTGCCGTCGCGGATCACGTAGGAGTCGCCGACGACGGTGCCCGTGAAGTCGCCGGCGCGCAGGCCGTTCACCGGGTAGGTGTACCAGATGCGGCCGATGTAGATGCCGTTGCCGACCAGCCGGCAGATCGCCTCCGTGGACTCGATGTCGCCGGGGACGAGGACGTTGGTCGGGTGGATGCCCGGCTGGGAGTCGAAGTGGCGGCCGCCGCCGCGGGCGAAGCGGAAGCCGTTCCGCGGCACGAAGGCGGCGGCGCTGGCCTGCGGGTCCACGCCCAGCTTCTCCTTCGATTTCGGATCGCTCATCAGCCGCTGCGTCTCGTAGTGGTTGGAGAGGAGGCCCACCAGCCTGCCGTCCTTGATCAGGTCCGTGCGACCGGTGGGAAGCCCCTCGCAGGTTATCCCCTTGCTGCCGACGAGCCCGGCGGCGGCGCCGTCGTCGCAGATGCTGAACTTCTCCGAGGCGACCTGCTGGCCCATCTGCCCCATGAACGGCGAACCCGCCGCGTAGAACATGCCGGTGCTCAGCCCCGGCAGGACGATGTAGTGCATGATCTCCATCGTCGCCTGGCGGCCGAAGACGACCCGGTAATCGCCGCTGGGCAGGCGGACGCCGCCCATGGTGCGGATGGCGGCCTGCGCCGCCTCCCGCCCCGCCTCGTCGGTGAAGCCGTCCAGCCGCGTCGTCGCCGCGTAGCCGCTGCCCTTGGAGCCATCGCGCTCCACCATCGATGTGATGAACGACATGATGAGCGACGACTCGTCGGTCTGTACGTCTGGCATCGCGTAGGAGGCGATCGCCATCCGCTCCTGGAGGATGCTGACGTCGCCGCTGACGATGAGGCCGAGCTCGCCCAGCTTCTCCGGCCCGAGCTCGCCCAGCTTCTCCGGCC
>MGOB01000024.1:93393-94306 GCA_001796995.1 Chloroflexi bacterium RBG_16_68_14 | reverse complement strand
GGGACGTCCGCCCCTGCCCGTCCGGCAGGCGGGGGAGGCGGACCGTGATCCGCATCGCCCAGCCCCTCATCGGGCCCGAGGAGGAGGCGGCGGTGCTGGCGGCGCTCCGCTCCGGGCAGCTCGCCCAGGGGCCGCTGGTCGCCCGGTTCGAGGAGGCGTTCGCCCGCTACCTGGGCGTCCGGCACGCCGTCGCCGTCTCCTCGGGCACGGCGGCGCTCATCGTCGCTCTGCGGGCGCACGGGATCGGGCCCGGCGATGAGGTGCTGGTGCCTACCTTCACCTACGCCGCCACGGCCAACGCCGTCCTGCTGGCGGGCGCCCGACCAGCATTGATTGACATAAGGGATGCCGACTTTGCCATCGACCCGGAGCGGATCGAGGCGGCGATTACTCCACGGACGCGGGCGGTCCTGCCGGTGCACCTCTACGGCCACCCGTGCGATATGTCCGTCCTGAGCGAGATCGCCCGCCGCCACGGCCTCGCCCTGATCGAGGACGCCAGCCAGGCGGCCGGCGCGTCGTGGCAGGGCAGGAAGGCCGGCTGCTTCGGCACCGGCTGCTTCTCCTTCTACGCCACCAAGAACATGACCACGGGCGAGGGCGGCATGGTGGTCACCGACGACGGGGAGGTGGCCCGGCGCGCCCGCCTGCTGCGCAACCAGGGGGAGGAGGAGCGCTACCGCACCGACCTGCTGGGCGCCAACTATCGCATGACGGAGCTGGCCGCCGCCCTGGGCCTGGCCCAGCTCCCCAAGCTGGACGGCTGGAACGAGCGCCGCCGCGCAAACGCCGCCTGGCTCAGCCAGCACCTCCAGGGCGTGGTCACCCCCAGCGAGCAGCCGGGCGCCTATCACGCCTACCATCTCTACACAGTGCGCGTGCCCGGCTATCTTCCGAGGGACAGGCTTCAGCC
>MGOB01000024.1:93199-93347 GCA_001796995.1 Chloroflexi bacterium RBG_16_68_14 | reverse complement strand
CCTGCGCGACCAGGAGATCGAGGCGGTGGTCTGCTATCAACGCTCTCTCCACCAGCAGCCGCTGTACCGGGAGCTGGGCATCGGCGGCGCCTTCCCCGTCGCCGAGCGGGCGGCGGCGGAGGTACTCTCGCTGCCGGTGCACCCCGGC
>MGOB01000024.1:80456-93158 GCA_001796995.1 Chloroflexi bacterium RBG_16_68_14 | reverse complement strand
CGGGGCGATGACCGCCGCAGAGGTGCGGCATGGCTGACGAGCGCCTCCGCGTCGCCGTCATCGGCGTCGGCGCCATGGGGGCGAACCACGTCCGTGTCCTGGGGGAGCTGCCGGAGGCGGAGCTGGTCGCCATCGCCGATACGGATGAGGCGCGGCTCGCCGCCGCACCGAGCGGCCGCTCGGTGCGGGCTTACGACGACTACCGGCAGTTGCTGGCCGAGGAGCGGCTGGACGCGGTCACCGTCGCCGTGCCCACGCGGCGGCACCTCGAGGTGGCCCTCGCCTGCATCGAGCGGCGAGTGCCGGTACTGGTGGAGAAGCCGCTCGCGGCCGACGCCGACGAGTGCGAACGGCTGGGCGCAGCGGCCGAGGCGCAGGGCGTCCCGCTGATGGTGGGCCACGTCGAG
Organism: Chloroflexi bacterium RBG_16_68_14; assembly: GCA_001796995.1. Classification (GTDB taxonomy): domain Bacteria; phylum Chloroflexota; class Dehalococcoidia; order DSTF01; family RBG-16-68-14; genus RBG-16-68-14. The sequence continues at coordinate 92,751 of MGOB01000024.1, read as the reverse complement.
CGGTTCAACCCGGCGGTGCAGGAGCTGAAACGTCGTCTGGACGACGGCGAGCTGGGCCGCGTCCTCCAGCTCCGGGCGCGCCGGGTGGGCCCCTTCTACCAGCGGGAGCGCGACGTGGGCGTCGTAGACGACGTTTCAGCTCCTGCACCGCAGGGCGTCCCGCTGATGGTGGGCCACGTCGAGCGGTTCAACCCGGCGGTGCAGGAGCTGAAACGTCGTCTGGACGACGGCGAGCTGGGCCGCGTCCTCCAGCTCCGGGCGCGCCGGGTGGGCCCCTTCTACCAGCGGGAGCGCGACGTGGGCGTCGTCCACGATCTCGCCACCCACGACATCGACGTGTTCCGCTGCCTTCTCGGCTGCGAGGTGGAGCGCGTGCAGGCGGAGACGCTGCGCGGCGTCCGCACCGAGTACGAGGACGCTCTGGCCGGCCTCCTGCGGTTTGAGAATGGCGCCGTCGGCGTGCTGGAGGTGAACTGGCTGACGCCGGTGAAGGTGCGGGAGCTGACCGTCCTGGGCGAGCGGGGGATGTTCGTCGTGGATTATCTGGGCCAGGAGCTGCGCTTCCACCCGTCGGCCGGGGGCGCGAGCCCCGACGATGCTCGCCAGGAGCCGGAGGTGGTCGCCTTCCCGGACCCGGGCGAGGCGCCCCTCCGCGCCGAGCTCGCCTCCTTCCTGCGGGTGGCGCGCGGGCTGGAGCCGCCGCCTGTGAGCGCCGCCGACGCCCTCGCCGCGATGCGGGTGGTGGAGGCGCTGGTGGAGTCGGCCCGGCGAGGCGCGGCGGTGCGCGTGGCCGCCGGGAGGGCGGTGCCGTGAGGGCCTGCGTCGTCGGGCTGGGCAAGGTAGGGCTGCCCCTGGCCGTGCAGTACGCCTCGCGCGGCCTCTCCGTCATCGGCTGCGATACCGACGCGGCGAAGGTGGAGCAGATCAACGCCGGCGAGTGCCCCGTCGTGGGCGAGGAGGGCCTGGAGGAAGGGCTGAAGGCGGCCCTGCGCGAAGGCCGCCTCCACGCCACCATCGATACCGCCGCCGCCGTCGCGGAGAGCGTGGTGGCGGTGATCATCGTGCCCGTAGGGCTCACCGCCGACCGGCGCCCGGACTTCTCACACCTGGACGCCGCCACAGAGGCCCTCGCCTCGGGGCTGCGGCCGGGGACGCTGGTCCTGGTGGAGAGCACGGTGCCGGTGGGCACCACCCGCGGTCGGGTAGGCGCGGCGCTGGCCGCTGGCGGCCGGCGGCTCGGCGTCGACGTGCTGCTCGCTGCGAGCCCGGAGCGTGTCTCCACCGGCCGTATCTTCCGGGACCTGCGGACGTACCCCAAGCTGATCGGCCCGCTGGACGAGGCGAGCTGGGCGCGGGCGGATGCCTTCTATCGCGCCGCGCTGGAGGCGCCCTGCCTCCTGCGGGTGCGCGACCCGGAGACGGCCGAGTTCGCCAAGCTGGCGGAGGGCCTGTACCGGGACGTGAACATCGCCCTGGTGGACGAGCTGGCCCGCTACGCCGACGCGCTGGGCATCGACGTGACGGAGGCCATAGCCGCCGCCAACTCGCAGCCGTATTCGCACCTCCACCAGCCGGGCGTCGGCGTGGGCGGCCACTGCCTCCCGGTCTACCCCTACTTCCTGCCCGAGGAGGCGTCGCTCCGCCTGCCAGCGGCGGCGCGCTCCATTAACGATGCCATGGCCCGCTACGGGGTGGAGAAGCTGGAAGGGGCGCTCGGCTCGCTCCGGGGAGCGACGGTGCTCATCCTGGGGCTGGCCTACCGGCCCAACGTGAAGGAGGCGGCCCACTCCAGCGCCCTGCCGCTGGCCGAGGCGCTGCAGGAGCGGGGCGCTCGCGTGCTGGTGCATGACCCCTGGTTCTCCGATGAGGAGGTGCGCGCCCTGGGGCTGGAGCCCTCGAGCAAGTTCCCGCCGTCGCACGTGGACGCCCTCATCGTGCAGGCGCTGCACGACGCCTATCGCGACCTGGACCTGCGCTCGTTCGCGGGCTGCCGGGCGGTGCTGGACGGCCGCAACGCCCTCGACCGGTCGACGGTGGAGGCGGCGGGCCTGCGCTACCTGGGCATCGGGCGGTAGCGGCTACCGCTCGTCGCCGTCAGGCGCCTTACCCTTCGAGGAGTCTCTGCTGCCTAGCGCACGCGGGGGGTGTGCATCACCCCGCTGGTGATCGGTTCATCGACGTAGAGATCACCGTTGCGGATCTTGATGTTGAAGCCGCAGTCGGGGTTGACGCAGGCCCACGCCTTGTAGTGGATCGCTGCCCCCTGGCTCCCGAAGTCCGATAGGGGGACGAGATCCCCGGTCTTGCACTTCTGACACTTCGGCAAGTTGCTGAATTCCACTGGCCACCTCCCCAGCTCTCGCCCGGCCGCTCCGACACCGCCCGGGAACCGCCAATCGCCTCTATGACGAGAGGCACGGCAGGGAGTATAGCAGCAAACATCGATGGAGAATAGGCCCTGCGGTCTCCCCGGCAGAGTTAATCCGCTCTTAACAGTCCGTTATTGTCAAGTTATCGCCGGTGTTGGACGATAGAGGCAAGGGCGAACTGCCTGCCCCCTTCGGGAGGTGTGAGCCGTGTTGAGCTTGGAGGCAAGGAGTGCTGGCGGTTCGCCCCCTCCCCGCCGTACCTCTGCCCCTGGTGCCGCGTTATAGTAGAAGAAAGACCACTTCGGCAGCGGCCGCAGGGAGAACGGCTCATGGCCAACGCCATCCTCGTCGTCGATGACGAGAAGAACATCGTCCAGCTAGCGCGGCTCTACCTGGAGCGGGAGGGCTTCCGGGTGGAGGCCGCCTACGACGGCGCCCAGGCCCTGGAGAAGGCGAAGGCCGTCCGGCCGGACCTGATCATCCTGGACATCATGCTGCCGGAGATGGACGGCCTCTCCGTCTGTAGGGAGCTGCGCAAGACCAGCAACGTCCCCATCATCATCCTCACCGCTCGCGGCGACGACGTGGACCGCGTTGTCGGCCTGGAGCTGGGGGCGGACGACTACGTGACGAAGCCCTTCAACCCGCGAGAGCTGGTGGCCCGGGTGAAGGCGGTGCTGCGCCGGGCGCGCCAGGAGGAGCCCAGCCAGCCGGTGCTGGAGGCCGACGGCCTGAAGCTGGACCTGACCAGACGGGAGGTCACCGTGGAGGGCGAGCCGGTCACCCTGCGCGCCAAGGAGTTCGACCTGCTGGCCGCCTTCATGCGCCACCTGGGCATCGTGCTGGACCGGGAGCGGCTCCTCCAACTGGTCTGGGGCAGCGACTACTACGGCGACACCCGCACCATCGATGTCCACGTCGCCTGGCTGCGGGAGAAGCTGGCCAAGGCGAAGCGGGTCAAGATCCAGACGGTGTGGGGTGTCGGCTACAAGCTGGTGGTGGACCCAGATGCTGCGAAGTCTTAGCTCTCGACTGCTCCTCGCCTTCGCCTTCGTCATCCTCCTCTCGCTGGCCCTCTCGGCAGTGGGCACCCTCTTCCTGCTGCGCGACCAGCAGCGGGAGTCGGCCGAGGAGCGGGTGGGCCGGCTGGCTGAACCGATCACCCTGGCGGTGGCCCTGATGGAGCAGGCCAACGTGGATCGGGCTGAGATCGAGAGCGCCGTGGGTGACTACGCCGAGAGCTTCGACGTACGCGTCCTGCTGGTGGACGGGCAAGGTCGCGTGGTGGTGGACACCGACGCCCGCCTCACCGGGCGCACCATCGATGCCTTCCAGGAGCCAGGTCTGCCCATCACCAGGCGAGGCGGCGCCGAGTTCCGCATGGCCAAGTACGGCTCGGACGGTGACGAGCTGCTCCTGTTCGCCCCAGCCCACGAGAGCCTGCAGCTCTCCTCCAACCGCTTGATCCAGTTGCAAACGGTGATCTACCAGCTCTACGCTTCTGGCACGCCGTCCGAGGCCCTGGACGAGTTGCTGGCGGACTTGCTGGCGGACCCCGAGGGACCCCAGATCGTGGCGCTGCCCAGCCTCAGGCCGCTGGTGGCCGTGTCGGAGGAGGAGATCACCTCGGCGTGGCGGGACCTCATCCCCCAGCTCACCATCGCCGGCGGCATCGCCTTGCTCGCTTCGGCGGCGGCGGCGGCGCTCATCTCTGGGTCGATCTCGCGACGGCTGGCCCGGGTCACCCGGGCCGCCCAGGAGATGGCGCGCGGGCACTACGACCAGCAGCTAGACCCCCGGGGCGACGACGAGGTGGGCCGCCTGGCCCGGGCCTTCAACGTCATGGCCCGGGAGGTCAGCCAGTCCCACCGGATGATGCGCGACCTGCTGGCCAACGTCTCCCACGAGCTGAAGACCCCCCTCACCTCCATCCAGGGCTTCTCCCAGGCGCTGGAGGAGGGCGCCATCTCCTCGGAGGAGGAGTACCAGCAGGCCGGCCGCATCATCAACGAGGAGACGCAGCGCATGCGCCGCCTGGTGGACGACCTGATCGAGCTCTCCCGGCTGCAGTCCGGGCAGGCGGTGGTGCAGCGCGAGCCCATCGACCTCGCCGATCTGCTGCGCGTCTGCGCCCGGCGCTTCGAGTGGCAGCTACGGGAATCGGGCGCTGAGATGCGGCTCGACCTGGCGCCCCTGCCTCCCCTGGTGGGCGACGAGCGGCGGCTGGAGCAGGCGTTCACCAACCTCATCGATAACGCCGTCCGCCATACCCCCAAGAACGGCGCCATCACCGTGCGCGCCGAGGCCCGGGACGGCGTGGCCCGGGTGGCGGTGCACAACACCGGCTCCTACATCCCGCCCGAGGAGCTCCCCCGCGTCTTCGAGCGCTTCTTCCAGCGAGACCGGAGTCGAGGTGGCGGCGCCGGCCTGGGCCTGGCCATCGCCCGCGAGGTGGTGCAGGCGCACCGGGGTGATATCTGCGCCAGCAGCGACCGAGAGCGAGGCACCGAGTTCGTGGTGACGCTGCCGGTGGCCGGCGGCGCTCGGCCCAGGAACGGCAAGTCATGATGGCCCGGGGACGGCTCATCCCCTTCGCCCTGCTGGCGGCCCTGCTCCTGCCGCGCCGCTAGCCGTCCTGGGGAAGCTGGGTTCGCGTCCTAGGCGCGCTCCCGCCGCTCAGGGGCGCGCTTCAGCAGCCAGTACTCCAGCGCGTCGTTGAGGGCGAGCCAGGAGGCCTCGATGATGTCCGTCGAGGCGCCTACCGTGCGCCAGAGCTGGTCGCCGTCCGTCGATTCGATGAGGACGCGGACGCCGGCGCCGGTGCCGGCGGCGCTGTCGATGATGCGGACCTTGTAGTCGACCAGCTTCACCAACGCCAGGGTGGGGTAGAAGCTGATGAGCGCCTTGCGCACCGCCGCGTCCAGGGCGTTCACCGGCCCGTTGCCGTCGGCGGCGGTCTGGATCACCTCGTCCCCGACGCGAACCTTCACCATCGCCTCGGTCTGCATCTCCCGGCCGTGGTCTTCCGGCCGGGTGGCGCGTCGCTGGACTACCCAGAAGTCCTCCAGCTCGAAGGGCGCCCGGTAGCCGGGCAGGGAGCGGCGCACCAGCAGCTCGAAGGAGGCTTCCGCGCTCTCGTACTGGTAGCCGCGGCGCTCCTGCTCCTTGACGACTTCGAGCAGATGGCGGGCGTCGTTCCGGCTCAGCTCCACCTCGATGCCGGCCTCGCGGATCTGCTCGAGCAGGCCGCGGCTCCCGCCCAGCTCCGAGATGAGCAGTTCCGTGTGGTTGCCCACGACCTCCGGCGGCACGTGCTGGTAGGACGATTCCTTCTTGACCACGCCGTCCGCGTGGAGGCCCGCCTTGTGGGCGAAGGCGCTGGCGCCCACGTAGGGCTGGAAGGGGTTGGGCACCATGTTCACGATCTCGCTCACGTAGTGCGAGATCTCGGTGAGCCTGGCTAGCTGCTCCTCCGTCACCACGTCGAGGCCCATCTTCAGCTTGAGGTTGGCGATGACGCTGAGCAGGTCGGCGTTGCCGCACCGTTCGCCGTAGCCGTTGACGCAGCCCTGCACCTGCACCACGCCCTCCTCGACGGCGGCCAGCGTGTTGGCGACGGCGAGATTCGTGTCGTTGTGGGCGTGGATGCCCAGGGGCACGCTCACCGCCTCGCGGGCGGCGCGCACCGCCTCCACCAGCCTGGAGAGGATAGTGCCGCCGTTCGTGTCGCAGAGGGCGATGCAGTCCGCGCCGGCCGCGGCCGCCGCCTTCAGGCACTGGAGCGCGTAGTCCCGGTCCGAGAAGTAGCCGTCGAAGTAGTGCTCGGCGTCGAAGAACACGACGCGGCCGTGGCTCTTGAGGAAGCGCACGGAGTCGGCGATCATCGCCAGGTTCTCCTCCGGCGTCGTCTCCAAGACGTCGCGCACGTGGACGTCGTTCGCCTTGCCGACGATGGTGATGACGGGCGTCCCGGAGTCCAGCAGCGCGCGCAGGTTGGCGTCGGTCTCGGCGCTGCCGCCGGCGCGGCGGGTGCTGCCGAAGGCGGCGAGCTGGGCGTGCTGGAACTGGAGCGACTGCGCCCGCGCGAAGAACTCGGCGTCCTTGGGGTTGGAGCCGGGCCAGCCGCCCTCGATGAAGTGGACGCCCAGCTCGTCCAGCTTGCGGGCGATCTTCAGCTTGTCCTCCACCGAGAGGGAGATGCCCTCCATCTGGGCGCCGTCCCTCAGCGTCGTGTCGTACAGTTGTACTTGCATGGGTGGGATACCTCCGTAGGATGGTCGGCCCCTGACGGGGCCGCGCGGTCAGGCGACGGGCGCGGAGGCGACGCCGATCGCCCGCCCCCGACGGGACGGCCGGGGGCTTAAGGCAACCTCCACTCGGTTCGCCGTGGCTGGCGAGAGAGTCATATCGCCATCACGATACCACATTCGGCCGAGGCTTGGGGAGGGGTCTACTCGCCCTGCTCGCTGGGGCCCGCACCGGGCTCCTGCTCCTCGCTGGCTCAGCACCTCTTTCCCCGCGGGTCAGGCTTCAGCCTGACCGAGATAGGCCTGGATGTCCGTGGGGTAGTTGCCACTCGCTGTTGACCAGCGGTACAGGTGCGGTTCCCGCGCCAATTGCGCTGCTACAGGATTGCCGTGAACGTACTCTATGGCGCGGAAGAGGGCTGTCTCACTCCTGAGCGTCCGTTCGTGGTATTGGCTTTGCCAGAGGGAACCGGACTGGCGTCGTGTCTGGTTGTAGGCTCTGGAGAAGCGGCCCTTGATGAGCTGCAGGATGCGACCGAGATTCTGTTCTCCAGGCACAAGGACGAGGTGAACATGATCCGGCATGATAGAGAATGCAAGCAATTGAAAACCGGTTTCGACGCGCACCTCGTACAGAATCCGCAGGAAGAGCTCGCATGTGTCCCTAGACCTAAAGATTGGCTGACACGTAAGGGTGTTTGTTGTGACAAACGAAGGGAGTCCCTCGGACGGGAATCGCCGGTACATGCTCATGGTTCTCTGTCAGGCTGAAGCCTGACCCGCGGAAAGAAAGCTGCGACTCTACTCGCTCTGCCTGCTGGAGCCCGCACCGGGCCCCGGCCCTTCGGAGGCTCAGCAGCCGGGCTCGCCGTAGTTCCCGCAGCAGTTCTGAAGCGTGCTCAGCTTCGTCCAGTTGTTCCGGCACACGACGGCCAGCTTGGCGAAGAAGGGCAGGTCGGACTGGTGCCAGTTGCTGAGATAATCGCGCATGCTGGGACGGACTCGTGGTCGTTGCTCTGACAGCTCGATCTCCTCTCGCAGCGTGAGCTAGCGCTCCGCCCCGGCCAGCCGGCGCTTCGTGTACTCGATGATCCCGCCCGCCTCCAGCAGCTCCAGCAGGAAGGGCTCGTAGGGCTTCGCCTTGAAGACCTGCTCCGTCGTCAGGTCGCGGATGGTGCCGTTCGAGAGGTCCACCTCCAGCTCGTCGCCCGCCTCGATGGCGTCGACCGCCTCCGGGCACTCCAGGACAGGCAGCCCCTGGTTGATGGCGTTGCGGAAGAAGATGCGGGCGAAGCTCTTGGCGATGACGCAGCTCACGCCGCAGCCCCTGATGCTGATGGGCGCGTGCTCCCGCGAGGAGCCGCAGCCGAAGTTGACGTCGGCGACGATGACGTCGCCCGGCTGGACACGCTGGGCGAACTCCGGGTCGTTGTTCTCCATGCAGTGCTTGCCCAGCTCCTGGGGATCGGTGGTCACCAGATACTTGGCCGGAACGATCTGGTCAGTATCGATGTGGGCGCCGAACCTGTGGGCTTTACCTCGCATGCTCACTTTACCCCTACCTTTCCCACCACCTCCTCCGGGTGCACGATGCGGCCGGCGACGGCGGCGGCGGCGGCCAGCGGCGGGTTCACCAGGAACACCTCGCCCTTGGGGTGGCCCATGCGGCCGGGGAAGTTGCGGTTAGAAGTCGAGACGCACTTCTCGCCCTCGGCCAGGACGCCGTAGTAGCCGCCCAGGCAGGGGCCGCAGGTGGCGGCGCTCACCTGGCAGCCCGCCTCGGTGAACACCTCGATCAGCCCCTCCTTGAGCGCCTCCAGGAAGATGTCCTGGGTGGCCGGGATGACGATGCAGCGCACCCAGGGCGCCACCTTGCGCCCGCGCATGATCTCGGCCGCCTCGCGCAGGTCCTCCATGCGGGCGTTGGTGCAGGAGCCGATGAACACCTGGTCGATCTGGATATCGTCGTTGGCGACCTCAGCGATGGTCTTGGTGTTGCCCGGGCTGAAGGGGAGGGCCACCGTCGGCTCGATCTGGGAGGCGTCGAACTCGTAGGTGGCGGCGTAGGCGGCGTCCGGGTCCGGCTCGTAGACGGTCCAGGGGCGCTTGGCGCGGGGGCGGACGTACTCCAGCGTCACCTCGTCGACCAGCATGAGGCCGGTCTTGCCGCCCGCCTCCGCCGTCATGTTGGTGATGGTGAAGCGGGCGTCCATGGACATCTCCTTGAGCGCCTCGCCCTCGAACTGCATCGCCATGTAGGTAGCGCCGTCGGTGCCGATGTGGCCGATGGTGTGGAGGATGAGGTCCTTGCTGCGCGTCCACTTCCCCATCCTGCCGTGGTAGATGAAGCGCAGCGTCTCCGGCACCTTCATCCAGGTCTCGCCGGTGGCCATGGCGACGGCGATGTCGGTGCTGCCCATGCCGGTGGCGAAGGCGCCCAGGGCGCCGCAGGTGGGCGTGTGGGAGTCGGCGCCGCAGTAGACGTCGCCGGGCACCACGTGGCCCTTCCAGGGCAGGAGGATGTGCTCGATGCCCCCCTGGCCCTGCTCGTAGTAGACGATGCCCGTCTCGCGGGCGAAGTTGCGCATGACCCGGCACTGCTCCGCCGAGGCGATGTCCTTGGCCGGCGCAAAGTGGGAGGGGACGAAGACGACGCGCTCCTTGTCGAAGACGTCCTTCACGCCCAGCTTGCGGAACTGCTCGATGGCGATGGGCGCGGTGATGTCGTTGGCCATCACCAGGTCGACCTGGACGTTGATCAGGTCGCCCGGGGAGACCTCCTTCTTGCCGCTATGCGCGGCGAGGATCTTCTCCGCTAGGGTCATGCCCATGAGATGGCCTTTCTACACCTTGGACTGTATATGCTTGCGAATCTTCTTCATCATAACGCAAACGCTACCACCGCAGCCGCAGGTCCCAGGGCATGACGGCCCAGACGCCGCCGCGGGCGAAATCGACAAGGCCGGGGGCCAGCCAGTCGGCCCAGGCGCCGTCTTCGGAGAACGGCTGCGGCAGGGTGAGGCGCCTGGGCGCCGCGATGGGGACCACCGGCACGTAGCGGTCCGCGGGCAGGCCGGCCAGCTCCTTGGCCTTCTGGACGGCGACCTCGAAGTCGCCCAGGGCGTCCACCAGCCCGCGTTCCAGCGCCTGCTTGCCCGTCCACACCCGGCCGCGGGCGATCCGTTCCACCTCATCGTCCGACATGCCGCGGCCCTGGGCGACGCGGCGCTTGAAGAGGAGGTAGATGTCCTCCGTCAGCGCGCGGATCCTGCTCCAACCTTCCTCGTCGAAGGGGAGGGCGGGATCGAAGAGCATGGCGTGGCGCCCGCGCGACAGGTACTCGTGCTGCACCTTCGCCTTGCCCAGGAGCCCCTGAAAGGTAGGCTTGCCGCTGAGCACGCCGATGGAGCCGGTCAGCGTGGCGGACTGGGCCACGATCTGCGTGGCCGCGGCCAGCACGTAGTAGCCCCCGGAGCCCGCCAGGTTCCCCATGTAGGCGACCACCGGCTTCCGGCGGCCCAGGCGCGCCACTTCCCGCCAGACCAGGTCCGAGGCGAGAGCGTCGCCGCCGCCGGAATCGACGTGAAAGACGACGGCAGCTACGCGGCTGTCCCGCTCGGCCCGGCGCAGCGCCTGCGTGATGGTGTCCGAGCCGGCCACGACAGGCGCGAAGAAGGGGAGAGGAGGGAGCGGGATCGGATAGCGGCGGCTGGGCCCGGTCCGGATCGCGCCCTCCAGCGATACCACCCCGACGATGCGCGGGTGGCGCCGGCGCATGGGCAGGCGGAGCCGCCGCTGGGCGGCCGGCCACGGCTCGATCCTGGCGTCGCCTTTCCCTGCTGCTAGGTGGGCGGCCAACTCGTCTTCGTAGAGGAGGGCATCGATGAGCCCAGCGTCCCGCGCTTCTTCGGCGGTCAACGGCCCCTGGTCGATCAGCTCCCGCACCCGTTCCGGCGAGAGCCGGCGGCCGTCGGCGATGGCCGCCACCACGTCCTCGAAGCAGGAGTCGAGGATGGCGTCCAGCATCTCCCGATGCGTCTCGGACATGGAGGACCGCCGGTAACGGTCCATGGCGGTCTTGTACTCGGCCATCGCCTCGTATTCGAATTCGATGCCGTAGGCCGCCAGGGCATCCTTCAGGAAGTACTCCTGCATCCGCAGGCCGAGCAGTAGGACGTAAGCGCTCTCGGGGACGACGACTTCGTCGGCGGCGGAGGCGGCGAGGTAGTCGGGCAGGGTGAGCTGGCTCAGGTAGACCACCACGCGCTTGCCCCGCTGGCGGAAGCGACTGATGGCCGCCCGCACGTTCTGAACCCGGGCCAGGGCCGCGCCGAAGGCGGCGGCCTGAACCGCCTCCACAAGGCTGATGCGCAGGATGACTCCCCGCACCCGGGGCGTCTGGGCGATGAGGTCCAGGGCGCTGTTCAGCTCCTCGATGGAGAGGGGCGGCGGGCCGAAGGGCAAGAGCCGCTGCCACAGCGGTCGGGCTGGCGGCGCGCGCTCGGGAAGGCTCCCCGTCAGCTCGATGAGCACGTAGTCCGGGGCGCGCCTGCCCCAGAGTCGCAGGGCGTTTCTGAGCAGGCGCACCACGTTGGCAATACTGTCCTGGATGAGCAGACCAGGGCTCATTGGGCCGTCCTTCCGCGGGCGACACGCTTCGGGCCTGCCGCCGGCTACGGGCTCGTCCGCACCTCCGTGTCCGCTCGGCGCTGCACGAAGAGCAGCCGGTTGAGGGCGTTCATGTACGCCTTGGCCGACGCCACGATGATGTCCGTGTCGGCGCCGCGGCCGGTGTAGGTGCGGCCCTCGCTCTCGATGCGGATGATCACCTCGCCCTGGGCGTCGATCCCCTCGGTCACGCTCTTCACCGAGAACTCGGTGAGCACGTTGGGCACCTGGACGATGCGGTTGATCGCCTTGTAGACGGCATCGACCGGGCCGGTGCCCAGGGCGGCGTCCGCCAGCAGGGCGCCGTCGGGCGCGATGAGGCGGACCGTCGCCGTTGGCGTGGCGTGGTCGCCGCAGCTCACCTGGACGAAGTCCAGGTGGTATATCTCCTTGCTGGTGCGCATCTTGTCCGCCACCAGCGCCTCCAGGTCGCGGTCGTCCACCTCAAGCTTCTTGTCAGCCAGCTCCTTGAAGGCGAGGAAGGCGCGGTTCAGCTCCTCCTCGGTCAGCTCGTAGCCCAGCTCCTCCAGGCGCGCCTTGAAGCCGTGCCGGCCCGAGGTCTTGCCCAGGACGATCTCGCCGCCGCCGGTCGGCCAGCCCAGGTCGTGGGCGTCCATGATCTCGTAGGTCTCGCGCATCTTGAGGATGCCGTCCTGGTGGATGCCCGACTGGTGGCGGAAGGCGTTGGCGCCCACGATGGCCTTGTTGGGCTGCACGCTCATGCCGGTCAGGTCCGCCACCAGGCGGCTGGCGCGGTAGATCTCCCGGGTGTTGATGTTGGTCTCCAGCCCGAAGAAGTCCGCCCGCGTCTTGATCGCCAGCGCCACCTCCTCCAGCGAGGCGTTGCCCGCCCGCTCGCCGATGCCGTTGACGCAGCACTCCACCTGGCGCGCGCCCGCCCGCACCGCCGCCAGCGAGTTGGCGACGGCCAGGCCCAGGTCGTTGTGGCAGTGGACGGAGACGACCGCCTTGTGGATGTTGGGGACGTTCTCGAAGATCGAGCGGATGAAC
>MGOB01000024.1:67978-80433 GCA_001796995.1 Chloroflexi bacterium RBG_16_68_14 | reverse complement strand
GTAGCCGACCGTGTCCGGGATGTTCACCGTCGTCGCGCCCGCGTCGATGCATTGCTCCAGCATCTGGTAGACGTACTTCCACTCCGCGCGGGCGGCGTCCATCGGGCTGAACTCCACGTCCTCGCAGTATTTCTTGGCGCGCGCCACCATGGTGTGCGCCATCTCCAGCACCTGGTCGCGGTCCTTGCGGAGCTGGTGCATCAGATGGATGTCGGAGACGGAGAGGAAGACGTGGATGCGCGGGCGGGCCGCCTCCTTCAGCGCCTCCCACGCCTTGTCCACCGCCCCTGGATGGGCGTGGGCAAGGGCGGCGATGACCGGCCGGCGCACGCTGCGGGCGACGGTAGCCACCGCCTCCAGGTCGCCCTGGGAGGTCATCGGGAAGCCGGCCTCGATGATGTCGACGCCCAGCTTGTCGAGCTGCTGGGCGATCTCTACCTTGTCGCTGGCCGTCAGCGCGACGCCGGGCGACTGCTCGCCGTCTCTCAGGCTGGTATCGAAGATCAGGACTTTCTCTGCCATGGGAACGCTCAACCTCCTCTTGCTATCTCTGTGGGTCGGGCTTCAGCCCGACGACTGCGTCCGCTCAGGCCTCCTCGCCCCGACCTGTCGGGGCAGGGGGCCGGCGCAGGTTGAGCACGGGCATGGCTCCGCGGCAGCAGATAACCCTTCGACCCCAGCCTGAAGGCTGGGGCATCCAGGCCTCGTCCTCGACAGGGCGCCTATCGCGCATACTTCTCCAATCGCTCCTTCTGTGTGCGGATGTAATGGGCTACAGGTGCTGTAGCGCCCTCCGGTACCACCTTGAATCCGTATCGGTGCTGCCAGAGGTTGTTCATTCCTATGTCAAGCTTCAGCTCCGGAACCCGCTGGAAGAGCCTCCTCGAGGTCGAACCCTTGATGAAGTTCATCGCTCGAGACAGGGCGGCCCGGTCCTGAACACTGAGCAGCACGTGGACGTGGTCGATCATCGTCTCGCACTCGATAAGGTCGATCCCTTTCTCTGCCGCTACGCCCTGGATCAGCTCCTTTACCATGTCCTCGATCTCACCTTCGAGGAGCCACCTTCGCCTCTTCGTAGCGAACCACGCATGGTATACCGGCCTGTTGTCCTCATGCCCCAGCCTTCAGGCTGGGGTAGTTGTAGCTGCGTTCACTTCTCCAGCAGGCTCTCCAGCGTGTTGGCGTGGCCTTCCTCGTTGGCCAGGGCCCCCTCGAAGAGGCGGCGGGTGACCGGGTCGTTCTCCTGCTCGGCCAGCTTGACGTACCCCTTGTACATCTCGATGGCTCGGTGCTCGCCGGCGAGGTCGTCGCGGATCATCTTTTGCAGGGTGCCGCCGACGCGGATCGGGTGGATCTCCACCGTCAGGTCGCCGCCCAGCAGGTCGATGCGCTCGGCGAAGGCGTAGGCGTGGCGCATCTCGTCCATGGAGTTGCCCTCGAACATGTCCAGGATCGCCGGCGAGGCGATGCCGCGGGCCATGACGTGGTGCCACTGGTACTGGATGATGGCGGCCAGCTCGTCGGACACGGCGATGGTCAGCGCGTCGATGAGCTTGGAGCGTTTCTTGCGCCGCCCTCGCCCTCGCTCGGCATCGCCCACGTCGGCCAGGAGCTTGCTCAGCTCGTGGGCGTGCTCCTCAGTTTCGCCCAGGATCTCCTCGAAGATGACGCGGGAGACGGGGTCGTTCTCGTCCCGGGCCATCTGGACGAGTTGGCGGTACATGGCGACCGCCTTCTCCTCCGCCCGGAGGTTCTCCCGCAGCATGCGGGCCACGTCGCCGTGGGCGCCGGGGCTGATGGCGTCCGGCGCCGTGGTGGGTCGGCCGCCCAGGAGGTCGATCCGCTCCGCGATCCGTTCGGCGTGCTTCATCTCCACCATCGCGATCTGCTTGAACATGTCGGCGATGGCCGCGCTGAGGATGCCCCGCGCTTGGATATGGTGCCAGAGGTACTGGATGGTGGAGGCCAGCTCCTCGGAGAGGGCCTCGTTCATCGCGGCCAGCAGTTGCTTGCTTCCCTTAGGCATCGGTCCCTCCTTACTGCAGTCTGCCCCGGGGCCGGACAGGCCTTCAGGCCTGTCCGGCCCTGACATCGACCCTCACTCCTTCGCCTTTAGCCAACTCATCATACCCCGCAGCTCCGCGCCCACCTGCTCGATGGGGTGCTCCGCGTTGATGCGGCGCAGGGCCAGGAAGCTGGGGCGGCCCGCCTGGTTCTCCAGGATCCACTCGCGGGCGAAGGTGCCGTCCTGGATCTCGCGCAGGATCTGGCGCATGCTCTCCCGCACGTGCTCATCGATGACGCGCGGGCCGCGGGTGTAGTCGCCGTACTCCGCGGTGTCGCTGATGGTGTAGCGCATGGAGGCCATGCCGCCCTGGTGGATGAAGTCCACCAGCAGCTTCAGCTCGTGCAGGCACTCAAAGTAGGCCACCTCCGGCTGGTAGCCCGCCTCCACCAGCGTCTCGAACGCTGTCTTGATCAGCGCGGTGACGCCGCCGCAGAGGACGGTCTGCTCGCCGAAGAGGTCGGTCTCCGTCTCCTCCTGGAAGGTGGTCGTCAGTACGCCGGCGCGTGCGCAGCCGATGCCCCTGGCGTAGGCCAGCGCCGTCTGCTTGGCCAGCTCCGTCGTGTTCTGGTGGACCGCCAGCAGCGCCGGCATGCCGATGCCATCCGTGAAAAGCTTGCGCAGCATGTGCCCCGGGCCCTTGGGCGCGACCATGGAGACATCGATGTCCGGTGGCGGCTGGATCTGCCGGTAGTGGATGTTGAAGCCGTGGGCGAACATGAGCGTCTTGCCGGCGGAGAGCCCCTGCTCGATGTGGTGCTCGTACAGCTCCCGCTGCACCTGGTCCGGCGCCAGGATCATGATGATGTCCGCCTCGCGGGCCACGTCGGCCACAGTGCCGACCCGCAGGCCGGCCTCCTCCGCCTTCGCCCAGCTCTTGGAGCCGGGGTAGAGGCCGACGATGACGTTCATTCCGCTGTCCTTCAGGTTGAGGGCATGGGCATGCCCCTGGCTGCCGAAGCCGACCACCCCGATGGTCTTGCCCTCCAGCAGCGAGAGGTCCGCGTCCTTGTCGTAGTAGATCTCAGTCATGGGGCGTCGCTCCTTCTCCTCCTACAGCAGGCTGCCTACCTTGGGCTTGCCCTCGCCGGCCGGCCGGTAGCGGTGGTGCTCGCCCTTGCCGCCGTCCACCGAGGTGGGCGCGGCCGCGCCCCGGGTCATCGCTATGCGACCGGTGCGCACCAGCTCCTTGATCCCGTACGGGCGCAGCATCTCGAAGATAGCGTCGATCTTGTCCTCCGTGCCCGTCACCTCGATGATCAGCGACTCGGGTGCGACGTCGACGATCTTGGCCCGGAAGATATCGACGATCTCGATGATGGCGCTCCGCTGCTGCGGGTTGGCTGCCACCTTGACCAGGGCCAACTCCCGGTGCACCATGTCGTGCTCCGTCAGGTCGGTGACCTTCACCACCTCGATGAGCTTGTACATCTGCTTGGTGACCTGGTCAACGTCCGTGGTCGTCCCGTCGACGGTGAAGGTCATGCGGGAGAGGCCGGCCATCTCGCTGTGGCCGACGGCGAGGCTCTCGATGTTGAACCCGCGCTGTCGCCACTTGCTGGCGATGCGGTTGAGGACGCCCGGTCGGTCTTCCACCAGGGCGACGATGGTGTGCTTGGTCATGACGACCTCACTTTCTCCGGCTTCGCCTCCCGCTCTGCTTCCGGCTGGTCCACCGTCTCCGCGAGGGAGGCGCCGGGCGGCATCATGGGATAGATGTCCTCGTGTTGCTCCACGTGGAAGTCGATGATCACGGGGCCTGGGTGCCGGAGCGCCTTCTCGATAGCCGGCTCCACCTCTATCTTGTCCGTCACCCGCAGGCCGGCTGCGCCGAAGGCTTCGGCCAGCTTGACGTAGTCCGGGTGGAAAAGGCGCACCGCCTGCAAGTTGTCGTCGTAGAAGAGGTGCTGCCACTGGCGCACCATGCCCAGGTGGCCGTTGTTAATGATAGCGAACTTGATGGGCAGCTCGTGCTCGACGATGGTGGCCATCTCCTGCATGGTCATCTGGAACCCGCCGTCGCCACAGATGGACCAGACCAGGTCCTTGGGCCGGGCGAACTGGACGCCCATGGCCGCCGGCACCTCGAAGCCCATCGTCCCCAGGCCGCCGGAGGTGACAAAGCTGCCTGGGTTGTCGCCCCAGAAGAACTGGGCGGCCCACATCTGGTGCTGGCCCACGCCGGTCACAAAGTAGGCGTCCGGGCCGGAGAGCTCGTAGATCTTCTTGATCACAAACTGGGGCAGCACCTTGTCCACGTTGGGGATGGTGATGGAGGGGTGCTCGCGGCGGATCTCCTGGATGTGCCGACACCAGGCATCGTGGCGAGCGGGCTGCACCAGCGGGTTGAGGTCGCTCAGCACCTCCTTCACGTCGCCCACGATGGGCACCGTCGTCCTCACGTTCTTGCCGATCTCCGCCGGGTCGACGTCGATGTGGATGATCCTGGCGTTGGGGGCGAAGTCCTTCAGCCGGCCCGTCACCCGGTCGTCGAAGCGCATGCCGATGCCGATGATCAGGTCGGCCTCGGAGATGGCGATGTTGTTCCAGTACATGCCGTGCATGCCGGGCATGCCCAGGTACAGCTCGTGGGAGCCGGGGAAGCCGCCGATGCCGAGCAGGGTGCAGATCACCGGGATGTGGGCCCGCTCCGCCAGCTCCCGCAGCTCATCGTAGGCGCGGGCGAGGACGACGCCGTGGCCGGCCAGGATGAGGGGCCGCTCCGCTTCGGCGATGAGCTGGGCGGCCTTGCGGATCTGGCCCGGGTGGCCCTTGGTCACCGGCCGGTAGCTGGGGATGTCCACCTTCTCCGGGTAGTGGAACTCCGTCTGCTGCTGCTGGATGTCCCGGGGGATATCGATGAGCACCGGGCCCGGCCGGCCGGTGGTGGCGATGTGGAACGCCTCCCGGACGGTTTGGGCCAGGTCGTCCACGTCCAGCACCAGGTAATTCTGCTTGGTGATAGGGATAGTGATGCCGGTGATGTCCGCCTCCTGGAAGCCATCGCGGCCGATGAGCCAGCTCACCACGGCGCCGGTAATGCACACCAGCGGCACCGAGTCCATCGAGGCGTTGGCGATGCCGGTCACCAGGTTGGTGGCGCCGGGGCCGGAGGTCGCCCAGCAGACGCCGGCCTTGCCGGTGACGCGAGCGTAGGCATCAGCGGCGTGGGCGGCGGCCTGCTCGTGGCGGACCAGGATGTGCCGGATCTGGGGGTACTGGGGCAGCGTGTCGTACAGGGGCAGGTTGGCGCCGCCCGGGATGCCGAAGATGTACTCTACCCCCTCCCGGGCCAGGCACTCCATCACGATCTGCGCTCCCGTCATCTTCGTCATGGTTTCTATCCTCCGTGTCGCTAGTAACGTTACGGCCCCGATTGGTTCGGGGCCGGTCCTCGGAGTTGGTCTAGTGGAGTCTCTACGTAGCCGAGGACCTCACCTCCGAAGCCCGCCCAGCAGGAGCAGGCCAAGACCCAGCAATACCAGTACGCCGAGACCTGGAACGACCGTCTGGTCCTCGTGCTTCACCATAGTGAACCCAGTCTACCCTGCGAGATAGGCGTTGTCAATACAGATGGCGCGGACTACGGCCTATGGACGGATTTCATACCACAGCTCCGCCACAAATCCCCTAGGGTCCACGTGCCAGAACTGTCTCACGATGACGGGAACGCCACCTTGACACTCCCATACGTAGATGGTGCTGTGCCCAGTCGCCGCCCCACTTGGTGGTTCGTTCGGATGTTCGCGGCAATCATTGACCATTCCCGGACTGGGCTCGGTTCGCGTATCAGCCTGCCAGCAGGGCAAGTTGGCTCCCACCCAGCAGCCCAGAAGGTTCCTGTCCATACAGCGCCATGCCATCGCGGTCGCCGACACGGCAGCGTCGCCTGGGCGTCCCAACGCGCTCCGGAGACCTTCGATGACAGCGCTGGGGACCGGCGGCCCCAGCCAACGGGGGTCTTGATAGGGATAGTCACTTGTGCCGACAGCGGTGCAGTATGCGAATGGCTCCGTGGACGTCATGGGCGTGCTGGCAACGGTTGGGATTGACGTACGCGCTGGAGGGCTTTCCGTGGAGGTCGCCTCTGGTTCCTTGCCTCCGGAGCCGCACGCGATGAAAGCCAGGACCCCCGCAAAGAGAAGTGCTGATCTGAACACCTCTGCTAGCCCTCCTCCTCACACTCACTTGCACACCCAGGCCGTCGCGTCCAGGGCGAGCCGCAGCGGGCCCAAGCGCCGCCGGAACTCGGCGTAGCTGCTCTCGCCCCGCACCAGGGCGCGCAGGATGCGCCAGAAAGCGTCGCTGCGCCGCATGACGGCGACGCAGGGGCGCGGGATGCGATGGAAGACGGCCTGGAGTTTTCGGGAGACCCGGATGTCCTCCATCAGCTCCCGCTCGACGGCGGTTTCGTAGCCGGTTAAGTCTTCTGCCTCGCCCGCCAGGAAGGCGATGATCGCCTCCGCCGCCAGCCGGCCGCTGACGAAGGCGGCATCGATCCCCTCGCCGGAGAGGGGGTCGACCAGGCCGGCGGCGTCGCCGGCGAGCAGGGCCGGGCCGCGCCAGAGGCGGGCGTCGGGCTTTCGCATCGGCAGGTGGTGGCCGCGCAGCCCCCAGAGCCCCGATTCGTCCAGCTCCAGGAAGCGGCAGAGGTCGGAGAGCCGCCGGCGCAGGGTGGGCCCCAGCCAGCGCCAGCCGCCGACGCCCACGTTCAGGTGGTCGCCCTTGGGGAAGAGCCAGCCGTAGCCGCCGGGGATGCCCCCCAGGTCCAGGGCGATGGCGTGCTCCCAGCGGTCCAGCAGTTTGTCGTCCGCTGGGACGTTGCCTTCCAGCGCCACCGCCTCCTCGCCCACGGGCGCCAGGCCCAGGGCGCGGGCGACGACGCCGTTGGCGCCGTCGGCGCCCACCAGCGCGCGGGCGCGATAGCTGTCGCCGTCGGTGCGGACGAGGACGCCATCGGCCTGTAGGGGCGCACGCCTGCCCTGAGCGAAGTCGAAGGGGCCGTGCGCCCCTACAACCTGGCGCACGGCTACGCTGTCATGAAAGTCGACCCCGGCACACGCCGCCTGCTCCGCCAGGTAGGCGTCCAGCCGGCAGCGCTGGGTCATGTAGGTGAGCGGCTCCGCCGACGCGCGGACAAAGGTCTTGCCCTGGCGGAAGCTGACCCGCACCTCGGTCACCGTGCGCTCGATGACGGGCGAGAGGTCGATGCCGGCTTCGCGAGCGGCGCGGACGGTGACGGCGCCGCCGCAGGGCTTATCGCGGGGGAAGCGGGCGCGGTCGAGCAGGAGGACGCGCGCGCCGCGCTGGGCCAGCAGCCGCGCCGCCGTGCTCCCGGCCGGCCCGGCGCCGACGACGATGGCGTCGTAGGTGGTCACGAGAGCAGTGTAGCAAGGCGCGAACGCCGGTGTGCTACGATAGGCGGACATGCTCGCCGAAGTCCCGCCAGCCGAGCGCAAGAAGCTGCGGCCCCTCTTCGCCAGGTTCCCCGGCCTCCACGGCTGCGTTGACGCGGCGCTGGAGGGAGCGATGGGCACCGCCTGGGCCGATGAACCGTCTCGACCTTTCGTTGCGCTCCTCCACCTCGATTTCCACCTCTTTGCCGGCGCTCCAGATAGCCAGGCCGCAGAGGAAGCGGTGCGCAGCCTGCCGTCGCGTGCGACCGTCGTTGCGTCGGACGAGGGTTGGGACCCGCTGTTGCGCCGCGTCTGGGGCGTTCGCCTCAAGACACGCACGCGCGTCGCCTTCAGCCCGGGCCGCTGGGACCAAGCCCGGCTGCGCGGATTCAGGGAGGCGTTGCCCGAGGGGTTTGCCCTGAAACGCATCACCGCCGCGGACGCCGCCCGCTTCGCCGAGCTGGCCGACTCGCTCGTCTACAACTTTTCGTCGCTGGAGGAGTTCGTCGCGCGCGGGGTCGGCTTCGGCGTCGAGCACGAGGGGCGCTTCGTCTCGGGCTGCTCGTCGTTCGCGCTGAGCAGCCGAAGCCTGGAGTTCGAGATCCAAACGCACCCCAACTTCCAGCGGCGTGGCCTTGCTAGCGCGACCGCCGCCGCGATGATTGAGCACTGCCTCGACCACGGTCTGGAGCTGTGCTGGGACGCCCACAACGACATATCGGCCGCACTGGCGACGAAGCTCGGCTTCGTCGACCCGGCGCCGTACGCGGCCTACGAACTCCGGGCGTAGGCTACTGGTGCAGCGTAATGATGGCGGCGGCCAGCAGGATGGCCTGGGCGCCGACGACGATGGCGTCGTAGGTGGTCACGGGGGTAGTGTAGCAGGGTGCTAGGCCCGCCAGCGCAGCTCGTAGAGGCGCACCGGGTCCTCGAAGCCGCGCAGCGCCGCCTCGCCCCGGTCGGCGAAGAGGAAGCCCTTGCCCGCGACGAGCTGGCGCACGACGTCCGAGGCGAGAATCTCCCCGCCCTCGGCCTTGTCGCAGATGCGCCTGGCGAGTTGGACGGCGGTGCCGAAGAGGTCCTGTTCCTCCGCCACCGGCTCGCCCGCGTTAAGGCCGATGTGGATCTGTAGGGGCGCCCCGACAGGTCGGGGCGCCCCTACGCTGTGTTCTTCGACCGCCTTCTGGATGGCGATGGCGCAGTGGAGGGCGCTGGAGGCCGAGGGGAAGGATGCCATGATCCCGTCGCCGGTGTGCTTGATCTCCTGGCCGCTGTGCTCTCTCAGCGCGTCTCTGACGATGGTGTTGTGGGTGCGGAGGAGCTCCTGCGCCCTTGCGTCGCCCAGGCGCTGGGTGAGGGCAGTGGAGGAGGTCAGGTCGGTGAAGAGGATGGTGTGGATGTCGTCCGGTGCGGGTTCCAACGTAGCCGCTTCGTGCTTCCCTAGGAACTCGTTGAGGACCGCCGCCCATTTGCTCGCGTCTCCCTGAACTGTCAGCCACGTGCCCTCCAGCACGACCATGCGTGCATCCGGTATCCGCGACGCCAGGTCCCGCGCCATGCCGATGGGAGGGAACGGGGCCTCCTGTACGTGCAGGACAAGGGTAGGCGACGCGATCTTCGGCAGAAGGTGCGTCACGTCGATGTCGCGGGCGGCCTCCGTGTAGGCCTTCATTTCTCTGGGCGTGATACATTCGCGGATGTGTGAGGCGAACCGGCGCGACTCCTCCTCCGACCATCCGTACGCGACGTGGGCTACCGTCTCCGTGAACAGCTCCCAGTCCTGTTCGATGAGTCCCGTTACCGCTCGGAGTCGCGGGAGCTGATCGTAGTCACTGCGGCGCGCATAGGAGCCCCACAGGATCAAGTGGGACACCCGCTCCGGGTGGCGGGCGGCGTAGGCGATGGCCACATGCCCTGAGCTGACAAGGCCCAGCAGGGCGAAGCGCTCGATGCCGAGTTTGTCTACCACCGCCTCCACGTCGAGCACGCGGGCGTCGAGAGAAAAGTCGGTCACCTCCCGCTGCGACAGCCCAGTGCCCCTGCCGTCGAGCAGGATGCGCCGCCGGTTTGCTCCTAGGGCCTCATTCCAGCTGGCGTTCTGAAGGTGCAACTGAATGTGGGTAAACGGCTGCAGCTCCAGGTCCACCAGGGGAGGGCCCTCCCCCAGACTGCAGTAGGCGATGCTGACGCCGTCGCTGGTCTTGGCGTATTGGATGCGCGGCTCCATGGTGGCCCTATCTTACACCACTGCCGACACGGCTGCACTCCTCCCCGCGTCGACGCAGGGGCGGTGGCTACTGCTGTATCGTAATGATCGCCGCAGCCAGCAGGATGGCCTGGGCGCCGATGGCGGCGAGAGCCCTCACCCCCGGCCCCTCTCCCTCAGGGAGAGGGGTGACCGGCAGGTCAGGGTGAGGGTAATCGAACTTCGAGCCTCGAGCTTTGAGTGCCGCTACTGCTGTATCGTAATGATCGCCGCCGCCAGCAGGATCGCTTGGGCGCCGATGGCGGCCAGGAAGAGCAGGTAGCCCACCGCCCGCTCCCAGGCGTGGAGGAAGAAGCCCAGCACCAGGTTCACCGCCAGCAGCCCGATGCCGGTGATGGGGATGGAGAGCAGCTCTCGCTTGTCGTCGACGCGGGTGATGCCGCCCAGGGTGGGGAAGGCGAAGGGGATGCTCTCCGGCAGGCTGGGGTACTGGTGGTAGACATAGCCCAGCAGAACGGCGGTGGCCAGGATGGAGGCCAGCGCCAGCACCTGGGCCAGCGGGTCGTGCCAGAAGGGCTGGGCGGCCAGGGACATGCGCTCAGCCACCTGGGGCAGCGAGACGAGTTGGCCCAGCTTCTGGTGCCCCTGAAGGTCCTCCGCGAAGCGCACCTCGTCCTGGACGGTGATGGCGTAGCTCTGGATGGGGGTGACCACGTAGAGCAGCTCCTCGTGGGTGCGATGGGTGGCGTAGAAGAGCACGTCGCCCAGCTCGCCGACCTTCCCGTGCCCGACGTGGTGGCCCAGCCAGCTCACGCCGCTCACCTTGGGCGGCGGCAGCTCGCGGCCGGGCACCAGCCGCTCGATGCGGTCCATGGGGATGAGCTGGCGGATGTCGCCCCAGTGGATGGTGAGGCCGTTCCGGTCCAGGTAGTAGCGGAGGCTAAGGCAGGCGTAGGTCCAGTAGCCGAAGAGGCAGCCGAGCCCGAGGAAGAAGGCGGCGGCCAGGTACGCCCCCACCGCCGGCAGGTCGATGGGCTGGGAGAGGCCGCGCCAGAGCAGGGCGCCGGTAAAGGCGAAGCACCAGATGGTGAGCGCGCCCCCGATGAGCGCGCCGACGGTTCTGGGCGGGCGCAGCTCGGAGATCACGCTAGGCTCGCACTCCCTGGCGACCGGCCGGGCGGTCGGCGGCCGTCTGGGGCTTGACCGGCGTCACCCAGTGGGCGTACTTGCCGTTCTTGCCCCGCATCGCCTCGAAGTAGAGCTGCTGGAGGCGGCGCGTGATCTCGCCGGTGGCGCCGTCCCCTACCGGGCGGCGGTCCACCTCCACCACCGCCGTCACGTGGGCGGCCGTGCCGGTCATGAAGCACTCGTCCGCCACGTAGAGCTCGCTGCGGTCGATGGGGCGCTCGATGGTCTCGATGCCCAGCTCGTCGCGGGCCAGCGTGATCACGCTGTCGCGGGTGATCCCCTCCAGAATGTTGTCGGAAGGGGATGGCGTAATCAGGGCCCCTCTGCGCACGATGAAGATGTTCTCGCCGCTGCCCTCGGAGACGTGGCCGCGCTCGTCCAGCATGATCGCCTCGTCGAAGCCGTTCTCCTGGGCCTCGGTCTTGGCCAGGGCGGAGTTGACGTAGAGGCCGTTCACCTTGGCCCGGGCGGGGATGCCCAGGTCGTCCACCCGCCTCCAGGTGGAGGTCATGCAGCGGATGCCCGCGTCGGCGTCCAGGTAGGGGCCGAAGGGCATGACGAAGATCAGGAAGTCGTCCTGGACGTCGTGCATGCGCGGGCCGATGACCTCCGCGCTCTTGTAGGCGATGGGCCGGACGTAGACGTCCTCGGCGTAGCCGGAGCGGGCGACCAGCTCCCTGGTGAGGTCACACAGCTCGTCCTCGGTGTAGGGGAGATCGATGCGGAGGATGCGGCAGCTCATGCGCAGCCGCTGGTAGTGCTCCGGCATGCGGAACAGGCAGATGCAGCCGTCGTCCTCGTTCCAGTTGCCCCGGATGCCCTCGAAGCAGGCCGTCCCGTAGAGGAAGGCGTGAGTCATGATGCCGATCTTGGCGTCCTCCAGGGGGACGAAGCGCCGCTGGAAGTAGGCGGTCGGTGTGGCCATCCGCTCAGGCTCCTTTCGACCCCGACGCGTCGGGGTGGGTGCCAGTATACCAGGAAGCGGGAGCCACGCCAATGGGAGGCGGCCGGGATGGCCCTTGACAGCCGGTGGTACACTGAGAGCCGCAGGACGCCCTGCGAGTTGGGTGGCGCCGGTGGAGGTCTCTCATGTCTTACGAACACTTGGTCTACGAGGTGGATGAGGCAGCGCGCATCGCCACTGTGACGCTGAACAAGCCGGAGCGGCTGAACGCCATCGACCAGCAGGATCACCGCGACATCCTCGAGCTCTGCGACTGCATCCAGCAGGACGACAGGGTGTGGGTGGTGATCTGGACGGGCGCCGGTCGCGGCTTCTGCGCGGGCGCCGACGTGAAGCAAGCCCGCCCGCCTGCGGAGGAGGCGCCCGAACCCAGCCTGAACGAGCTCTTAGACGAAGGCTCCTGGGTCAGCCGCCAGGGTAGGGCTCTCTACAACATCGATAAGCCGATGATCGCCGCGGTGAACGGAGTGGCCGCCGGGGCCGGCTTCTCCCTCGCCCTCTGTTGCGACATCCGCGTCGGCTGCGAGAACAGCAGCTTCGTCACGGTGTTCCAGGAGCGCAACCTGCCGCCGGAGGGCGGGATGTCCTTCCTCCTGCCCCGCATCGTGGGCGCCGGCCGCGCTCTCGACCTCT
>MGOB01000024.1:65337-67929 GCA_001796995.1 Chloroflexi bacterium RBG_16_68_14 | reverse complement strand
CGGCTGGTGCCCGCCGATCAGCTCCTGCCCGCAGCGCGCGCCATCGCCGAGCAGATCTGCCGCCTGCCCCCCAGCGCGGTGCGCGTCACCAAGCGGTCGATCCGCCGGGGGCTGGAGGGCGATTTCGAGGACGCCACTCACTACGAGGTTCAGGGCAGCGGCCTGGCCCGCCGCGCCCGCTACGACAGCGAGGAGGCGCAGCGCGCCTTCCTGGAGAAGCGCAAGCCCACCTTCCTGGGCCGCTGAGCAGAGAGGAGAGGTGCTGCCATGACCGACATCAGTCGCTACGTCGACACGCACCTGGAGGAGGCGATCTCGCAGCTCCGCGACTACGTGGCGCTGCCCACCGTCAGCGCGCAGCGCCAGGCGATCGCGGAGACGGCCCAGTTCGTCCGCAAGCTGCTGGAGTCGGTGGGCGCCACGGCCGAGGTGCTGCCGAAGGAGGAGCCGGGCAACCCGGTGGTGGTGGGCGAGCTGCCGGGCGATTCCTCTCGCACCCTCCTCCTCTACAACCACTACGACGTGCAGCCGCCCGAGCCCTTCGAGCTCTGGACGGCGCCCCCCTTCGAGCTGCGCCGCGACGGCGACTTCCTCTACGGCCGCGGCATCAGCGACAACAAGGGCCACCTGGTCTCGCGCCTGCTCGCCATCCGCGCCTTCCAGGAGGCCCACGGCGGCCGGCTGCCCGTCACCATCAAGTTCCTGGTGGAGGGGGACGAGGAGATCGGCAGCCCCAAGCTGGAGGAGTTTGTCCAGCAGCACCGCCAGCGGCTGGCCGCCGACGTCTGCCTGCACGAGGGCGGCGGCGTCAACGCCACCGGCCGGCCCGTCGTCTCGCTGGGGGTGAAGGGCATTCTCGCCGTCCAGCTCCGGGTGCGGACGGCCGTGCGCGACTCCCACTCCTCGCTGGGCGTCACCGTGCCCAACGCCGCCTGGCGCCTCGTCTGGGCGCTGGCCAGCCTCAAGGACCCGGACGAGCGCATCCGCATCCCTGGCTTCTACGACGCCGCTCGCCCGCCCACCGAGCAGGAGGAGGCGTTCCTGCGCGAGCTCCCCCACGAGGAGGAGAAGCTGAAGGAGAACCTCCAGCTCCGCGACTTCGTCTGCGGCGTGCGGGGGTACGACTACAACCGGCGCTTCGTCTTCGAGCCCACCTGCACCATCAACGGCCTCAGCTCCGGCTACGAGGGGCCGGGGATGAAGACGGTGCTGCCGTCGGAGGCGACGGCGAAGCTGGACTTCCGCCTGGTGCCCGACCAGGAGCCCGCCGACATCGCCGACAAGGTGCGCCGCCACCTGGCGCAGGAGGGCTTCGACGACATCGAGGTGTTCGCCGCCGAGGGGGAGTACCCGGCCCGCTCTGCCGCCGACCACCCCTTCGTGGAGCTGGTGCGCCGGACGGCGCGCGAGGTGTACGGGCAGGAGCCGGTCACCTACCCCAACGGCGCCGGCACCCAGCCGCTGCACCCGATGATGAGCCTGCTGGGCGTGCCCATGGCCTCGGCCGGCATCGGCTACCCGGATGGCCGCGCCCACGCCCCGGACGAAAACATCCGCCTCAGCGACTTCGTCCTCGGCACCAAGCACGTCGCCGCGATCATCGAGGGGCTGGCGGAGGGGTAGGGGCTGCGGAGGCTGGTGAATAAGGCTCTGCTAGGTGCGTTCTGGGAGACGCCGACCAGCTCTTCCAATTCCCGGTGGGACAGGCTTTAGCCTGTCGCTGTCGGGCTGAAGCCCGACCCGCAATATTAATCAGCAGTCTCGCTGCGGCTGCTTTGCCGCGCACGGACTTCTCGCCTACAATGTCGGCAGAGGCTCAACGTGGCCACAGAACTAAAGACCGAGCATCCCCACATCGTGCGGGTTCCGGGCGTTCTCGGTGGCGAGCCGATCATCGCTGGTACCCGAGTGGGCGTGGCGTTCATTGCGCGTCTGGTCCAAGCTGGCGAAGAGCCGTCCGAGATCGTGGCGGCGTATCCTAACCTGGCGCCGGCTGCGGTGTACGACGCGATCAGCTACTACCTTGACCACCGAGACGAGATAGACGCCCTCATCGCGGACTCCACGCTGGAAGCGCTGGCGGAGCGCTACGGCTTCTCGGTCCGGGAAGACGGCAAGATCGTGTTTGGCGGATCGTCAGGGTCTTGACTTCTCCCCCACACGCGCTATCATATCCCTAGCCAAGCGAAGAAGGTGTGCGGGTGCGCCCGCTCGCCTGACGCTGGGAAAGTGATCTCTTTCCCGGAGCCAGACGAGCGGGCGTTTCGTTTAGGATGGAGGGGTGCAGATGTCAGGCGCAGACGAGATCAAGTGGGCGCGCAGGGTGGAGCGGGACAAGATCCGCCGGCTCTACGCCCTCGACGCCAAGGGCATCGTGGACGAGGAGCTGATCGACGAGGTCGGCTACGCCATGTACGCCCGCTGCGAGAGCGTCCGCACCGCGACCGAGGCGCACGCCGGCCGCGCCACCTGCCCGCGCTGCCGCGCCACCATCGCGCACGGCTGGCAGAGGGACGAGCCGATCGTCTGCGCCTGCGGCTGGCAGGCCACCTGGGGCGAGTACTTCAAGTCCTATCAGGGGAAGCAGCTCTT
>MGOB01000024.1:63938-65318 GCA_001796995.1 Chloroflexi bacterium RBG_16_68_14 | reverse complement strand
GGCTACCGCAACTTCCTGGAGTTCCTCGAGCGCTGGCCGCGGGCGCGCGCGCCTCGCGACAAGCTGCTCGCCATAGATTGGCTGATCCACGCCTGCCACGGCACCCTCGAGGCGGGCGTCGGGCGGCCCGCGGCGACCAACCTGATCGAGGGTACGGCGACGCAGGTCGTCCTTTTCCTGGACGAGCTGGCGTACGGCGAGCGGAGCACCCCCGGCGTCGCGGAGGCGCGCGGCCGCTGGCGGAGCGCCATGGAGGCCTCCTTCTGGCGGCGGTCGCTCCGGTGATTCGAGCGAGCTAGAGAAGGAGCGGAGTGAGACTAGACACCGCCCGGGAATACTCACAGCGCTTGGGTACCCTCTCCGGCGCGCAGCTCCAGGCGGCGCTCGACCGGTTCGATTTGGGGGAGCTGCTGGGCGCAGAGCCGGCGCAGATCGGTCTCTTCGGGCAGAACGTCTTTCTCACCACCACGCGGGGCGGGTACGTGTTGCGCGGCGCCCCCCGGCCGGACTGGCAGTTTCTGAAGGAACGCTTCTTCACCAAGGCGCTGCACGAACGAACCGACGTGCCTGTGCCGTGGCCGTACCTCGTCGATCCCAGCGAGGACATCTTTGGATGGAGCTATGTCGTCATGCCGAAGATGTTAGGGCTGCAGATCGGCGATCCGACGGTGCGAAGCACGTTAACGGCGGCCGACCGGCGCCGTCTTGCCTGGGCGATGGGAGAGAACCTCGCGCGCATGCACAAGCTGACCTGGCCGCACTACGGCGAGTACGACGCCGAGACGGGTGCCATCAGACCCATCGAAGGCATCTTCCGCGACTGGGTCATCGCTCGCGTGCGCCAGTGGCTCGACCGCTGTCGGGCGGCGTCCGAGGCAACAACGGAGGCGGACGTCGCATGGGTCGAAGAGCAGATCGCCAAGGCGCACGCCGCGCTTGCCGTTCCGACCCAGCCTACCTTGGTGCACCAGGACTACAAGGAGAACAACGCCGCGGCGGAGCGGACCGCCGAGGGCTGGCGCGTCACCGGTGTGTTCGACGTGGGAGGCGCCTACTTCGGGGACGGCGAAGAGGACCTGGCGCGTTCGGTGGCGACCTACGCCAGAGAGGACGCCGAGCTGGCACGCGGCTTCCTGGCAGGCTATCAGGCGAACCGAGCGCTGCGTCCGGGATTCGCCGAGCGCTTCCCCCTGTACATGGTGGCGGACCGCTTGGTCATCTGGCAGTACGGGCAGCGCAACAAGGTCTGGTTCGACAGCAACGTGCTCTTCAGGGAGTGGGCGAGCGCATTCACCTCGCTCCGACTGCTCTAACCGCGCCGGCTCGTAGTCCAGATCACGCATCGCTCGCTCCCGCCAGCGCCAGCCCGGCCGCCACGCT
>MGOB01000024.1:63328-63732 GCA_001796995.1 Chloroflexi bacterium RBG_16_68_14 | reverse complement strand
CGAACTGAGGCCGCGCGATCTCCTCGACGAGGTCGATGTTGGGCCGCTGGAGCCGCACGACGGCCGTCTCCTCCGTCGAGAGCGCCATCTTCGCCTCCTCGGTGGCCCGGAACAGCTCCAGGCCGCGGTTGCGCGTCACCAGCTCCTCCAGGGCGGCCAGCTCGCGCGGCTGGTCGCAGGTGCGCTTGGCGCCGCGGATCAGCTCCAGCAGGTCGGGCCGGTTCAGCTCCACGATGGTCTGCCAGCTCCGCAGCCGGGAGAAGAGGTGCGCTGGTACAGGTAGGTCCTGGGGCAGGTAGTGGGCGCCCCGGCCGAAGTGGGGCGCGACCCGCGTCTCCATGATGCGGCTGTCCAGCAGGTCGCCGCCGATGGGCACGCCGCCGGTCGCCCGCCACTCGATGCCG
>MGOB01000024.1:50702-63311 GCA_001796995.1 Chloroflexi bacterium RBG_16_68_14 | reverse complement strand
GACGGTGATGTCCAGCGTGCCGCCGCCGAAGTCGAAGACGAGGAAGCGCGCCCCCGGTGCGATGGCGGCCTCGGCGGCGTAGTGGTGGGCGGCGGCCACCGGCTCCTCCAGGAAGCGCACCCGCTCGACGCCCACCTGGCCCCAGGCCTCCTCCAGCCGCTGTCGCGCCGCCTCGTCCCTGCGCGCCTCCTCCGAGAAGCGCACCGGCCTGCCAACGGTGATCGCGTCGATGCGCCGGCCGAGGGCGGCCTCGGCGGCCTGCACCATCTGTCGCGCCAGCGTGGCCACCAGCTCCTCCAGCCGGTACTCGCGGCCAAAGACGCTGGTCTTCTTGAACGAGGTGACGGGCAGGAAGCGCTTGAGCGATTGGAAGAGCCGCCCTGGCTCGTTCACGTCCACCAGGGCGAAGGCCTCCTTGACCACCTTCATGTCGGAGAAGACCATCTCGATCTCGCGGAGGTAATGACGTTCCAGCCTCACCTCGCGGCCGGTGTTCTGCTCCGTGTACAGGTCGAGGGCGCGCTGCCCGGCGACCACCTCGCCCTCCCGCGTGATGTAGAGCAGCGAGCGCATCACCTGCGGGTCGCGCGCGTGCGGGTCCAGCGGCAGCAGCCGCACCGTCTCTCCATCGCAGACGGCGACGCTGGAGTTGGACGTACCAAAGTCGATGCCGATGCTGAGCATGAGCTTACTCCATCCTAGGTTCTGGGCTTGCCCTGAGCTTGCCGAAGGGTTCTGAGGGTGGGGGGCGGTGCGCGGGGAAACGAAAACCCGCCCCGACAAGTGTCGGGGCGGGTTCGTGGACTAGCTAGCCGGCCGTCCCGCAGGACGACCGGCGGTCGTAAGCAGCCTAGCGGCATCGCCTCACCATGGCAGTTCTCGAAGCGAGAGGTAGTGTCTCACAACCAACGGCGGCTGTCAAGACCCCGCCCAGGTTGGGTGCGCAGCTTAACATCATCGGGGCGTTAGAGACCACGGCCTAGGCCGTAGCGTCCCTCCGGACCCGCCGAACGCGAGGCGCTCCGCCGTCCGGGTGCAACGCCCGCTCCAGGGCTGCCGCCGACTCGTCCACGTCCTTCACGGCCCACGCCAGGTAGAACCGCTCGGTGGTCTTGGGATCGCGGTGCCCCAAGAACCGCTGAACGCGAAGAAGATCGCTGGTCTCGCGCATGAGCATCGAGGCCGCCGAGTGCCGGAGCGAGTGGGGATGCAGCCAACCTGGAAGACCGGCTGCCTCGGCGTAGCGGTCCAGCGCCAGGCCCACAGCGCGCGGGGTCAGGTGCTCCCCGCGTCGCCCGCCGAAGAGCCACCAGCGCCCACAGCGGGGATCGGTGGTCCAGGCCCGCAGTGCCCGCGCCGCCGTCGGCGGGAGCGTCACGGTGCGCGGCACGCCGGACTTCGCGCTAGTGAACGTCAGACGAATTTGCCGCCGGTCGACGTCGACGTTCTCCCGCATCAGTCGCACCGCCTCGCCGACGCGGAGGCCCGCAAGGGCCATGACCGCGAGCAGCGCACGGTCGCGGCGGCCCCGCCATCGACGCGCGTCGGGCTGGGCCAACAGCCGCTCCAGGTCGCGGGGCCGAAGCACCCTGGGGCCTGCCAGGTGTCGCTCGGTCTGATTGATCGTCTCGATCATCGTCGTCACCTCCTGCGGGCATGGAGCCGTATTCGCCGGCGACTTCGCCAGAGGCGGACCTTACGGGGTCAAACGCGTAGGAGGGCCGCACCGTGTCAGGCGTCCGGCGGCAACACGTGGGCGGTACCGAAGATGCTGGGGTGGCGGAACCTCCGTCAGCTTGAGACACGATACGGGCAGTACACCGACCGCGACGGCCTGCTGCTCGCGGGACCAGCTTGAGGAGTGGCTAGCGCGGGCCGGGCGGCCGAGGGGCTAATCTGACCATGGGCGCCAGGAGGGAGTTTCGCGCAGAGTGGCAAGCGACGCTGGCGCACCATGGCGGGCAGTTGAACGCAGCTCCCTGGTCGACGGACCACGCGGGCCGATCAAATGTTCAGCCAAAGACGCTTGTCAAGTACTATACGAGGCACCAGCCGACGCGCTAAGCTGATGCTGCTTGAGCATCTAATAGTTGTCGTACTGTATAGGCGCGTAAGCGGAGACGTTCGGTGTCATTGGAGTGGTGGCTTGCCCTCACGGCAGCTGGCATAGCGGGCACGATCATCGGTGGTGGCATACTACACCTCCTCTTCCAGGTACCAGTGCCGACGTCACCCATGGGTCGACT
Organism: Chloroflexi bacterium RBG_16_68_14; assembly: GCA_001796995.1. Lineage (GTDB taxonomy): Bacteria > Chloroflexota > Dehalococcoidia > DSTF01 > RBG-16-68-14 > RBG-16-68-14. The sequence continues at coordinate 61,065 of MGOB01000024.1, read as the reverse complement.
GCTGCGCCGGACGATGGCCTTCCCAGTGGGAGACGGCAGGGGTCCTCGCTCTCGGCTACGCCCCGGTATGACCACAAGGGATGCAACTAGCGCGTTGGTCGAGTTCTTGCGCTGGGATCAGAGCGACGAAGGAGCTTTCATCGGTCAGTTCGGTCGCAGCCAGCGACAAGAAGAAGAACAGCGATATTTGCCTGCAGACAAACGACTAGAGACGAAGCCAAGACTGTATTTCACGGGATGGCCTGTGTTTGTTTTGAGGAGGCATCTTGACCGTCTGCCTCGAGCGCAACGGAGTCGCGCAAGACGCATGCTAGAGCTGGCCGGTCGCGGAATGGTTGCGCTGGCGCCAGACGGCTGGGTTCGAGAGCCCGTGAGTTCTACAGGGTATTCAGATCCACAGGCTCCGCAGCGGTTACGCGTACATGTAAGACACAGTATTCGGGCCGCCCAAATTCTGCACGTAGTCGATCCCGGCTCTCGGATACCCAAGATAGTCCTCGGTAATATGCTCGATCCGGCGAGACACCTCCAGTCCGCGGAAGGGGGCTGGCGCTCCTATGACACCGGCCACGATCAAGGCGACCTGTACGCGTCGGCATACGCAGCGGGCTTGCTTTATTCTTGTTTGGGTGAACCGTCTGCACTCGACCCACGCGGCGCAGTGCGGGAGCGGATGACTGAACTCCTAATCAGCACGCTCACGTGGCTTGAGAAGCAGTGGGATGACAACCAATGGCACTATCCCACAGACGAGGATGTAGTCAGCGGCGAAAAGAACGCTCCTCTCATACTTCCCGAGGTGGCTATCGCGTGCTTCGATCATCGGCCTCGACTCGCTCAATCAGTGCTAGGACAATTCGAAACGTTCCTCACGCCGCTGTTCCAGCCCACGCAAGCGCACCTCTCGGTCATGGGCAAAGTTGGACCGTGTGGAGCGGCCCTTCGCTTGGGATACGCGTTCTTCCTGGCGCGCGAGTTTCGGCCCGGCGCAGCCGAGCGCTTCGCGGCGTTGGTAGAGTACTCGATGCAGCACGTTGACGCAGGCTACGATGGCGCAGAAGCGGCGATGCTGCTGGACATGCTCTTGGCGGCGAATTTCCCCTAGGTCAGCCGCAGCTCTCCGGCGGCGCGCGAATCGGCGGCGCCTAACCGGGGTTCACGCACACGTAGTGGTAAAAGTCGGCTAATTCCGTGTACTCGGCGTTGTAGTCGCTAAATTGCTCGATCTGCTCGAAACCCGCCCTCTCCAATAGTTCCTTCATTTCACCTCGCTTGAAAGGATATAGGTGGAGCCGGCCCCATCGTCCATCCCGATGGCTATACTCAATGACCACCTCGGCCGGGTCGATGAAAACCGGATAAGCCTCGACCTTCTCAGCGATATAGACGTAGCGATGCTTATATCGCACCTCGTGCTCACGGAGGATTCGATCCTTGTCAGCGAGCCAGTATTGATAGTTTCGTTCGTCGATGATGAGTATGCCGCCGGGGCGCAGTAAACGCCTAAACTGCTCCAATGCGATCAGCTGGTCCCGGCGATCAAAGAGATATGTCAGGGAGTTTCCTAAGCAAATTGTGGCGTCAAATGAGTAGGCCTTCAGAGTAGGTTCGCGGTCCAGATTACGCCAGTCGGCATGTGTTAAGGGTGGCGGCTCCAGCGGAATATGTTTCTTGGCCGCGTTTTCGCGCGCCTTCCTCTCGAAGTCCGGATCTATTTCGTTGCTCCAAACCTCGAAGCCTTCCTTCCTTAGGTATATCGTGTCGCAGCCATCGCCAAGCGTCGAATCGAAGACCTTGTGACAGTCGTGCTGCTGAAGTTGTCGAACAAGGAAACAATCCTCTCCCTCCCTTCTCCCATCCCAGTCGATAAACTCGCCCCAGATCTCAACGAGATCTTTGGGATTCTCTACGACTGGTCGACGACATGGACGATCATGAGGGGAGGGGCGAGGGCTATGTCTATCGATCGAACGCAGCAAAGAGACAGTCCTTTCGCCTTAGCTATTCCTGTTCGTCGCGCAGAGCTTCCACAGACGGTCGAAGGCGGCTTGCATTTGGCTGACGACGGGCTTGTTGCTGGTCAGCGTTGAGCCGACGGCAATTTCTGAGCGCGTGAAATTATTCGGGAGATCAATGAGCCACTTACCATCCACAATTGCAATGTCCCAGACTTGAGCAGCCAGGGCCCGCCCCTCGGAATCAAGGTCGTCGAGTATTGCGCATGCGACTTCGATCCCGACCCGCTGCTGGTCCATGACATGCGCTTGATTCTTGTCGTAGTCCTCGTGGCTGTTGAAGACGAATATGCGACGCACACGAACGGCGTGTAGCGCCATCAGCGCTACATTCTTATCCAGGTAGCGCTGCCCTGCTTCACTTTCCCACCAGTCAGCTAACGGGACGCAGCTCGTGGCGTCAACGGTTGCCCGCGCCACATCGATAAAGGCCAACCACCATCCGATCTCAGCGTCGGCCATGGCTTCTTTCCGCGGCACTGGACTGCGAATCTGCTCCTGCTGCAGGGCCCGCAAGAAATCTCGGCACTCGGTCAGCGCCTTCCCCGCCCAAGCCAGGCATGCTAAATCGCCTCCCTTGAGCAGCACCTCATACAACCTGGCGATCTCGTCCACCTCATTGAATTCCCCCTGCGTGAGCTGCTCGGGCGTAGTCTCCAGCGCGGACGCAATCGCCTCAATAACGGTGGTGTCCGGGTTCTTGACTCGCCGGTTCTCGATGTTCGCAATGGTGCTGTAGCCGTATCCCGGACCGCACAGGTTGGCCAGCTTCTCACGACTGAGCTGTCGCTCTGACCGTAGTCTTCTGAGGTTCTCTGCTAGGGCCATTCCGTCCGTCCAGTTGGACCGATTCTGTCCACAGAGGGCACACAAGCGTACCCATCGTCGTCTCTAACAGTGCCGTGGTGCCGCGCCACCCCGGTCAGCGTGAATGTGTACACACTGGCATTATCGGCGTCGCACGGCTGAAGGTCAAGGGCACATCTCGCGCACACGAGGAGGCATATTTTCGTGCAGACGAGGTAAAGAGGTTGACAGGAGCCCATGTCGGGCATTAGAATGTGCACATAGGTACTCGGTCAGTGCGGACCGTGTAGCAGCTTTACCAATAGAATATCGGGGACCAGGGCGGGAACGGACGCCCCGGAGATGCCGGAGGCGCAACCCAGGCTGGTCAGGCCTGCATTCCGTGGTGTACAAGCGGGAGCACAGGAAGGAGGCCAGACATGGCACGACGCCGAAACGGACGGTGGCCCATTCAGATTGGTGATCGTCCGTATTGGGACGACCGACCCGGCGGGGAGCCGAGGCTCACGAGCCTGGCCGACCTGTCCAGGGAGGTCAAGGCGAAACTGAAGGAAAGGCTGAAGGCGACGCCTGATCGATGGGAAGCTCTGAGGGTAGAGTGGAGGCGCGCGCGGAGCCGATACCGTCGCTGGCGCCGACGACAAGTCAAGAAGCTAAAGAGGGCCCGCGCACGAGAGCCATCGCCGCGCCCTTAACAGAGCCGTCCAAGAGGGCGGCTCTACGATTTCTGGCGCGGCCCGGACGAGGAATGGTGGTCATCCATGGAGAAGGAGAGAGAGGAGGAGACGCTGATGTCTCGTTGCGTTCCGGTGAAACAGGCAGTCCGGCAGCTACGCCGGGCGGGGTTCGATGAACTTCCGGCCCAGGGCAAACACCGGAAGTTCCGGCACCCGCGGACGCAGGTGATTCTCTCGCTGCCGCGATCGCCGCAGGGCGACGTCCTCTGGGGCTTCTTGGCCCAGCGGGTCCGGCGGCTCACCGCCGGCCGCTAACTCTGTCTGGGCGGCGCCTCGGTGGCAACATAGGTCTTCGGCGACCCTAATCTCCCGGATCGAAAGGAGGTGACGCAGCCCCACACGAGTGACCCTGCGTTCGAGCTACTTCTGTAGCGCCAGCCATGAGGAGGTATCAATGACGACCCAAACCGCGATCCGCGTGCGCCTGGTCGACGACCTAGGCCAGCTGCCGGAGGGCTACACACTGGAGCTGGACCCGGCGAACACGCCGACCGACGTCCAGCAGCACGTCATCGCCGAGGGGAAGCTCCGGGGCAGCACGCCCGATGGCCAGCGGATCACGTACGACCTGAGCCATCAGGGGACCAAGCTCGTCCTGGACCAGCCTATTGGCGAGCAAGGCGTCACCGAAGGTTCCCTCCTGCGCGTGCACAATAAGAACATCCAGGGCTGCTGAATGGCGAACGCATAGCCGCCGGGCTGGCTGCCTGGTCTCGGCAGAGCGGGGCACCTGCTCGACCAGGCGGCGACCGGCGGCTGTGCACCAGTGCTCACAGAAGGAGGTCCATTTGATGGATACCCAGCTCATCCAGGAACAGTACGCGCTGCTTGAGCGCTTGCAGGCCCTCAATTCGGACCATGTCCAAGCGCTCACCCACACGCCTGACTGGAGCGAGATCCGGCTCGGCCTGAAGGACGTCCCGGCCCTCGTCGGCGATCCCAACCACCCGCGGGTCCGGCGCGACCACGAGGTGCTCCTCCAGTTCGACGATCGCTACCCGACACTGCCACCCTTGTTCCAGATCGGCCCAGAGCGCCCCATCTGCGCGCACATCTGGCGCAACCGCACCATCTGCCTGCTCCAGCACAGCTGGTACCCGGCGCGGGAGCTGTGGACCGGCGTCGTCGATCTGGTCGAGATGCTTCAACGAGGAACCTACAGCTCCTCGCCGGCCGACCAGTCGGACCATCAGTGGCTGCGGCGGGAGGAGAACCGCCGCCGGCTACACGAACTGGTGGGCTCGCCGACTCGGTTCCGCCTGCCGCTGCCCGCGCCTGCGATCAGCACGGCACCGCCGAGCCGCCCGAAGATCAGCACCGTCTCCTAGAAGCAGGACACGCAACACTACAAAGGAGAAGTCCCATGCCGACCATCCGCACTGCTGACGAAGGTAAGCGCCGCGAGTTTCCTCGCTCGCCGGCGCCCGAGGAGCTGGCCGCGCTCCTCACTCCCTACGACAACACCGCCGTCTCCCCGCCGCTTGGTGCCAGACGGCTTGAACATGGTGAAATCGCCCCTCCGCCCGAGGCGCCTTCGGTGCGCGGCCGCCGACTCTGGCTGGCCCGCTTGCCGGGATGGGTGCCGATCGTGTTGAGCGTCGCCGCCCTTGCCTTGGGCGTATGGGTGCTACTCCGGCCTGCATTTTCAACCGCTGGCGGCGCCGGGCCGGGTGGCTCGGCGCGCTGGACCCTTGACACGGTTGCCGCTCCTCAGGAGGTCACGCTGAAGGTTCAGGGTCCAAATGACGAGCCCTGGGTGCGCCAGGTTGCCATCATCGTATCGACCGAGGAGGCGACCTTCTCGCTGCCGGTGGCCATCGCTGATGGATATGGGCAGCGCGCCCTCGCCGTCCGTGCCGTGACCGCGAATGAGGACGGGGACTCCCCGCTCAGCGTACCTGTCCTCCGGCCGGGAGAGCGCTTCTGGGCCTCTCTGGCCGGCGATGGTGGCGCGGTTGAGGGGCGCGTTCCGTTGGACGTTCGGGTCAGCGGGAAGAGCGTGACGCCTCCGGCCGGCGCGGCGACGAGCGCGAGCGCGACGCCCGCGGAGACACCGGTCGCTACGACCACGCCGCAGGAGTCGTCGACCGCTACCGCAACGCCGGACGAGACGCCGGCCGCCAGCGGGACGCCGAAAGAGGATGCCCAATGAGCAACCAACAGCCTCGCGCCGGGCCGATGCTGCGTGCCTTCTCGGGACCCGCGCTCGCAATTGTTCTTGAGCGAGCCGCTTCCGCCATCGAACACATCGCCCAGCAGGTCTATGAGGCGAAGGGCACCGAATGGGGCGGCGTCACCTTCGGCCGGCTCTGGAACCTTGCCGGCCATCTCATCGTCGTCATCGAGGACGCGACCGAGGGCTCCTGCGCCAATGCCTCGCCCGTGCGCTGCGACATCCTGCCGCAATCGTGGGACTACGGCGAGGCGCAGATCCGCCGCCAGAATCGCAGCCCCGGCCTGCGCATCGGCACCTGGCACTCACACCCGCATATGGCGCCGCTGCCGTCCCGTACGATGGATGCTCCGGCCTTCTGGAGCTACCAGCATGTCCCGCACTTCGTCGGTATCATTGTGAACCCGTACGCGCGGCCACAGCCGGAGCGAGCGTGTTGGGCGCTGGGGGAGATGGAGCTTTTTCGCGTGCCGAGCTACGTGCTCAAGGATGCTCCCTGGACGCGCCGCGTCCTCGCGTTGAGGAGGTGAACGGCAGCTGCAGGAGCTGTTGAACACATATCGCTCTCCATAGCAAGCACAAGGACCTGAGCACGGATGGAGGTGTCATATGCTAAACCCGGGCACGACACGGGGCCCCGCGTCATCGCTCGATGATCTCCGCTACAGTCGCCAACTGCTGGCGTCAATCGATGGCCGCGGCCTCGATCAGGCCAAGATCTCTGCCGGTCGTGTCGCTCTGATCGGCGCCGGTACGCTGGGTAGCAACTATGCTGAGGGGGCAGCGGCCACAGGCGTTGGCTCCATCGATATCTTCGACTTCGACACCGTCGGTCCCGAGACTCGCGGGCGCAGCATCGCGTTTGTGCCGGACGACGACGGGCGTCCGAAAGCCGTAGCCCTCGCAGATCGGGTTCGGCAACTCAACCCTGACGTTGAGGCTCGGGGCATCGTCGCGAACGCCCTCCTCTTGGGCGGGGCCACCTGGGAGGCCTACGACGTCTTGGTGCTGGCTACGGACAATGTCCTCACTCGTCTGAACCTCTCATCCCTGGCGCTGCAGCTTCCTCGTGGTCCGCAGGCTGTTCTGGAAGCCGGACTGGCGGGTTTCGACTGGTCAGTTCAGGTCATGGGCCCGGGGACGCACTGCTACCGTTGCTCCTTCCTGGATAGCGCCGCAGTCAACGTCTCCCGCAGCTGTAACGGTGTCGCCCTCGACGTCGGCGGAGCGGTCCTGCCAACGACGCTCCCCGCCGCCTTCTCGGCCGTGGGGATCATGATCCAGGAGACGCTCCTCGCCCTTTCTGGCTCCGCTCCAGTGTTCCTCGGCCGGGAAGTGCGGGCGAGCATGACCACAGCGGAGCTCTCGGTCCTGCGGATCAACCCGCGCCCGAGCTGCAAGGATCACATTAAGTGGCGTGAAGAGGACGTCTTCCGCCTACCGTTCGAGCCGACTCATTCCGTGGGACAGATCCGAGAGCACTGCGCGAGGGAGTTGCGCCTTCCCGTTCGGGATCTGACGCTGGCGGCGCCCCATCGCTTGCTGAAGACTGTTACGTGTTTCGCCTGCGGCGCAACCGTGGATGCCAGGGGCTATGTTGACGGTTACGTGGCGTCCGTCTGCCGTGAGTGCGGGGAGGTGGTCGGCTCCGTGAACACCTGCCGGTGCGGCGCTCCTGCTCCTCCACCGCCCCTTCGGCCATTCCAGCGCCTGAAATGCCCGGCGTGTGGCCAGCTCGATCCCAACGGATTCGACATCGAGGCGAGCACTATACTCCAAGACGACGATGTCACGGTCGAGCGGAGCGGCATTCCCGCTGGAGAGGTTTTGGGAATCTATGCCGGGGATATCAAAGCGCACCTCATCCTGGAGGGAGGGTCATGGACGGAGCACTCGTGGGGCTAATCGTGGTTGCAGGGCTGCTTCTCTGCGGACTCGTGCTGGCAGTCGTCCTCGGCCCGCGGACGGCAAATGGGCCGCGCATTCGGACCGTCGAACCCGCAGCCGTGCCGCCGCCCATCGCTCCTCGCAGCGCGATCCGCACGGTCTCCGAGGGAGCAGCAGCGCCTGAGGCGATGGGTGGCATCTCAGACGTCCGTCTTCCGGCGGGATTCGAGCCGACCGCTCGCACCGCGGCGCGCTGCGGAATTTGCTTCCGGGCGCTGTCTGGTGAGCTCGCCGCACGGCACGCCGCACGGGGGTGTGGTCAGGTGGTTCACGCGGACTGTTTGCAGCGCCGCCAGAACCGGTGCCCTGGCCCGTGTTCCGCGCGGCCAAGCTACCGCTGATGCTCGCCTTGCGACGAATGCGGGTGCGGTCAGGTCGGCTACCTAAGATGCCAGAATGCGTTCGCGCGCCGTCTTCTCGATGACGGTGGCGTCAATGCTCCCGTCGGGCCCGTCCTCGGAAGTCACCACTTGGTCGACGAAGCCATTCTCCTCATACCAGCGTCGCTTCCTGTCCCAGGCTTGGGCGTACGATGGAACTGACAGCATCCCCAAGTGCTCCCAGTACCACGTCTCGCCCTCGTAGCTCACGGTGAAGTCGGGCAGGCGGAAGTCGCGCGGGTCCGCACGCGCCGTGAGAGGCTCCTCATACCGGTAGTCGATTCCGAGGCGTGTCAACGTGTCGGCGACAATGACTTCGCTCTTGGAGCGCACCAGGACTCCTGTTGCTGTCCGATGGATGAGCATCTCGGGGTGCGGGAAGCCGGCGGCCTCCGGCCTCATCGCAAGGCCGAACAGGTTCGTATTCCGATTTAGCGTCTCCGAGTACTGGGGCTTTCGATAACGCTCCAAGGTTCGAACGTCGCCTTCAAGCAGGAGGACCAGCCGCTTCCTGAAGCGAGTGAGCGCGGTATAGAGGAGCTCGCGAGACAAGGTCGGCGCATTCTGCGGAAGCACGAGAAACACTGTGTCGAACTCGCTACCTTGGCTCTTGTGAACTGTGATGGCGTAACCTAGCTCTAAACGTTCATTCACTTCGCCAGGGCTGTACTTGAAGCGCACGGTTGGTTGGGTGCCGAAGTTAACTACGAGCTCGTCGCGGCCGGCTCGGCGCTCGGTCCAAGTCACGATTCCGACCTCGCCGTTCGCAACGTAGCGCCGTTCGTCTCTCTTCGTGTCGGGCATCCATGATCGACGGCGTTCGTTTCGTACTTGTATCACCTTGTCGTTTTCTACGATCTGTTGGTCTCCGGCAGGCTTCGCTAGCTGTCTTCGCCCAAACTTGCGGCCGCGCTTTGCAGCCTCGATGAGCCCTCGTCGGTAGTCCAGCTGAATGCGACGGTTGATCTCGTCCGTACCTGCGCCCTGGCGCCGGGTAGGTGTCAAGATCTGCCACGCTTCGGGGGACGGTTGGCCGTCTCGCCGGAAGGACGTATCTAGGGCTTGATAGTCCCCGCGCTGGGCACCGCCCAGGACGGTTGCCGACATACGCTCGGCGAGCAGCCGATCTAGTTCCTCCAGTCCTTGCCAATAGTGAACTTCTAGATCGCTGTCCGGCATCTCGCCACGAGCAACGAGGGCCAGGATCTCGTCGTCGTCTGGAGGCGTTTCCCCGGACGCATATCCATCGGACAGGCGCAGGCCCAGGCTAGCCGCTTCACTAAAGCGGCCTCGATACTGGAGCTGTATGAGCCGTTCTCGACGGTCGGCGCTCTCGTCTAGCCAGGCAATGACGTCCGCGAACGGACGCCCCGAGCCAATCGGTGGTAGTTGGTTGGGATCGCCGACAAGGACCAGCCGGCGAACGTCGTTCCACGCTATCGCTCGGAAAAGGGTCGCCAGGAGCTCGGTTGGAATCATCGATGCCTCATCGATGAGCACGGTCGCGGTCCCTTCCGTCTTCCCACCTTCGCGTCGCAAGGCGTAGCGATTGTTGAACGAGATCCAACCGGTTTCGGCGAGGAACTGATGAATCGTCTTGGCCTCGGTCCCGGCTATCTGCTGGAGGCGCGTCCGCGCCTTACCAGTGGGCGCCAGCAAGAGTAGGGAGCCGTGACCATCACACTCCTGTATGGCCTCGATGAGCGCCCTCGCGACCGTCGTCTTCCCGGTGCCGGCCCGCCCGGTTACAACGCTGAAACGTGCGGGTAAAGCTCGGCGCAGCGCTGCCGCCTTTTCCTGCCGGGCGCTTTCTTCATCTTCCGAGCCCCGGTCTTCGGCTCGCGCTAGGACTCGGTCAACGATCGAACGCCAGTCGAGCTCCGGGACGTCGTACCGCTTTTCCACCATGCGGTTCAAGCGGTCGCGAATAATGGCTTCGTCCTCAAAGAGGGCACGGGACGCTACGACCCTTCCGCCAGCAACATCCAGAAACGACAGCCGCTCTTCGAGGAACTCGGATGCTGCCTCCAGCGCTACAGGATCGGGCAGACAGCGGCGGTCATTCGCTAGCCTCTTCTCAACGCGACGGCTCGCCTCGTCCAGACTGAGGACGGTATCTCCCTCCACGGCTGCCGATTTCAGGACGTCGAGAAAGAGGGCGCGCACCCTCTGATCGTCGTCGACTCTGATGGGAGGGATATCTGCATGCAGTCCCGCCCGCGGCAGCAATCCGTGATCTATGGAATCGAAGGCGACCGGCTCAGAGTCGTTCGCGCCCAGGTCCAGCTCGCAAAGTATGAAGGG
>MGOB01000024.1:42704-50626 GCA_001796995.1 Chloroflexi bacterium RBG_16_68_14 | reverse complement strand
GCTCGACCTGGCTCACGGTCAAGTCAAAGCGCGTCAACGTACGCATCAGGCCGCGCCGCGACTCTGGTTCTCGAGCCCACCGTTCGGCCGCTCGTTTGAGCCCTTTGTTATGGGGCGTTGGCGCAGACGAACGACCGTCGAGGAACGCTTCTGTAGCCGCCCAGATATTGGTCCCGGGAGCGAGTTTCCCCAGGACGTCTCGCTGGAACGTGACCGAGCTGGGACACCCGAGGTAGCTCAGCACAGATGCTATTCCGGGCCACGGTCCTCTCTCTCTCCAGACCTCACCGAGGGCCTGCTCTAACCAAGCGAGATGCTGGTCCCAGGGCCCGCTTACGACACCGCCATCGCGAGCGGCGCGAACTGCGTCTATGATCCGCTCAATCACGGTGACTGCCGCGTCGTCCGAAACGTGCTCGGCAACGTAGGAGAACGACGCCGTCAGGTGATCGGGAACCAGGCAGATGATTGGAGAGGCATCGACGCCGGAACGCAGGTACTCTTGGAGTGGCAAGCGAAGGCCTTGCGCCGGGTAGTCCTGCTCGATGGCTCGCGACCATACGGGGTAGGGCCGGCCATGATCGTCGCTGCCGCCAAAATAGCGCTGCGGCCCGACCTTCTTGATCCGCCCAATACCAGCGATGATCCGCTGATTGGTCTCTACGAACGGCTGGCCGTCCTTCAGGTAGAAGAAGACCAGAGACTTGACCGGCGTCAGCGCGTCGAAGAAATCGGTCAGTCGTTCGAGTTGTCGGCCCGGGTCATATTCCCAGCCGCCGTTCTCGGCGAACATCCGCCCGTAAGGGCTCGTGGAGACGCAGTATGGCGGCAGATCTTCGTCTACCGAGGGCAACCCTCGCCACTCCAAGGGGTCGCGGTGAGTAAGACGGTAGCCAGTCTCCGAGTAGATGCCTGGGTCGCGTGAACACGGGGGACGAAAGTCTATTTCACTGAGGAGGCGGCCGGCGTGTTGGAGCTCTGCCTGGTCGTCGCGAGAGTCCCGGATATGGTCGTGCACGAGGCATGAGACGTTGGCGATCGGGTCTGCGCATACACGCCCGTCCCAACCGGTGTCGTGCCACGTTAATCTAGCTGAGAGGTGAATGGTCATAGCACCGTGCCGGGATCATGAGTGGTTCCGCCAGTTCTCTTAACCTCTCCTTCGTCAGCACCAGCTCCCGGCACGCCGGCTCTAGGTCTCCTTCGGCATCCCCTGGCGGCTGGGCTCTGTGGATCGTGCCGATGGCCTTCTTCGGCCACTCGAGGCCGGCTGTCACAGCAGACTGCCTGCACGAGTACTCGCCGCGCGACTCCGGTGTTCTCGATTATCAAGTCGGCTGCCTGCTTAATCCCGTGCGCCGGAGGCTAGTCTTGGCGCGAATCTGTGAGCCTCGACTCCTCGCTTGAGGTCCGCGATGGCTTCACGCTCCCAGGCATGGTATTCGCTGGGTGCCGTCCAGAATTTCTGCCAGGCGCTGTTCAGCAAGTCACGAATGGGGCTTGCCGAACCGTCGCGCGCGATGCGGCAGCCGATTCTCTGGGTCCCTTCGAGAGCATTGATTGCTGCCTTGCGGAGGAGTTCCCAGGGACAGGCTCGGCGGTACATCGCCGTTGGCTTCACCCCGGTGGCCTTGATCAGTGCCTCCCACCTTCGTTGGATTTGAGCCGCTTCTTCCTTGATGCCGAGTAGGTCAAGGCCGATCAACATGGTTTCCATCCTGGCTTGGTCAGGCGGATGCGACATGATGCTCGGAAAATGTATCTCGTAAGGGTCGACATTGCGACTTGCTGTAAGGTGGAAGTGCGCCCAGGCGTATGCCGGGCCGAGTGTGTAGACGGCGAAAAGGTCGCTGAAGAGTTCGTTCGCCCAGCCACGAATCCAGGAGTATTCGAGCAAGTCGAGCGCTTGGCCAAAGTATTCGCGCGGCCCAGTGGACCTCAGATTGGCCGCGCGCTCAGCATCGTACTGGCGGGTGACCAGGACCAGGAACTTCCCGTACTCCGTCTGGTACGGCTCGATTGAGGGGTTGTTTCGCGTGGTGACGAGTGGGTGCGCAATCTCATGATAAAGGTCTGGTAGGTGCAGAAGGAAGTCGGACTCTGCGAGGGGCACCTCGAGAAGCCGCAGTGAGGTGTTGATCGAGAAGTACTCCCGAGACAAGCAGGTTACGGTGGGAGGCGGGAGAGGATAGTTTACCTCCTGATGGATCTGGAAGACTAGCTTACTCAGGGCAAGGTCATCTTCCTGGAACCTCGTGAGTGCGGCGATAGCTGTGGTCTCCAAGAGGCTGAGGTCGGCCAGGCTTCTGCGGAAGAGACGAATACGCTCGTGAATAAGGTCCGCTCGCACGATGACCGGGTCCGTAAGGAGTAGTTCAAGGTCACGGATCGCTTGGTCGATGCGGTCCTCACACGTTTGGCGCAAGGCGATTAGTTCTCGGTGCTCAACGGGCTGGGAGATCTTACCCTTGAGAACCTTCGCGCGTTCCTGGGCTTGCCGAATGGCCGCATTAAGGTAGGACTCGATCATCGCATCCCTTTGATCCTGGCGAGCGTGCTGGAGCACTCCTTGTCCAAAGCGAGGGCAACTTGCTCAAGCTGGTCAAGGTCGGCAGAAGTGGGGGGGCGCTGTTCCAACGCATGTGCGAGGGACCGGCAGAGCGTGAGCCCTTGCCCCGCGACGGCTGGGAGCCGTTGCTTTAGGATCGCGGTGACAAGACGAGTCGCCGGATTCGTAGAATCCTCGTTGGTAATCTCGCGGAGAAGACCAACGATTTCTAGCCGAGCCTCTTGTGCGATTTCCCCCTGCGGGTTCCGCAGGGCGATAAGCGCGTGGTCCAGCCTGTCGGCATACGTTCGAAGCTGCTCGTAGACGCTGCCGTACAGCCCCGCATCACTCATCAGCTCCAACCTCCGTGGATTGCGGTTCGTCGCCGTACTCCAGGGCGTCTTCGTCGTATCCGCCGGCGTGCTCCCGGAGCCTAATGTCCGCCAGCTTGAGCGTGACGGGGTGCCTTGTGCAGTCCTCGGGGCGTGTCCAGGCCAGGCACGTGAGGGCGTAGACGTCCTCGAGAATTTCGTGGAACGGCATGGCGCCTGCGACATGTTTCACATGTAGCGGGTTGGCTGTGCCCGGATGGAAGAACTCCCTGCCAGTAGTGCAGACGTAACCGTCGCGGGCGGTGGGAATGTAATACGAGCCGACTTGGGGGTTCTCAACTAATGTTTGCCCGCCGGGGCGCGTGCTGATGTTGAAGAGCCGGAACGGGACTGCGGATTTCTTCGGGATCTCGATGAAGTCCACGGAAATTTCGTCGGGCAGGACTCCCTCAGTCTTCAACGTCGCAATGGCCTCGTTGATGCCAGCGAATTCCGTTGCGAAGAACTGGCCGTCCCTCTGAGCGACGATGCGCCTGATGTCCTTTCGCCCAAGGTCTGCTTCCTGGCGGAGGACCTCCAGGATCGTCTGGCGGACTTGGCCTCTAGACAGACGTTCCTTCTGGGTCGATGTCCTTAGGACGGTGCGGATGTCCGATCCGCTCTTGCCGATGAACGCGAAGCAGGCGGTGTTCAACTGGACATCAATGCCGACTGTGAGGTCCGCATGCAACGGGGTGGCGAGCACGAATGGCCAGCGCTCGTTCGTGAGCAAGATCTTAGTGATGGCGACATTGCGGAGGTAGCCGTTGAGCTTTCCGCCCTTGTCACGCAGGGGCTGGTAGTCCGTTCCTGCGGGCGCGTTTTGGGGGAGCCAGTAGCACTCTTTGCCGACCGTTGTGTGGATGACGGAGACGTACAAGCCGAGCTCGCGTAGTTCGCGCATCACCATTGCGGCCAGTTGGTCATGCTCACGGTTTCTCCGGTCCACGGTTTCATGGATCATCGCCACGCCGTAGCCAGGCGCACGCAGCTCGGCCTCAACGGCTTCCAGAATAGCGCGGCCTTGAGCGGCGTAGGTTTTCGGTCGTAGGTCGTCGTAGACGATGGGAACAGGATCGTAGGGAAGCTCTTGCGTGTAGAGCTCGGTCATGATGCGCTTCAGGTCTTTGAGGAATGCTGGCCCGTGGCTGTCGCAGACGGACTTGGGCAGGATGATGTACTGGAGGTCCAGCGGCTTGCCAGCGTACGGTCCAATCTTACAGTTGAACAGGGCGTCGCGGCGCGTCTGGCCGAGCTGTTCGAGGCTGACGTAGCTCGTCCCCGGCGTGCCCCTGACGGAATAGACGGTGTTGTTGCCGAAGGCGAGGTCCGGCGGCAGGAAGACTCTCGTCGGCGTGGTGACCGGCGTGATCGAGACATGGACTGCCATGTCCTTGAACCGAACGGCGGTAAGGTGGTCTTTGACGAATGCCTGGATACACTGGCGACGGACATGGGGTGGGAGGATGGTCTTGCGGTGGGTCAGCTTGATGCGGGAATCGCTCGTATCGAAGACGGGATAGCATAGGGCCGCGGCTGCATGCCGGACTTCATCACGGCCCGTCATGTACGTCACGGCGGGGCTGGTGGGGGAAAGGTCGGCGACTTCGCGCGGGAGGGGCTTGGGTGCGTTGTCCATGATGTACTCGAGAAGCGGGATGGGTTTGGCCACCCCGTGGGAGAGCATCTGCTCGCTAACGCTCAACCCCGTGTGGTCGTGGAGCTTGATCTCGTACCAGCTATTGCCGTACCGGTAGACGCAGCGCGCGTTCTTGTACTTCCGGAAGTCCTCGCGCTTCAGGTTTGCGGGCAGAGGGTCTCTCGAGACGTACTTGTGCTGGACGTCAATGCACACACCCAGCTTCCCGCCTTCAAGTGGGACGACGCGAACGCCGTACCCGCGGTACACGCACACGCCGTCGCTGTCAAGTATGGGACGGCGCTCGAAGAAGGGGTTGCCGGCGCCGGGCTGCCAGAAGTTGCGGTTACGGAACAGTGCACCCTCGATGGCGAACCGGAGAAAGCGGATGCGCAGGGCGTCCGTCTCAGGTGTCGGGTTTTCATAGTCGAGCGTAAAGACCTCGTCGGTTCTCTCGAAAACAGCGGTGGCACGGACAAGGGGGTACGGAGATGGCGGTTCCGGGGCGTCGTCCTGGAGAGCGAGATGTGGCTCGCCCTTCTGCACGGTTACGGCAACGGGGCTCCGCATGGAGTAGCTGAGCTTTCGGATAACTGTCTGGATGTTCGGGTCGTACTCTTCCTGGTCGGCCGAGAGTCCCCTAATGCGGTAGAGCCGGTATCGGCTCTTCAATTCGGCGAGATTCGTAATCGGGAAGATGTTGGTTTCCAGGAGGCTCATGCTCCGCTCCTCCAGCAAAGCTTCCTGAACGGGCACAGCTGGCACGTCTTCGGGTCGGAAGCTACCGGGAAGTCATCGGGTCGAAGGTCCTTCGCATCGCGACCGCGGCATGCCAGTTCCATCTCGGTGGCCGAGATGGAGATGAAGTCGTCTGCCTCGTACACATCGGTCTCGGAGATGACGTGGGCACGGACATCGCCTTTGAGGAGCTGGACTTCAAGGAGTTCAACTTCATGTGGGTTGTGCTGGGCGGCGCTGCTGGGCCAGTCGCGGTGGGGATTGCACCGACTTACGCCGATGGCTCCTGTGGTGAGTTGGAGCCAGTAGTCGCGCAAGGGGTACCTGTTGACCTTCCAGTCAACGATGGAGGGCGCCCGCGCCGTATGAAACGCGATGAGGTCGGGAACGACCCGGACAGTCGCCGTGCCGTGCTTGAAGCTTAGGGGCCGCTGAGGAACGAGGGTCTTCGCTTGTTGGAGCACGGACCACACGGGTTCGGCGACGTAGAGATTCTCCAGCGCTGTGTGGATCTCCGCGCGGGCGTTGCTGAACATCTCTTCAGTGAGGGGCACGCCGTACTCGGCTTCGAAGAACACGCTCTCTCCGTTGCGGCTCATTCGCTGGGCTCGCTGCACAGCGAGTAGCTCGTCCGCCTTTCTCTCCGCATCGCCGAGGCTGCACGGGCGTTTCCAGGCAATGGACGGGATTATGGTCTCGCTGATGACGGAGTCGACGATTTTGCCGCGCCAGGCTTGGATGCCCTCAAGTTTCGAGAGCCGATGTGCCTCCCGCCGAACCGGGTCCCTGGCACGAGAGTTAGCGAAGACCGTCCTGAAGAACCACTGTCGGGGACACTTGCGGAAACTCCGGTGGGCCGAAAATGACCACCTCATTTCTTGCGGCGCTCCCTCTTGGCGTAGGAGCGCGGGAAGGCGAGATAGTCGATCAGGGCCTGCTCTTCGTTCTCGGTAATCTGGACGAATGAACGCAAGACTGCGGCCACCGATCGTTGCGTGAGGCTGTGCCGAGCGCGGACTAGATATCCGGTCTGTTCCATGATCGTTTCGTAGGGCGCCTCGGAGGTTTGGCTAAGTTGGGGGCCCCGACCTCCCCTCGACGATGCTTGGCAATTTGAGCATACTTCCGGTCATCTGTTCTGTTCAAGGGCCGGTAGGTCTGAAGGTAGCCCGGCTCGGCTGTAACGGATCACGTCGGCCTTGTCACCTAGTGCAAACAAGGCGCACGCAGTGCACCGGTCGTCTGCGTTACAGAGACGAGCCCCGGAACGGCCTTCCAAGAGGTCATAGTAGGTGTAGTGGAGCGAAGGACGCACTCCGGTGACGAGGGCCAGCAGCTCCGTCACGGCCAGGGAAGCGACAGTGCTGTTGAGGGAAATCACAGCTGGCTCCGGCACGTGGGCGCCGGCGACGTATCCATGCAGCCGCCGAAATTCTTGCTCCTGCTGAGTCTCCAACTCCTCGGCGGCGATGCACGGGTTGATGTCCTTGGTACACATGAGGCAGGGCCGTCCGGGGGTCCACACGCTGACCTTCCCCCCAGCCTCCTCGAGCCCTTCCCTTCCGGCGACGATGCCTACGCCGCAGTCGATGTAGGGGATGAGGTAGGCCAGCGCCAGTTCGTTGAGGATCAGGCGCCCCGCGTCCGTGTCTACGCACCCGCAGAGTACGTCCATTCCCCTTAGGGCATCCAGTGCTTCAGCCGTCCGTGCGCTGGATGGGATCAGCGTGACGTCTGCCGTGGGGTTCACAGCCTTGATCTGGCGCCGGGCCACCTCCACCTTGGCCGTCCCGGCGTCGGAGGCTACGGCCCCCACCAAGCGGTGCAGGTTCGTGCGCTCTACGTGATCGTCATCCACGAGTACGAACTGCCGAACGCCCAGATGCGCTAACTGCTGGGCAACCACGGAGCCAACACCACCGAGTCCGACGACAGCCACCCGCGTGCTCCGAAGCCTCGCGTGGCCTTCTTCGCCTATGGCCAGCACCTGCCGGTGGTAGGGGCAATCGCTCACCAACGGCCTCGCCTTGACTTGGCGCGGGTATGACCGAGCGGTCCCGCCAGCGAAGATGCGGGCCATATTGTCGCCGACAACCCTCACCTCGTCCAGCTGCTCCGGGCGCGCAGAACCGGGTAGCCACACCTGCCCTTCCACGGCCTGCTGCCCGAGAACCAGGGCGCCGTACGGCCGCCCAGGGAGAGTGTCCGCGATGTAGGCAACCATCTCGCTCTGGCCCTCGCTGTCCGTGGGCGAGAAGGCGACGCGCTCGGTGGAGAATGGGTGGCTGTGAGCCTCCACCAGAGCGAGCCCGGCGCGGTTGGCCCGGTTCATCACGTGGAGGAGGGCCTCTAACTTTAGGGAAAGGCCGCAAGAGTACTCGCTGCCTTCCAGGTCGTCGTCAGGGATCAGGACTAACTCACAGGCCAGAAGCACCTGGTGCCCGCCGACAGCGGTGTACCCGGCAAGGAGGAAGGCTAGGTGCTCATGACGGTCGGCCAAGAGGTGGCTGCGCAGGGTCTCCCACATCCCACTACCGATGGTAAGCCGGTGCCCCACTAAGCTGCCTCCTGAAGCCGCCGCTCAATCACGAGCACAAAAGTGAGGAGGTTGTCGCCGTCCTTGGCG
>MGOB01000024.1:34249-42690 GCA_001796995.1 Chloroflexi bacterium RBG_16_68_14 | reverse complement strand
GGAGAACGGGGCCCACCGATCACCCAGGACCGTCTGCCCCTCCGAGTAGTTGCTGGGGCTCTCGCCGCTCGCAAGGCGTAGGCCATCCCGGACGTAGAAGTTCTCCGGCGGCGTGGAGGGATAGCCGGCGGGGATCAAGATGAGGAGTTCCGTGCGCTCACGGTTCCAACCTGCTGGCAGGGGAAAGCTCTTGAAAAGCACCCAGTCGGCGCTCGCGCCGTGCTCTAGCTCCCCGTACCGCCTGCGCAGCAGCTCGATCTCCGCCTGGCGGCGCTCCAGTGTCACGATCTACCCCCGCACGAAGCGGGGCGCCTTCTTGAAGCGCCGCCCGGGCTGAAGCTCGACGACCTCGTCCGGCTGGACTTGCACCTGGGTGCCGTCCTCCAGAATCTGGATCAGGCCCACGTCCCGGGAGATGCCGGCCAAGTCCATGATCTCCCCGCCGGTGATGGTGGACTGCTCCAAGTGGAACTCCTTCCCGTCCACAAAGATGGTGAAGAACTTCCCCTCGACCTGGGTTCCAATCCGTTGCTGCTGCTCCATTTGGTGAAACCTCCTTAGCTTGCTAGTGAGGGAGCCTTCGTTTGCCATGAGGACCCCATCCACTTACCTTATGACTGAGAGGCTCAAGATTCTTGCAGCGGAAGGCAATGAGCGAAGAGTTATGCCGGCGGCGGGCCCGCGAGGCCCTGCAAGAGCAAGGGATAACTGAGCCGCCCGTGCGCGCAGAGGCCGTAGCGCGTGGCCATGGCCTTGTCATTGATTACGTATCGAGAGGGAGGGGATTCAGCGGGCGGCTACTCCGGGAGCGGAGGGTGATCGAGGTCGAACAGAGTACGCATCCGCACCGCCAACGGTTCACTGTTGCCCATGAACTCGGCCACTACATACTGGGGCACAGCCCCGTTTCGTGCGTTTTCGATGACAGAGACATTTCGGACCCACGTCGCATCAACGAATTCCAAGCGAATGTCTTTGCCTCCGAGCTTCTGATGCCGGAGACCTGGATAAGGGAGCGCTGGCGCGAACTGGGCGATATGAAGGCCATGGCTGCGGAGTTCGACGTAAGCCCGGAGGCGATGTTTCGTCGCCTTGACTCCGCCGGCTTGCTGAACCTCGAACGCCCCCTCTAGGGCAGTCGGGCTTCAAGAGTATTGCAGTACTCTCGGATTTGATCCAACTCCTTGGACAGGCCTTCGTCTGCCTCGCCTGCAGCGTCCTGAAGTAGCCTGAGCCGCTCGACGTTGTTCAAAGACCTATCAATCCTGCCCAATTGTGTTTGCGCTTGACCGTAGGCCGACGCAGCCCATTCGATGCAGGAGCGTCGAATCAAGTCCAGCACTTGTTGCGAGAAGCGAAGGCCTTGAAGGAGAACCACCATCTTGTCTATGGCTACACGGTGCGGCGGCAATTTCCCAGCCTCGAGTTGACTGACAACGCCTCTAGGAAGAGCGTGCGCCTGCTCTAGAACTTCCGGCTCAACGCCGAGTCGAGCGCGAGCAGCCTGGAGCGCGCTCCCGAAGGTAATTGCGTTGCCTGTTAGCATCGCCACGAGCTCCAACTCAGACGCCCGGTCTTCGTACACGCGCTCCCGGAGCGTGGCCGCCATCGAATCCACATCTGTCTGAACGGACTGGGAGGCGAAGAAGCTGGCCTTGTACCACCTAGCCAGCTGCATCAGCTCCTCCAGCTCCTCCGGGGTCAGTGTCCCCATTTCCGGGATCGTTCTTGGGCTACGATCGCTTCCTAGATCCTCGATCCATGCGTCGAGGATCATCCCCTTGACCGCCTCGCTCTCGGCGTCTTCAGTCAATGGATGCACCTCCTCGCGTAGCTCCCCCTCCCGGGTCCGCCTCGAAGCTGCCCTTCTCCGTCACGACAGCAAGTCCAGGATGGTATCAGTCCCATAGCGATCTAGGAGATGATTCTTCAGCCACGCCAGCGCACGGAACTTCGTGGTGTAGACCTTGCTCTGCGACCACTCGTACAGCTCCATGACGTCCTCGGTAGTAAACTTGTCAAAGAAGACGGCCTCGATGATTGCACGGTAGTCCTCAGGAGCCGCGGTTAGCGCATCCTTGACGGCTGCCATTCGTTCCTCATGAGTAAGGCGATCCAGCGTGGCTGGCTCAGGGTCGTTGCCGGATGGCGCTACGACGTCACGACCCTTGACTTCGAGGGATTCTCCCAAATATCGACGCCTGAAGTATTCCTTGGCCACACGATCGGCGATGGCCCGGAGCCACGCGAAAACGCTAACGCCCCGGTACTCGTAACGTCCGATTAGCTGGTACGCGCGCGCCCAGGTCTCGTTCGCCACATCCTCTTGCTCCACGACAGCGAGGCCCTTGGAAGAGAGATGCAAGAAGAGCTTCGAGGCGTAGCGTTTCACCAACTCCTCGAAGGCTGCTGCCGACTGGTCCGGTGTGCCGGACTGGATGTCGCGGATCAGCGAGGCTTCGCCATCGTATGCGGGCGCCAAGCTTCCTCCTCGTGGGGGAGCTGTTCCATCCCTTCATTCTCTCTATGACGGCGCCCTAGGATTTCTTACACTCCGATCTCGAAGAACTCTGGAGGCCGGCTGGTCCGAGTCGGCTCCGTTGACCTGACTCCCGAGAGCTACAGCGGAGGTCTCCGTACAGCGGTGGCTTGGCGAATCGCAGGAGTACTTTGGCACCAGAGGCGCTAGAGGACCGCCTGGTACGCGACTACGCCGACGTCGTCTGGCACCAGAGGTCTCCTAACCTCCTCGCGCACTTGCACTGGGCGCAGGCCAAAATCCCGCACGACCGCGACGACAGCCTCCGCAGCCTGCAGGGCGGTCAGCTCCTCTCTCTTTCTGATGCCAGCGAGCGAACGTAACACTGAGGCATCTCTGGGCGCTAGGAGGGCAGCGTCCGCGTCTACAAACTCAGGCCGGTCAGGGAGCGAGGGTTCGCGGAGAAGGTCCACAGCCCAGCGTTGACTGGCCGGCAGTCGACGCTCACGAGCGGCCGGGTCGAGAGCCGCGTTGTACTCGGTGCAGATATCTTCCACCGCCTTCTGCCACAGTGCGTCGAGGTCGACGCTATCGGGCAACTCGTCGCGAGGAGCATCTCCTGGATCGGCAAGCGTGAGTAGCTTCAGATCATCTCGGAGTACCGTCCCATCGGCAGTAACGGCTCGCCAGTGCCGTCCTCCATCCCGATCTCGCGCCGCAAACACGACTGCGGGTAGCGATACGTCTTCGAGAGCCTCAACTGCATGGAAATAGGAGCCGACGCCCCAGGGCATGGCCTTGAGCTCCGCGAGCTGGCCTTCAGCCTGCGCTCGGGCGAGCATGGCGCGGTATCGCTCGCCGACGAAGGACCCGGACTGACCACCTTCGCCTTCGTCGAGCAGCGTTGCATCTCCTCCCGCAAGGCGGTTGGCGAACTCCTCAAGATCAGCGTAGGCTCTCGACTCGGCATACACGCTGGCGAGGACTTGGGATTCCATTCCTACGGAGGCATTCGCCGCCGCGATCTTGGCCCGCAGCTTTGCCTCCAGGCGAAGGAGCTGTTCTAGCTCGCCCCGACTGGGAAGGAGAGTGTGAAGATAGACCTCACCATGCGCGCTCTTGAGGCGAATCACGCGGCCGTTTCGTTGCACGACCCGCTGAGGGTTCCAGGGCATGTCATATGAGATCACGGCCTGGGCGTCCTGAAGGTTCTGGCCCTCCGACACGATGTCTGTCGCCAGTAGGAGATCGACCTCTCCTTCGGTCGCCTCGTACTCAGGGTTGTCGGTCATAGACCGCGGGCAGAAGCGAATGAGCGCCCGCTCCCGTTCAGCCGACGAGGCCTCGTCGCCGATGACAGCAATGAAAGGTCTGCCGCATCGCCCTTCCGCATCGCCCTCCAGCACACTTTTGAGATAGCGAGCCGTATCGCCGAAGCCTGTGAATACGGCGATCTTCTGGGCTGGGGAGGTGCGGATGATCTCCAGAAGGGTCGCTA
Organism: Chloroflexi bacterium RBG_16_68_14; assembly: GCA_001796995.1. Taxonomy (GTDB): domain Bacteria; phylum Chloroflexota; class Dehalococcoidia; order DSTF01; family RBG-16-68-14; genus RBG-16-68-14. The sequence continues at coordinate 38,713 of MGOB01000024.1, read as the reverse complement.
GCTTGGGGTCCGGCTGCTGGAGCAGTACCGCCAAGTCTTCGCGCATTGCGAGAAGCGCGTCGCGATCCGCCTTGAGATCGTCCAGAAAGGCCTGCGTGAAGTCGTCGGTTGGGCGAGCGTCTTCGTCCTGCTCCAACACGGCCTCTACGGCCTCCGGCGCGACTTCGCCTTCGTGCACTTCGGCGAACAAAGCCCGGAGAGACGCGAGCGAAGGCACTTGGCCGTGCTCTTCACACGCCCTGATGAGCGCGACGTGGACTGCAAGCATGCGCGCGATCGTCTCATGCGCGGCGTGCGCCGAGGACTCGAAACGCTTCAGTAGTCCGGATTGAACGAGTCCGGCCAGTACCGCCTCGCGTCCGTCGTCGTGGGCGCCCACTTCCAGGTAGCGACTTGGCTGGTAACGCGCCATCTTCAGCCCGGTCATGGTTCTAACGATACGCTGGAATATGCCCGGGTAGCTCTGGTCCAAGTCGTAACGGCGTTCATGCAAGAGCGGCTTCGGAAAGCGCACGGGGGTGCCATCTGGGAAGGTGTCTCCGGCGTAATGCTTCTCTAGAAAGCTGCGGTCTCGTCTGACCGCCACAGCATCAACAAGAGGGAATATCTTCGTGGGCGAGATGAGGTCCGGGTCGTTAGCGCCGGCATCGCGGAAGAACGCTCGCATGTCGCGGACGCCTAGAGAGTCAGCGAACGCAGCGTCGTGACGAGCAAAGAGCATGATCTGGTGGTAGAGGTCCCACAGGGCGTTGTTGACGGGGGTGGCGGTGAGCAGCACGAGCGCCTTTGGGACACCTCCCAACAGACGATCAAGTGCGGAGTAGTATGTCGTGTCTGGGCTACGGAAGGCATGGGCTTCGTCGACGATGACGAGTCGATAGGCCTCTTTGTTCACGGCCAGGATGCGCCGGCCACCATTGCGCGCCGCGAGCTGCTCGTCCATGGCCAGCTCTTGGTAGGAGATCACCTGGCCGGGCAGGTTCGCCCGGTGCAGAGCACGCTCCCAAGTCTCGTCCCGGAGCTGGGCCGGCGCGATGATCAATGTGTGGAGCCCTTTCTCGCCGGCATACCTGCGGACGAATTCCAGGCCGACGTGGGTCTTGCCGGTACCAACGCCGTCTGCGTAGATCGCCCCACCATACTTTTCGATGATGCGCAGCGCCCGGCGGTACCCGTCCTCCTGAAAGCGTGCGAGCGTTGGGCGTTCCGCCGGCGCGGCCGTCTCCTCCAACTCCTCACCGTACAGTTCCAGCAGCATGCGAAGGAAGATGGTCTGCGGGCTGTACTCCGGGATCTCGGGGAACAGCAGGTCGCGGAGTTGATCCTTGAACTCTGCGCTTTGATCCCAGAGCTCATCGAACCAGCGGGCGGCGTCGCCCACCACGTGGGGCTGATAGTGGACCAGGCCTAGCTCCAGATTGCCCTCCAGCCCGCCACCGGTCAGGTTCGCGGAGGTCACCAGGGCGGCGCCGGGCTCTCCGTGGGGCTGGCCCGGCTCGTCGGCAAAGATGTAGGACTTGCCGTGGAGAAAACGGTCTGTGAAGCGTCGGACTCGGACGCGTTTGTCGGCCAAGAACTCGTCCACAGCCCGAAGGGTCTGGAGACGCCGGCTTGGAGGGAACGCGTCGAAGTCGCGCTCGCGCCGGAGTCGTTGTAGCGCCTGCTCCAGTAGCATCCCTGCCTGGCGGGCCTCGTCCTCCAAGAAAGAGTCCTCACCCAAACCGGGCTCCGGCACAGCACCCAAGAGGATGCGGACATCTCGCTCCGGCGGTCCGGGGAGCTGGGCGAGACCGTGGAGGCCGGCTAGCCGGACGTAGCCCGTGGCCACGCGCAGAGGCCGCGGGTAGCGCTCCGCCAGCCACCGGAGGGCCTCGCCGTGGACGTAGCGGGCGCTGTTGTCGACCAGCTCCGGCTGTCCACCGCTCACAGCGCAAGCTCCTCGAACTTCTGTCGCACCAATGCGCGGTATTCAGGGCTCACCGCGTCCAACGTGAAGTCGGAGAAGATGATCTGCAAGTCCTCGGACGTGAGGCCGTACGCGTGGGACACCAGCGCGTCGATCTCCGCCCGCAGGGTGTCCCGCTCCTCCCCAGCCAACGGGCCGCAGGGTACGCCAGCGTTCCTCGCGAACGCCGCGAAGCGCTTGTCAGAGCAGGAGAGTCGGGCTGACCGGCGAGCGCTTTCGGTCGCGTCTACGTCCTCCTCGGGCGGGAAGCACAGCAGGTCAAGGATGTAGAAATTGAGATGCGTCTCAACGAAGCGACGGGCCTGCCAGTCAAATGGCAAGCTGCTGAGGACGCCTAGGACGTACGCCTCGTCTACCGGCCTGCCGTCGGGAAAGACTAGGTAAGGGGCTGTGTTCGTGAGCGGCGTCCGGGGAGGCACCAGGCAGGCACGAACGGTGCGGGAGTCAGTTGCACGCGAGACGTCGCGGAAGGCGACGCGTGCCTGGTGGACAGCGTGGGTGGCAGAGTTCTTCAGCACCGCGGCCGGGACGCGGCCTGCAAACCCGGAGCGCGAGGACATTCGCTTTTGCTGGAGGAACCCCAACACCTCCTCCCATTCGGCAAAGCCAGCCGGCTCCCGGCCATGCGGGTCGTACTGGTCAAAGCAGCGTCCCTTCCAAACAGGCACACCCTTCTTGTGGCGGAAGAATCGCTTCTGCTGGGTCTCGTGCAGCTCGGTCGCGGGGAAGACGCCGCCGTGGTCTAAGGCCCAGCGATCGATTCGTGGGCCGCGGCGGATCTTGGCGAAGAGGCGTGCATAGTCGTTGCTAGGCAGGAGCGGCACTTCCCAACTGGGCTCAGAAGAGCGATCACTGGTCGGCGCCGGCGTCCAACGGGCCAGGTCGTCAAGTTCGACGCGAACGCCTGGGCTCGTGGCGTTCTGCAGGAACTCGTCCAGGCTGGCTGATGGACCGCTAACGGCAACCGCGGCGCCCTTGGCGGGTGGGCTCATGCGGACCGCCATTAGGGCGATAGTGTACTGGGGGTGAGTCGGGAAGCACCAGTTCCGACTGTTGAGAATGAAATCCAGGCGTTCGACCTCGCAGTTCTTGAACAGCCATCGGCGGAAGCCACGGCTTCCTACGGCCAGAAAGGTGGAACGGGGCTGTACCACGCCGATGTAACCCCCAGCCCTGGCGAGCGCTTGATAGCGCTCGCAGAAGAGCTCGTAAAGATCCAGGTCGCCCGAGCCCTGGATCTCGTACCCGTTTTCCGGCCGGAAGAAGGACCGCTGAGTTTCTACCTCTTGCCGGCGGTCCTCGAATTCCTCGCGCAGCTGCGGGTATTGCTCCAGCAGCTCCGCTATCCGCTGCCGACGCTCGGTCTCGGACGTCAAACCTCTGAGGCCTGGATCATGTAGTGCATAGAAGGCAAGTTCCTCGACAGTGATCTCCTCCCATGGCGGGTTACCGATGACTGCATCAAATCCCGGGCTGCGTTCAGAGGAGGGATGGAAGACCTCGGGGAACGCAAGTGGCCAGTGGAAGAAGTGGCGCAGCTCCTTCTCTCTTTGCGCCCGCGTCAGAAGTTCGGCGACATCCTCGCCGGGCTTGCCCTCCAAGATGGCTGTAGCGTCTAGGAGGGCTGCGCGCGCACCGCTCACGCCGAAGGCCTCGGCCGTCCAGAGGTCGAAAGCGCTCCGCGCACCCTCCAACATTCGGCCCAACGCAGCTCGCTTCTCCCGGGACTGTCGCACCTCTTCCGGCGTACGGTCCTGGACGTCGGCCAGCTCTAGTGCCAGGTCGCTGGCCTGCTCTAGAGCCTTGAACAGTGACCCACCCGGGCTGGTCCATAGCTCGCCGGCGCGGGCGGAGCCACGGCCTTTGCGCACGGCTAGCAGCTCGAACCGAGCCAAACCCACCAGCGAGTCGCCCTGCTGGAGGTTGTGGTCGAGGTAGGAGAGGGAGAGGCCGGGCACAAAGCTGGCTAGCCAGAGAGCCACCCGGGCAAGCTCCACCGCCATCTCCTGCAGGTCCACGCCGTAGATGCAATGCTTGAGCAGCAAACGCCGCAAGAGGCGGCCGTCCTCCACGAGTTCCGTGCCTGCACCAGCCTCGGCTCGCAGATCGTCCAAGTACCCGCGAATCTGCGGAAGAGGCGTCTCCGCCAAGAACTTCTGCACGCGGTCGGCCGTCACGTCCAGCGCGTCCACAAGGAAGTGGGCGCTACCCATAGCGGGGTCGAGCACGCGGAAGCGAAATAACAGGCGAGCAGCCTCGACCGGGTCCCGAGCCGCGCGTTGCCGGACCTGCTCCAGGTGTTCTTCTAGAGCCGGGAGCACAGCTTGGTTCACGAGATGGCGGACGAGCTCCTGACGGGTGTAGTACACGCCGGCGCCCTTGCGACCGCCCGCCTCGGTCTGGAAGAAGAGCTGGCCCGCAGTCACTCCGTCTTCGCCGGGCGATTCGTCAGCCATGAATCGATCGCGCTTTTCATCCCATCGGTACGACTGGTCCGC
>MGOB01000024.1:33862-34179 GCA_001796995.1 Chloroflexi bacterium RBG_16_68_14 | reverse complement strand
CGGCGTCATCCCCGCCCGCGTAGTCGAAGCCGAGGGCGTCGAGAGCGGGCGCGAGGTGCGCGTCGCTGATACTTGCCCGCTCCAGGAGGATGGCGCCGGGAAGACCATCCGCTGCGAACAGTGAGCCGTTATAGGGTGGTACGTCCATCGACTTGTCACCGTTGCGCAAAGCGTTGGTCAGTGCATGAAGGCGGTCCCACAGATAAGTGCTCTTTGGGTCGGCTGTGCCCACGCGTTCCTGGGCCTCATTGCAGAGCGTTCTCAGTGCGTTCCGTCGGTACGCCGCGGAGAGCCCGTAAGGCAGGTAGCCTCGGCTT
>MGOB01000024.1:18972-33774 GCA_001796995.1 Chloroflexi bacterium RBG_16_68_14 | reverse complement strand
GTTCCGCTGACGCCAGCCAGTCGCCCAGCCCTTGGGCTACATGGGGCAAGGCGAACTTGCGTATTTGATCGTCCAAACGGTCCCGGAGCTCTGACCCGAAATCTCTTGCATCGTTGAGTAGGCGCGACATTGCGCCACCTTGGCGCAAGCTGGCCGGGGCCAGCAAACCGAGAAGGTAGGTGCGCTCCGGCTCCAGATTGGCCGCATCTATCTCTAGCCAACGGTCGGTGGCTGCTCCCCTTCCAGGGCGGCTCTCGAACAGCCGGATCTGGTCTCCACCGACGAGCATCCCCCATGGCGCGCCCCGCGCCTCGCACTCCGCTATGAGCGCACCTTCCGGGAGCCGGCCATGTTCGTCCATGCGGCTGAAGAAGCTGGGACTGTTGTAGGGATGAATCACGGCCAGGGCGATATCGTCGGCGTAGGCTACGTACCCGAACCGATCAAGTTGTCGGAGGTCATAGCCGAGAGCAGTCAGGCGATCCTGCCAACCTTTGGCCTTTGCCGCCGTCTCGGCAACGCCAGCCAGCTCGTTCTTCTCGGGGCGCGCATTGAATCGCCGCTGGACGTAGTGGTCGGTGAGAAGGCCATGAACCAGGACACCCGGCACCGCAGCTCGCCCGGCCTGTTCGAGGGCTTGCTCCAGAGCTCGTGCGGCAGCATTAGGGGCAAGCGAACGGGCCTCGATGATAAGCCGGGCAAGATCGGCGCCACGCAACGTCCGAGGCTCGGAGGCTGATTCCCTCGGGCCCACGACCGCAGCGCGCTGGGCATCAATCGAGTCTGGGAGCACGAGCAAGAGCGGCAGGCCACGCCCTGCTTCTCTCTCCCGCCATACTCTTTGCCGACTACGGGTCGGTACAGGATTGTGGCAGACCGCGATCTCGAAGCCTTTGACACGCCAGACGACATCGACTTCCTTAGGAGAGGAAACGGCCACGGGTGGCCCAAGATGCGTCTGCAGTTCGCGCTCTAGGCCTTCAATAGACATGCCGCGAGTATTCTACCGTTCTGTGGCGATGCGCGTGGGCGGCCACCAAACAGTGGCGACGGCCGGCGTCGGGAGCCACTCGGGTTGTCATATCCCGTCACTTTGGCTTCGCCCCGGGGCCAACCCCGGGACCGCCTACCGCAGAGTCCAAGACAAGCCCGGGCCCCTGGCGGACCCGCGAGACTAGCCGATGATCGTGGCGGCTACTGGCGCGCGGTTCAGAGGGCTCTCCGCCCAGCGGCGCGTTCGCGGTAGCACGCGGACCGGATACAGCGGGAGTCCTGCGTGCCGTTCCTGCGCGCGGCCATCGGGCCGCCGGGGAACAGCCGGCCGGCGGGCGGCAAAGCGAGCGTTCGGACTGGTGGCGGGGGGGCTAGGCGGTTTTGCGCTTGGCAGCGCGAGGGCGCTTTGCTGAGGTTGCCCGTTTGCGCGTCCCACGACCGGCGGTGTCCTTGTCCGTGGCCAGGATCACGGTCCCGTCCGGTCTCATACCCGTGATCCTCACCGCGCGCCCTCCAACGACCTTATAGGTCGGACGGACGAACGGGTACGCCTCGGCGAGTCGGTCGGCGGCTTCGCAGCCTTCCCGTTCACAGTCATGATCGTGGTACTTGGGATGCCGCCGTATTCGGTAGTCTAGGGCGTAGTGAGGGACGTTCCTGAAGTCGTAGCGTCCGAGGCGGTACACCTCGCTCAGCTTCTCCTCGATCATGTCCTTGGTTAGCATGCTGGTGCCCCTGAGCCGCTCCAGGCCGCGCGCGTACCAAGTCATCTCCCTTCCCGTGGCGTTCTTGTTCAGTTCCGCCCCCCAGTAGGCGCGACCGAGGTTAGCGGCAGCGGCCAGGGACGCGCCCGATCCGGCGAACGGGTCGACGACGATGTCCCTCTCCACAGTCGTGGCGAGGATCAGTTCAGAGAGCAATAGGTCGGGCTTCTCCATAGGGTGGATGCGAACGAACTCTGCTGGCCGGGCGTAGAGTAACGTCCCGTGGAATGGGAAGAAGAACGTCGGCAGAAGCGGCGCGCCCTTCCTCGTGCCGATGATGATATCCTCGGCATCGTAGATGAAGAAGTTCCCGCCAGGGCCGTGGCCCTTGTCCCACCGGACGCGACCATGGACGTCGAAGAACTCCTCCACCACCCCTTGGAGGACGGTGTCGTTCCACCAGCAGAAGACCGCGCACATGGCGTCGTCCCTGAGCTTTGGCGCCAGCCTTTGCAGGACGGCGCGCAGTAGCTCCGCCGCCTGATCCCTCGTTTGGTCACCCTCGATCCGGTAGCGTTCGGCAGCGTCGGCGGACGGGGACTTCCGATCCATGCCGAACGGTGGATCGGTCAAGACCAGCTTGACAGTGCCGTCCTCCAAACCACGCACAGGATCGTCGATCAGTTCGCGCGCGTCGCCCCTGTGGAAGTTACTATCATGCTCGATGCTGGCGGCTCGCCTCGCAGCTTGCTCCACGCGCACGCGGTCATCGGCGTCCTTCAGCGCATCTCGCAGTTCCCGAATACTCCAGCGACGCCGTTCTGCCCTCCCGAGCCAGGACTCCGCGTCCTTGCGGGCGGCCACGGCGTCGTAGTGGCCGAAGGCGAGATATGCCCGACGTCGGGCATTTTCGGAGAACAGCTTGGCGATGCGTCGGTAGTTGCGTAGCGTCTTGTATTCGACGCCGATCTTCTCGGCGAAGTCCTGGAGCTTGCCTTCGCCGTAGCCGCCCACAACTTCGGCTGCCAGGTCCCCCAGCCGCCAGTTGGCGTCGTCCGCCTGCTGGCGCGCCTCCATGCCGTCCAGCACCAGGTCCTCGTAGGTTCGCGAGCCGTTGGTCTTCTTCGCCATGTCGAGGGCTCCTAGGTGATAATCGGCGCCGGCGAAGCCGCGCACCAGCGGGCCGCCCGCGCCCCCTAGGAGAAGGCCCTGGGCCGTAGCGGCCTGGGGTTTGCCGCGTCCGGCCCGGCGTACCGGGGCCGCAGGGCCCCCCTTGCGCGCCAATCGTAGGTAAAGGGTGAAAATTCGAGCGGCGATGCAGACACGTTCCGCCGCCCAAAAGCGTAAGTAGTGATTGACCCGCGCCGCCAGAGGGCGGCAGGCTGGGCAGGAGAGGAGGTGAACAACATGCCGAAGAGCAAGACGAGGAAGGGCGCGGGCAGGAAGCCATCGACCAACGGTGCGAAGAAGGCTCACGCGGCACCGGCAGGGGGCTTCGCCAGCGAGGCGCACATCCGCGAACATGAGCAGGTGCTGGACGAGGTGTTGGCCGAGGCGACGCACCTCTACCACGGAGGCGAGCTGGGGACAGGTCAGGCAGTAGAAGCCGCCATCGAGAACGTGACCGGCAGGGAGGAGCCGTGTGACCTGGTGGCACGGATGGCAATCGAGCGCCTTCTGCGCGTGCGCCTAGAGGTGTAGAGCTGCCGACGGGCGTCGAGGGGGAGCGGCCTGCATGGGCCGCCTCCTCTTTGTGCCGCCATGTTGCCCATGCCCGCGTCAGGCCGGGCGCGCCGTTCGTATGGTGATCAGTGACGAGGGCCGCGCTGGGCCGAGTCTCCCCTGTTCCGGCACGAGACTACCAGCGACGGCACCGGCGCTGCCCTCGATCTTGCTTGGAGGTGAAGGACATGACGAAGGCGAAGACGAAGCAGAAGGCAAGGAAGACGGTGGTGAAGCAGAGCAGCAACGGCAAGGCGCCGCCGACGCCCGAGTTCAACACGGACACGGTGAGGAAGGTGGTGGTCCGGGTCGAGGAACTGCTGAAGCCCCTCGAGGCCGAGTTCGGTGTGAGGGCGACGAGCGCTCCTGGCGGCAGTTACTCCGGCAGTTGTCTGACGATGAAGGTCGACATCTCCTTCGTCGGGAGCGATGGAGTCGCCGCCACACTTCTGGTGCAGGACTTCCGGCGATTTGCCTCCTTGCACGGGCTGACCCCAGACGCCCTTGGGCGTGAGTTTACCTTCCAGGGCAAGCGCTACCAGATCACAGGGCTGCGGGTCAACGCCCGCAGGTTCCCCATTGAATGCCTGCGGAGCGACGGCCAGCGCGTCGCCTTCCCAGCGGATAATCCCGCCATCACACAGGTTGCCGGTAGCACGCCATCCTCCGCGCGGAGGCGGCAGCGCGCGCGGGCGCTGGCGGGCTGACGTCCCACAAGATCGGGGTAAGGCCCTGGCACGGATTGCTAGTGCTCGCTTGCAAAAGTTGGCGATTGTTGAGGCTGAACCGGGTGTCCCATGCAGCCAGCCATATCACACTCACCGCTTACTTTCACTAGTGAGTACTAGGGCCTGCCTACGTCGGCGGCCCGGCGGTCAGGTCCGGCTTCTCGTCGGAATTGTGATCTTGGAAGGGCGAGTCGCCGAGGCCGCCAGACCCAACTATCCACGGGCAACCTCGGGCGACCGGCATCGGTGACCGGCCTTCACTTTCGACGGAGGTGAACGACATGACGACGAAGACGAAGAAGACGAAGAGGCAGATGACACCGGTGCTACCGACTCCCCCGTTGATTGGCCGGACGGGGGAGTTGGCCCTGGCGTTGGCCGAGTACATTAGCGGCCTGGACAACCATGACAGGCGGAAGCTTGAGCGGGAGGGCGAGTTGATCTGTGAACACGTATGGGCGGACCACGTGTTCCACGATCTGTTTGGCGAACGTGCAGGGAAAGAGTACATCCATCCCGACTGGACGCTCTTCGTCAAGCTGATCCTAGACTACCTGCGGGCCTGTGACCGCCGGAGAATGCCGCCGACCGCGACTCGCCTGTGACCGACAACTCGCGGTCTGTTCGTGTGCACAAATCGCCGACTTTCAGGATCGGAATGGGCGATTCTCCGTGTGCACAGAAGGACATAAGAATCACCGAAGGTGAAGGAAGCCGGATACAAGGAGATAGAAAAGGACCAATCGGAGACTCCTTGTATCCGACTCTCTGTGATCACCGAAGGTGAAGGGCTGGCCGAGACCGCTGCGGCGGTCTCGACGCAGCCACCACGACCTGGATCAGTTCACTGGAGGCCGGTGTGATGGCCAACCCGAATCCGCCGAAGTTCGAAGTCCAGGCAGGCGACCGACCACGGCTCCAACCGCGGCGCGAGACCGGCTGGCTGCGCGAAGGTCTGCACCGCCGATGCCTGGCAGCCTACCGCCTGTTCCGTGCGCGCATCGGTGGCAGCGTCAGCCTCCGCGAGTTCCGCCAGGTGATCCAGCGGAACGATGCTCGGGCCTGCGACGAGGCGCTCCAGGCACTTCAGACCCTCGGCTGGATCGACGCCGAGCCGGTGCGGGAGCCGGACGGTCGGCCCAGCCGCCGGTGGCGCATCATTGTCTACGAGATCACGATGCCGTTGGACAACATGGACACGGGCTTCATGGTCGCGGCCCTCCCCAGCGCTGCGCGCCAACCTGACCACGCGTGGGCCATCGAGCGCCAGCGTGCAGCCTGGGCAGATGCCTACCTGCGGATCGTCGGCGAGGCGTACCCGACACCACCCAAGCGAGTCGCCCAGGAGCGCCGCATGCTCCGGCGCATGATGCTGCGGCACGGCATCGACGCTGACCGTCTGCGAGTGGTGGCGCAGTTCTACCTGCAAGAATGGATCGCGGCGCGGGAACGAGACGGACGCCGCCGCCTCCGTAAGCTGGCCCTAGACGTCAACCGCTACGGTCTCCACCAGCGCGAGCCGTTCACGCTGTTGACCTACCTGCTCCTCTACGACCGGCTGATCCGCCAGGTGGCTGCTGCACTCACAGATTGCCTCGACGAGGGACTCCGGCCCATCGATCCGTCGCTGGCGGGCCTGGACGGGGCCGAGCGCGAGTTGTGCCGAATGCGTGATGCACAGCGCATTCGCTACAGCAGCAAGCTCAGTGACGAGGAGAAGGAGACGCTGATCAAGAGGCTTCCCTACATCCTCGGCCTGGAGGGTCGAGGAGCGGGCCGCGACCTCCCCGCGATCCCGCCACCTTCGCCCGCACCGGCCCCGACACGCCGCCCCACCCGCGCCGGTCGCCGCGTGATCGCCAAACCCGCGACAACACCGCGCCGCCGGATCGTGCGACCGCCCCGCTAGGCCCTCCTCGGAACTGATCCAGCGCGTCATCCGTCGCCCCCACCGCCGTATGGTAGTACGGCGAGACCTACGGAAGGAGGATGACGACAAGAGGACACGCGAAGCGGCCCCGACCGCAGGCCAAGCGCCGCGCCGCCGCCCTTGGAGGCCAGGGTGCGGGTGGTTCTGCACGCCCTGCGTACCAGGGCGTCGTTACCGCCTACCGCGAGGCGCGCCAGCAAGGCGACGACAGCGCGTGGGTACGAGGCGACTTGGCGCGACTCGTTGAGATCCATTACGGCCAGCGGAAGCTTCAGGAACTAGCCCAGGACACTGGCGACGACTATGGGACCGTACGCAACTATCGGCGTGTGGCGAGGCGCTTCCCCGAAGGTGCACGACGTCGTGCACTTTCGTTCGGCCACCACGAGGCCGTTGTCTCCCGGGAGGAGGCGGAGGAGTGGCTCGCGAGGGCGGAACGCAGTGGCTGGAGTATCAGGGAACTGCGAGACGCCATCCGCGCCGGCGAGCGCCATGACCCGGGGCCGGTTCCCGAGGGACGGTTTGCGGTCGTCTACGCCGATCCCCCGTGGGACTTCGAGGACGCCAAGGCGCACTACGACACGCAGCCGACCTCGGAGATCTGCGACCTCGGCAAGCAACTGGAACCACACCTTCCGGACGACTGCTGGCTCTTCCTCTGGGGCCTGAACCAGATGATGGAGGCTGCCCTGCAGGTGCTGCACGCCTGGGGCTTCCGCTACGTCACGACCGCCACCTGGGTGAAGACGAAGAAGGACGGGATGATCAGCGAGTCCGGCAGGGGGCGACCTCTCCGTAACAACACCGAGCAACTCCTGATCGGCGCGCGCGGCGCCCCACCGTGCAACTCCAACGAGTTCACCACAGCGATCCTCGCACCGCGCGGCCAGCACAGCCAGAAGCCTGACGTGGCGTACGGGATCATCGAGACGATCTCGGCCGGGCCCTACCTCGAACTCTACGCCCGCCGCCGCTGGAACGATCAGTGGACGGTATGGGGCAACCAGACTCCGGGGGGCGAAGTGGGTCGCCCTCCCCGAAGGCCGCGACCTACCCGCAATCCCTCGCCTGCGCCTGCACCGCCGCCGCCTGCCTAGACCCTAGGTGGAAATCCGCCGAGGCTAACCTCCTCCGAATCAGGCGAGGGTACCCCGCTGTCTCGCGAAGTCCGCCGCCGGGACCCGCGCCGCGCCAAGGAAATGGGACGCGCGCGTCCCCAATTGCCCGCGGGATCGCGCCTCGCCGAAACGAAGTAGCAACCCTGGCCGTCCGCTGACCCAAGAGCGTGAATGAAGATGGTCATGAACGAAGTCGACGAAGCACGCCGCCAGTATCTCGCGCAGGCCCTGCAGGAGTCCGGCGTCAAGCCTATCGCGCTCGCACGTCAGGCAGGAGTGACCAAACAGTGGTTAAGTGACGCGCTGGCAGGTAACCGAGCGATCAGCGAGAACCGATTGGAGAGCTTGCTGCGTGCCATCGAAGCTCTTGCGGAGAGAGGAGGAGCCAACTGAATGGCTCTAGGTACGTCAGCGCGGGCCGCACCGCAATCCGGCCCGCTCCGGATACAACACGGGCATCCAGCGAGCGAAGTTGCGCCAGCGCAGTCCGACCGCTCGCAGCCTGCCCGATGAGAAAGTGAACGAGGGACGATGACGCTAAGACACTGCCCCCACGACTTGACCGTGGCAGGCGCACACCGGCCATCACTCCAGGCTGCGACCGATTCGCTGCTCCCGGGTGAAACTAGCGCGCGCACCTTCACGCACGTGGCGATCCGCTCTCCCCGTGCAGGCCCTTGGGCCGGTGCCGGCACCCAGGCCCGGTCAGCGGCCCCCGCGCCGGTGCGCGACGGTCCACCCGTGGCAGTCAACCGGGGCGGTCACCGCTGGCACACGGGCACAACGGCGGACGCGCGGTCGCGTGGTCGCGCGGCAGATGCGATCCCACCGGCTTCCACCCTCGGCTCTAAGCGGAAGACTTTCACGAGTGAATTCGGACCACCCGGCGCGGCGGCGGGCGCAGAAGCGAAGGCAGGCCGCCACGTGGGCGGACCGCTGGCGCGTGGCGACGACCGGAGCGAAGCCGAGGTGACGCCCGCAAGACCGCCCCTTGTTCAAACTCCGTGGTACCCTCCGGCGGTCTCGGCCCGCGAGGGGCCGCTTCACTGCGCGAGTCAACTCTCGCCATTCCCGCAGCCCGCCGTTCACGAGGCGCGCTCACGCCTCGTTGCACACGTGCGTTGCACACGTGCGTTGCCGGAGGCGGCATAATGAGCGCATTGCGCCAGCGCGTCGCGGGCAAGGTCTCCGCCCTGGTACGCGAGCATCCGCGCGTCAAGCGGGGTCAGGAGCTTACGCACCTGGCGCGCCTGCTCATCATCCGCGACGACCTGATGGAGGCGCTGACGGAGGGCCGCCTGGAGCCGCAACGGATGCGCCTGCTCAGCGAGTCGAACCGACAGATCGAATCCATAGGCGCGCGGCTCGGAATCTTCAGTCCCATGCCCCGCGCGGGCGAGACCGCATCCGAGGCGGACGATCTGCCGCCCGCAGTCCGCGCGATGATCGGAGGCAGGCGATAGCCATGACTCCCGAACAGGCGGCAGCCGTGACCTCGACCGACCAACTGCCCGCACACCTGCGCCAGGACGCCGCCGAACTGCTGGCCGAGTTCGCCAAGGCGCAGGCCGCCAAGGGCCACGGGCCGGAGTCTGTGGCGGCCGATGTGGCGTTGGTGCTGCTCCAATTGGCGTTCTATGAGCCTGCCGAGGTGCCGACTCTGGAGGATATCGAACGCGAGGCGCGAGGCGGGTGGCCGTGGGAAACGAATCGAGAGAAGCGTCAGGCACTGCATGACGATCGGGCCGATGGGTACGGGCGCGCGTTCCTCTTGTGGCACCTCCGCGTCGACCGCGAGCGCGGCGACGAGGAGCGCGAGGCGTGGGCATTGGACCAACTGGCCCAGGCGGACGAATGGGCAGCGATGCCGCCGGGCCGACGACGGAAGCAGATCACACCAGAGGAAGACGATGATGACTAAGTACGAAGCCTACTCCAGCACGCGGGCTTCGAGGAGCCGCCGCCGAGACGGGCGACAAGAATCAAGATCAACAAAGAGGCCGCGCGCCTAGGCGTGCCGCCCAAGGAGAAACGAACATGACAGCGAAGGACTACAGCAACGTAATGAAGCGCGTCCGCGATCAAGGCGAAGCGCGTGGCCTGGCTAGCGATCTCTCGGCGACCGTTCGCCAACTCGATTTGCTTGAGCGCCGCACCAAGGTCACGCAGGACTACGCCCCCCGCCTGGCCGCGCTGATCGTCGAGCTCGACGGCATCGGCCAGCACCTCGACAGCGCGCGCGACCTTGCCGCAAGGGGGGATGCCCGGTCGAAGTTCCTGCTGGCCGAGCATGCCGCACTGAGCGCTGAGGTGAGCAAGAAGCTCAAGTTCTATCTCCTGGAAACAGGGGACGCCAGCGTCAGTCAGTTCGGGACGCTCGGCTGGGCGAAGCGAATCCTCGCCGCACACAAGCGCTAGGTGGCCGCGCCGTACGCCCGCGCGCTCAGCGGGGACGCCGGTCGCAGGGTGGCCCGTGATCGCCCCGCTGTGCCCGCGTGAGCGCCCGTTTCTGGCGTTCAGACCTCGTGGCGCCCCCGTTGCGCCACCTGCCCTCTAACCCCGCGCCCCGGGCGCGACGCCAAAAGACCCCGACACCCCTTCGGTGTCGGAGCCTTGATCGCGATCCGGGCGGCTGGGCTACTTCTTCTTGAAGCCGTCCTGGCTGAGCATGTCGTCCAGCGCCCTGCTCACGACGCCAGTCGGCCTCTCTCCTGGCTGGGCAAGCCGTCCGGCCTCCTGCAGCACGTCGTCGAGGCTCCAGGTGAAGCCGAGCATCTGCAGCCGGCCGTGGTAGCGGCGCGCGTCCTGCTCACTCACCACGCCCATCACCTTGCCTCCTTGTGATCGCGGGTTACGTGGGCGGTGAGGAGACCTTTGTTTGGGAAGCGCCGATGGCAGTTGCCGCACTCCCACTTGGACGCCACCTTGCCGTGCGTCGGGGTGGCCTTCGGCGGCCGCTTCGGCGTCGGCTTCTTCGCTTTCGGCGTCTTCGGCGGGGCGGGTGTCGCACCGCCCAGTGCCGCGTAGTTCGGCTGCGCGATCACGCCCCAGGCGACGCCTCCTCGCATTGGAATCTGCTTCCCGGTCAACCCTGTGACCGCCGAGGCTGCGCTGCTCAGGCTGGTGAACAGGCGGCTTTTGATCGCGGCTACCCGCAGCATGTGCTTCCCGTCCTGCTCGACGATCTCGGCCTTGTACTCCTTCCCGCGCGAACGCATGGTGAGCGCTCGCCCAACCTTGAGTTCCGATAGCGCCGGCGTGGTTGGCGTCGCCGAAACCCGCTTGGCCGCCTTGCCCTCCGTCCCCTGATCCCTCTCCTGCTTCTTGGTGGTGGCCACTTGGCCCTCCTCTCTTTGCTATGGCAGAGGTCGCCGGCGGCCTCTCGCCGTCAAGCTTGTTGAACGGCACTAAGCCTGAAACCCGACGGCCATTGCCAGGCCTTTATGGGCGAAGAGTGTTAAATCTGGCCCACCTGCGCAGGGCCGCCCGGAGCGGGCTGGCGAACGCGGTGCGGGATACGGCTACATATGGCCCGGTGGCCCCGCCGCACCCGGTCCGCGTCAAGATGCCGAGGGGTGCCCGTATTGTGATGCGTGGAGGCAAAACGCCAGCCAACCCCGCTCGCCGCGCTCCTGGCCCGTCTGGTCGAGTGCAAGCTGCGCCACGCCTGCCCGCAGGTCGGCGCGTGCCTAGAGGCCCGGCGGTGAGGGCGGCGACTTACGTCCGCGAGTCGACGCGCGCGCAGGAGGAGGGCTTCAGCCCCGATGCCCAGCGCCAGGCGCTAGAGCAGTACGCCGCGCAGCAAAGCGTCGAGATCGTCGCGCGCTACTCCGACTTCGAGAGCGGCACCAAGGAGACGCGCGAGGGCTTCCAGCAGATGCTGGAGGCCGCGCAGGCGCACGAGTTCGACGCGATCCTCTGCTTCCACACCAGCCGGTTCGCCCGCGACGCTGAGGTCGCGCGACGGGCCAAGCGCCAACTCCGCAACCTCGGCGTGAAGGTCATCGCGCTCAATCTGCCCAACCTCGATCCGGAGTCGCCGGAGGGCCACTTGCTGGAGGGGATCAGCGAGGTGCTGGACGAGCACTACTCGCGGCAGCTTGGATGGTGGACGCGCGCCGGCCTACGAGAGAAGTTCCGACAGGGCAAGTTCGTCGGTGTGCCACCGCTGGGGTACCGGCGCGTCCCGAAGAAGATCATTGACGACGACGGCGTCGAGCGGCCGCACCCGCAGGCTGACCGCCTCGTGCCCTCTGAGGTCGCCCCGATCATCCGTGAGGCGTACCGAAAGTACGCCACGGGCCAGTTCAGTACCACCGACCTGTGCATCTGGATGGCAGAGCAGGGGCTGCGTTCGACGTACGGTGGCGGGCCGCTGGCTGCGAGCGGCGTTCGGAAGATACTCGGCAACCGTGCATACCTGGGGTACATCAAGCACAAGACCGAGGGCGAACGGCCGGGCGATGTCGAACCGCTCATCGACGAAGCGCTGTTCGAGGAGGTGCAGGCGAGGCTCCGCGAGCGGCGTACAGGATCGGGCACCTCCGCACCGAAATCATTCCGCGCCTACGCGCTGACCGGCCTGCTGCGCTGCGCGGCCTGCGGCACCAAGTGGTACGGCTACACGGACTCCGGTGGACGCTCGTACTACCGCTGCTACGGCCCAGGCTCGCGCGGCTGCACCGGCGAGATCAAGTTCCGCCGGACAGACAATCTGGAGGGGCAGATCGAGGAAATGGTGATCCGCAACCTCAGCCTCGATGCTGCGACCAAGGCCGCCGTGGTCGACGCCCTCCGTGGCCGTCAGCCCGACTTCGAGAAGGAGCGCCGGAGGCTGGAGCGGCAGCTAGAGCGCGAGGCCGACCTCTACCGGCTGGGCGATATCGAGCGCGACGACTACCTGCAGCGGCGCGACTCGATCAAGGCCCAACTCGCGGCGCTACCGCCCGTGCCGCTCCCGCTCCGTCAGCAGCAGGTCCTGGATACGCTTGACGGCATCGCCGACCTGTGGCCGGAGATGGCTCCGGTGGCGCGGAAGGCGCTGTGTCGGTCGCTGCTGAAGGAGATCGTGGTGCAGGATGGCGTGATCACCGCGATCCAGCCGCGACCGGAGGCGATGGCGGTCGTTGTTAGCCTGCTCACCCCTCCCACGTCACATCCCCACAGAGATCCGGCCGGTGCTCCCGCGAGGCGAAGGCGTCGTACTCCCGCTTCGACTGGCCGATGCTGCCGTCGTCGCCGTGGCCGGGGTGAACCAGCGTCTCGTCCGGCAGCTCGAACAGCCGAGAGGTGATGGAGCCGATCTCCTGCTGGAGGTCCTCCGGCCGCGTCGTCCGGCCCGGGCCGCCGGGGAAGAGGGTATCGCCGCTGATCAGGTGGTTCCCCACCAGCAGGCAGACGCTGCCCGGCGTGTGCCCCGGCGTGTGGATCACCCGCACGCGCAGGTCGCCCACCTCGATCTCGTCGCCGTCGGCCAGGGTGTTACCGACCTGCTCGCCGTAGGGGCCGCGGTCGGCCTCGTGGCAGTAGACCGGGGCGCCGGTGGCCCGCTTGAGGGCATCGATGCTCACCCAGTGGTCCGGGTGGCGGTGGGTGACGACGATGCGCGTCACCTCGCCGTCGCCCAGCGCCTCCAGGAGCTTCTCGCCCTCCGCCGGCGCGTCCACGATGATCGCCTCGCCCGTCTCCCGGTCCTGGATGAGATAGGCGTTGTTGGCGAAGGGGCCCAGCGGCCCCGCCTTCACCAGCCGCAGCTGGCCTTCCTCGTAGACCTCCATGGCAAACCTCCCGAAGCGACTACCCCTGCGGGGCGGTGAGAGGATACCAGATAGCGCGGCGGTGGTCTATCGAGCCGCCTGCTGGGCTGCGCTCTCGGCCGGGCGAATGGTGGCAGCCGTCTGGAAAGAGTGGGGAATCCCCGAATAGCTTTGGGTGGAACGCCAGGATAGGTTGGGAGGGACACGTAGGATGAATGACTACCCTCACGGAACTGCGCCTACAGCGGACACGACGACCGGGCCCGGAATGACTCATCCTGCGGGACCGGCCGTCAAAGGTGGCCGGGCATCAGGTGGGACAGAACAGAGCAGGGCCCCGCAGGGCAATGGTGCTCAAGACCTTCCAGCCCTCTGGACATCTCCTCGGTACTACGAGTTCATCAGGGAGCACCCCGAGATCTCCGAACGGGACATCCGGATCATCGCCGAATGGCTGCCTGGCGCCCGACGCATCGTGGACATTGGCTGCGGCGCGGGAGGCTTTCTTGCGATGTGCCGCGAGCGGCTGGGCGACGCGCTCGGGCTCGACCCTTCTTCGGCCTCGGCCCTTCTCTGCCGTGCCCGCAGCCTGCCGGTCGTCATCGCGGATGGTACTCGGCTTCCCTTCGCGTCCGGGTCCGTGGACGTGGTGCGCGCCAAGGAGATCCTGGAGCACATTCCCGACTTGCTTGCCTTCGTGCGCGATATCCGCCGAGTCCTGAAGCCCGGCGGACTGTTCCTGAGCCAGACCCCGACTCAGTACTCCATCCTCTACCCGGTGACCAACTTCTACGATGACTACACCCACATTCGGCCTCTCACCCGTTTCGGGATACGGCGCCTGCTGGCAGACGCAGGCCTGGAGACGCTCTACATTCGTGGCTACACTGTGGGCAGGAACCCGGTAGAACGCCTGCTGGGGCGCGTCCTCGGGCGACTCTTTCCTCTCAGCTGGGTGGCGTTGGCCCGGAAGCCCAGTGCTACTTCCATCCGATAGCGCCTAGGGCAGCCGCAGCCGGCCGCCCGGCTCGACGCGGAGGAGGCCGTCGCGGCGCAGCGCCTCCACCAGGTCGAGGAACGCCGCCTCGTCCAGCCCGTCGCCGAAGGTCGGGCGACCTGTCGGCCCAGCCGCTCGAGCAGCTCCGCCGGCGTAAGCGACGCGCCCGGCGGCAGCTCCCGCAGCGCCTGGACGAGGCGACCCCGGTAGTAGCGCCGCGAGCCCCGGAACGGCGGCTGAGCGCGGTACGGCCCCTTCGTGTCAGCGATGCGTCGCTGCGCGGCCTGCGCAAAGAGCGGCCGCTCTAGGCACCAGCGGGCCAGCGGGCAGAGGTGGCAGCGAGGGGCGCGGGTGGGGGAGCTCCGCTGGCGCTGGGACGCGGACGCGAGGCTCGCTCATCGACTGCATGATGGAGCGATGGCCGCCGCGGGGCAAGGCCGCACGTTCAGCGCGGGGCAGCGTAGACAGCGATGGCTTTCGCCTGCTACCATCGCCGCGCGATGCAGGAGATCACCCCCCACGTCCACAGCCTGCACGTCCAGCTCGGCTGGTTCCCCCAGCCCTTCCCGCCCAACGTCCACCTGGTCGTCGATGGTAGCGAGGGCGCCCTCATCGACGCCGGCTTCCCGGACGAGCAGTCCATCAGCAGCCGGCTGGAGGCGCTGCGCGGCTTCCCCGGCCTGACGCTGCGCTACATCGTCATCACCCACCACCACTTCGACCACGCCTCCGGCGCCCACCGGCTGCGGCAGGCCACCGGCGCCCGCATCGTCATGCACCGGGACGAGGCGCCCCTCCTCCAGCGGGCGGCCTCCGAGGAGCTGCCGTCCGACGTGGACATCCCGCCCGAGCGG
>MGOB01000024.1:15628-18955 GCA_001796995.1 Chloroflexi bacterium RBG_16_68_14 | reverse complement strand
CGCGCCCGATGAGCTCGTCTCGGACGGGGACGCCCTGCGCGTGGGTGGGCTGACGCTGCGCCTGGTGCACACGCCCGGGCACACCGCCGGCCACCTCTCGCCCTTCCTGGAGGAGGAGCGCGTGCTCTTCGCCGGCGACAACGTCCTGGGGATGGGCACCGCCGCCATCTCGCCGCCGCCCCACGGCGACATGGCCCAGTACATCGACTCGCTGCGCAAGATGCAGGCACTAGAGGCCGACCTGCTCTGCTGCGGCCACGGGCCCGTGGTTAGGGAGCCGCACCGGAAGCTCCAGGAGCTCATCGACCACCGGCGCCAGCGGGAAGAGCAGATCCTCTCGCTGGTGCGAGAGGGGCGCGACACGGTGCGACGCCTGGTGCGGGCGATCTATCCGGAGCTGGACCAGCGCCTGCTGGGGATGGCGACAGGCCAGGTGCTCTCCCACCTGGCGAAGCTGGAGCGCGAGGGTCGGGTGCGGACGGAAGGCGAAGGGGAGGAGATGAGGGTGGAGGTGGTGTAGCCCAGCAATCAGCGGTCAGCGGTCAGCAGTCAGCTATCAGCGGTCAGCGGTCAGCAGTCAGCGGTCAGCAGTCAGCTATCAGCGGTCAGGAGGGAGCCGTGAGGGACTTCAGGGAACTGAAAGTTTGGGAGAAGGCGCACGGGCTTGCGTTGGCTGTGTACCGGAATACAGGCGCCTTCCCGAAGGAAGAGCTCTATGGGCTGACCAGCCAAATCCGGAGATCCAGCGCATCGATTCCGGCCAACATCGCCGAGGGGTGCGGCAGGAGCGGGGACGCAGAACTGGCCCGGTTCTTGCAGATCGCAATGGGTTCCGCCAGCGAGCTGGAATATCACCTTCTCCTCGCCCACGACCTCCATCTCCTGAACGGCTCCGATTATGGGCGGCTCACAGCGGATGTCACGGAAGTCAAGCGCATGCTAACGTCGTTCATTCAGAAGCTGAGAGGCTGATAGCTGACTGCTGACTGCTGACGGCCACTAGCGAAGAGATGCAGGTGCATCTCTAATTAGTTCACATTCCCCAAAACATCTCTTGACAGCGGCTACAGGATGCAGTAGAGTATCGTTATCCTGCTGGTCCCATTCGTACGGCACCGGGCACTACATCGTAAAGTGAGGAGATGGAGGTCGCCCAGGCGGCGGTGCTGAAGGGGAACGGCCCCATCAAGTTCGACTGGCAGAACACCCACAGCTCCCTGGCCGAGGTGGAGCACACCGACCAGGGCCTGATCGCCTGAGGGAGAACAGTAGCTAGGAACGGAGGGAAGCCATGACTTGGCAGATGACTGGACAGATGCTTGAGGCCTGTAGTTGCAAGATGTTCTGCCCCTGCGTATTTGGGCCCGCGGAGCCCGACCAGGGGTGGTGCTCCGGTGCGTTCGTCTTCGATATCCAGCGGGGGAGCGCGGACGGCGTTGACCTCAGCGGCTGCAAGGCCGCCCTTGCCCTCGACCTGCCCGGCGACTTCGTCGGCGGGAACGCTACCGCACGGCTCTACATCGACAGCGCGGCCAGCAAGGACCAGCGCCGGGAGCTGGAGGCGGTCTTCATGGGCAAGAAGGGCGGCAACTGGGAGGCGATGAGCGCGGCGGTCAGCAAGTGGGTGCCGACGCAGGTGACGAGCGTCTCCGTGAACTGGGGCGATAGTCTTGCGGCAAAGATCGGGGACGTGGGTCGGCTCGCCTTGCAGCCGATCAAGGACGAGTCAGGCAAGCCGGCGAGGATCCTGAACGCGCCGTTGGGGGCTCTGTTTGGGGACAGTGAGGACCTGGCCCATAGCAACGGCAGCCAGTGGTCGGACCCAGATATGCGCGCCTGGCAAGCCGGCGGCTCCGGCGGGCTTATCCCATTCAAGTGGAGCGCCTAACGCGACCGCGTCGGCGACAGCGATAACGTGCAGCCGGTGTGGGTCTTACCTCCAGGGCGCGCTCTACGAGGTTCGCTCCCAGGGCGGGCCGGTCGCGCGCTGCCTCAGGTGCGCGTTGCTGTACCGGCCGCTCGTCGGACGCTCCTTCCTCATCGCGCTGGTGGTGGGGACGGTGCTGACGGCCATCAACCAGGGAAACCTTATCGTGCAGGGCGACGTTCCGATGGCGCTGGCCTGGAAGGTACCGCTGACCTACGCCGTGCCCTACTGCGTGGCCACCACCGGCGCCATCCTGAACGCCCGAGCCAAGGCGACGACGTAGTAGACCGCGGAGAACAAGCAGCTGATTTGATGAAGGGAGAGCGGCGATGACTCAGGCACCACGGTGGAACATTTCAGGTGAGTACTTCGAGAACTGTAACTGTGACGTGGTGTGCCCCTGTGAGGTCTCCCCCGCTGGCTTCCTCGGCGCGCGGCCCGACCAGGGCTACTGCGATGTCTTCATGGTCTTCCACGTCAACGAGGGCAGCTACGGCGATGTCGCCCTGACTGACCTCAACCTCATCGTCGCCGCCCACGCGCCCGGCGTCATGAGCGAGGGCAACTGGACCGCCGGAATCTACATCGATGAGCGGGCCTCACCTCCGCAGCAGGAGGCGCTGGGCGCCATCTTCTCCGGCGCCGTCGGCGGCCCGATGAGCGCCATCGCGCCGCTCATCGGCCAGATGCTCGGCGTGAAGGCCGTTCCCATCTCCTACAAGAACGAGGGCCGCAAGCGCAGCGCGACCATTCCAGGCATCCTCGACTCCGTGATCGAGGCGGTGCCGAGCCCCGTTGCCGACTCGGTCGTCATCAAGAAGAACGCCCACCCGTTCTTCCTCGAAGAGTGGGTGCAGGCATCCGGCGTGCGCGGCACGTACCAGGACTACGACTTCCGCTGGGACAACACGGGCAAGTGCGCCGACTACTCGCCCTTCCGCTGGGCTGGCCCGTAACTACGACCCTTCAGGAGTGCGACCCATGGCAACAACCGCATCGTATCCGCTGATCCGCGAACGGAACATGATCCTGGCCTCGCTGCTGGCCCTGGCGGCCGGGGCCTGGGCGCTCCTCGCCTGGCAGTCGGCGGCCGCGGACGACGACATGATGGGGCTGACCATGGGCCTGGGCGCCCCGCTCTTCATCGCCATCTGGGTGGCGATGATGGTGGCGATGATGTTCCCCACCGCCGCGCCCATGATCCTGACCTTCGCCCGCGTCCACGCCCGCCGTCAGGAGCGCGGCCAGCCCTTCGTGCCCACCTGGGTCTTCGTCAGCTCCTACCTGCTCGTCTGGACGCTGTTCGGGGTGCTCGCCTACGGCGTGGCGGTGAGCGCCGAGGCGCTGGCCGACCGCTCGATGTGGCTGATGGACCACGCGGGACGCATCGGCGGGGGCGT
>MGOB01000024.1:13108-15600 GCA_001796995.1 Chloroflexi bacterium RBG_16_68_14 | reverse complement strand
GCTGAAGCGCTCCTGCCTCTCGAAGTGCCGCACGCCGCTCGATTTCATCCTCGGCTCCTGGCGGGACGGGTACGCCGGCTCGTTCCGGATGGGGCTGGAGCACGGCGCCTACTGCCTGGGCTGCTGCTGGCTTCTCTTCGTCATCCTGTTTCCGCTGGGCATGATGAACGTCGCGGCGATGGCGCTCATCACCCTGCTCATCTTCGCCGAGAAGTCGACCCCCCTGGGGCGGCAGCTCGCCGGCTTCGCAGCCGTTGGCCTCATCGCCTACGGCGCGCTCGTCGTCTTCATGCCCGACCTGTTGCCCACGGTCATGGCGGACGGCGGCGGCTCCATGCAAGCCGATATGCAAATGGGTGACTAGACCATTCTGGATAGGAGGAGGACCATGGCAACGTCGGAGAAGAAGAGCCTAAACTCGCCGGACGAGACGAGACCGTTCGAGAAGGGGAAGGTGGAGCTGATCAATATCGGCAGCGGAACCGTCGGCCGGGCGACCTTCCAGCCGGGCTGGAAGTGGTCGCAGCACGTGAAGCCGATCTCGAAGACGGACTGGTGTGAGGCTCCCCACTTCTTGTACTCCATCTCGGGCCGCGCTCGCGTCCACATGGAGGACGGCACCGAGTTCGACATCGCTCCCGGGGATGTCGCCGTCATCCCGTCCGGCCACGACGCCTGGGTCGTCGGCAATGAGCCCTGGGTCAACGTCGACTGGTCCGGTTTGGCCGAGTACGCGAAGCCGCGCTGAGCGTCGTCTCGGCGTCGGCCATTCTAGCAGGAGGTGTTTCATGGCAGAGCACGTATCGTTTTTCCGAATGAGGGCACTGCCGGGTAAGCGGCAGGCGGTGATCGATCAGTTCAACAAGTGGGACCGGGAGCAGAAGCCCAAGGCCAAGGGCTTCATCCGCTCCATCGTCGCAGCCGCCAACAACGGCTCGGACGAGTTGATGGGCGGTGTACGCTGGGACACGACGGAGAACTACTTGGCCAACTCGAACCGGCCGGAGCAGGACGCCTGGTACCGGGAGTTGCGGCAGCACCTGGCCGCCGACCCGGAGTGGTTCGACGGCACGCTGGTACGCGAGAGCCAAGCTTAACCGCGCACCAAGACTGAGGCCTCCCTCACCCCCAGCCCTCTCCCACTGGGAGAGGGCTGGGGGAGTTCGCCTCGGCATGCGAAGAAGTCGGGGTGAGGGAGCGGTTCGACGCCACGCTGGCCGGGGAGTGGCGGGCGTAGCCGCCAGCGCCCCTAGCGCCCCCATGTCCTTCGCCCCGACAGGGCAGTCGGGCCTCTCTCCTAGCGTCTCCGCGACCCGTCGATCACGGGCTCTAGCGATGTGCTGAAGACAGAGGGTGAGCGGCCGCGACCCACGACCATCGCTCCACCCCCCGTCCGCTATACTATCCTCGTCATGCCCGCGCTCGACCCCGCCCTGGCGCCCGTCTTTCCTCGCACGGCGGAGGTGACGCCGGACGGCCACCTCGCCCTCGGCGGCTGCGACGCGGTCGATCTGGCGAAGGAGTTCGGCACCCCCCTCTACGTCTTCGACGAGGAGGAACTGCGCTCGGCCTGTCGCGCTTACCGCGAGGCCTTCGCCTCCCGCTATGAGCACAGCGCCGTCGCCTACGCGGCGAAGGCGTACCTGGGGCGCTGGCTGGCGGCGCTGCTGGCCGAGGAGTGGCTGGGGCTGGACGTGGTCTCCGGCGGCGAGCTGGCCGTCGCCCGCTCGGTCGGCTTCCCGCTGGAGCGGGTGCTCTTCCACGGCAATAACAAGTCGGCCCAGGAGCTGCGCGAGGCGGTCGCGGCGGGTGTAGGCCGCGTGGTCATCGATAACTTCCACGAGCTGTCGCTGCTGGACGACGTGGCGGGTGGGCTGGGGCGGCGCCAGCCGGTGCTCATCCGCGTGTCGCCCAACGTGGACCCGCACACCCACGCCAAGACGACCACGGGCGTCCTCGATACCAAGTTCGGCATCCCTATCGAGGGCGGGCAGGCGGAGGAGGCGGTGGTGGAGGCGCTGGCCCGCCCCAACCTGGAGCTGATGGGCCTCCACTGCCACCTGGGCTCGCCCATCTTCGAGCTGGAGCCGTTCGGGCAGGCGAACGAGGTGATGGTCTCCTTCGCCCGCAGGATGCGCGACCGTCACGGGCTGGAGCTGCGGGAGTACAGCCCCGGCGGCGGCTTCGCCGCCCAGTACTTGCGCGACAAACCGGCGCCCACGCCCGACCAGTACGCCGAGGCCGTCATCGTTTCGCTGCGAGCGGTGCTGGAACGGGAGATGCTGGACGAGCCGCGGCTGACTGTCGAGCCGGGGCGGGCTATCGTCGCCCGCGCCGGCGTCGCCCTCTACACCGTGGGCGCCCGCAAGGAGATACCCGGCGTCCGCACCTATGTCTCGGTCGACGGCGGCATGGCCGACAACATCCGCCCGGCGATGTACGATGCCCGCTACGAGGCACTGGTGGCGAACCGGGCGGCGGAGCCGCCGGCC
>MGOB01000024.1:8252-13069 GCA_001796995.1 Chloroflexi bacterium RBG_16_68_14 | reverse complement strand
CTGATCCGCGACATCGATCTGCCCAGACCCTGGGCGGGCGACGTGCTGGCGGTGCCCGCCTCCGGCGCCTACTGCCTCGCCATGGCGAGCAACTACAATCTGGCGCCCCGCCCGGCCATCGTCCTGGTGCGCGAGGGCCGCGCCCGGCTGGTGCGGCGGCGGGAGACCTACGAGGACCTGATGCGCGCCGACGTGTGGGGCGAAGGATGAGCCTGAGGAGGCTCGTCGTAGGGGCCGACCTTCAGGTCGGCCCGGCCCTAACCATGACCGCATTGATTGCTGGAGGGCCGGACAGACCCTTCGCTGCGCTCAGGGCAAGCTCTAAAGGTCTGTCCCTACGAAGTTTTCTCCTATGACCTGGGACATCATCGGCCAGGACGCCGCCGTCGCCGTTCTGCGGCGCGCCGTAGAGGACGAGGAGCGGCTCTCCCACGCCTACCTCTTCGCGGGGCCGGAGCACGTGGGCCGGGCGACGGCGGCGCGGCGCTTCGCCCAGGCGCTCAACTGCTCGTCGGCGGAGCGCCCTTGCGGCGACTGCCGCTCCTGCCGCCTCATCGCCGAGGACAAGCACCCGGACGTGGAATGGGTGGGCGTGGGCGGCATCTGCGACGAGTCGGAGCACCGCGACCACGGCGCCGACGGCTCCCGCGACATCCGCATCTGCCAGGTGCGCCGCCTGGAGCGGGTGGTGAGCCGCACCGCCTTCGAGGGGCGCTACCGCGTCATCGTCATCGACCCGGCGGAAGCCATGACGGCCGAGGCGGCCAACGCCTTCCTCAAGACGCTGGAGGAGCCGGCGCCCAACGTGGTGCTGGTGCTCATCACCGCCCGTGAGGAGGCCCTGCGCGAGACCGTCCGCTCTCGCTGCCGGCGCATCGCCTTCTCCGGCGTGCCGCGGGTGGCGCTGGAGGCAGCCCTGCGGGAACGCTGGCACGCCGAGCCCCAGCAGGCGGCGCGGCTGGCCCGGCTGGCCCAGGGACGGCTCGGCTGGGCCGTCGCCGCCCTCCAGGACGAACGGCTCCTCATCGACCGGGAGCGCACCATCAATGACATGGAGTCGCTGCTGGCCGGGGGCTTCAACGAGCGGTTCGCCTACGCGGCCTCGCTGGGCGCCCGCTACTCGCGCGATGCGCAGACCGTCCACACTACCCTGGACGTCTGGCGCGACTGGTGGCGGGACGTCCTGCTGGCGGCCGCCGGGCAGGAGGAGCTGACAGGAGACCCGGAGCGACTGGACACGCTGCGGTCGCACGCGGCACAATATGGGATAGCTGGCGCTCTCCAGGCGCTCGCCGCCCTAACGGGCGGCCGCCGACACCTGGAGGAGCACGCCAGCCCGACCCTGGCCCTGGAGGTCATGCTCTTGGAGCTGCCGCTCCGGGCAGGCGCAAGGGGCCGCTAGCGCGAAAGGAGGAGCGCGCGATTCTCCCCGCCTTGGGCGGGGATGGAGTCGCGCGGGATCGATATGGCAGAGCAGCAGCGGGTGCCGGTGGGCATCCGGTTTCAGGAAGCGAGCAAGGTCTACTACTTCGACGCTCGCGGCTTCGCCCTCGACGTTGGCAACTACGTGGTGGTCGATACTTCCCATGGTCAGGAGGTGGGCCGCGTCGTCGTCGCCCCCGACCAGGTCATCGCCAGCGAGATCAAGGAGACCCTGAAGCCTATCCTGCGCCTGGCGGAGCCGGAGGACCTGGAGCGGGCGGCGGAGCTAAAAAAAAGGGCCCGGGAGCAGCTAGCCAGCGTCCGCCTTCAGGTTGAGGAGCAGGGCCTGGACATGCGGGTGGTGACCGGGGCCTACAGCCTGGACGGCTCCCAGCTCACCTACTACTTCACCGCCGAGGAGCGGGTGGACTTCCGCTCCCTGGCGCGGACCCTCTCCTCCCAGTTCGACGCCAGGGTGCAGCTCCTCCAGATCGGCGACCGGGACCGGGCGAAGCTGGTGGACGGCATCGGCCGCTGTGGCGAGCGGCTGTGTTGCAGCTCCTGGCTCGCCTCCTTCCCCACCGTCTCCATCAAGATGGCGAAGGAGCAGGACCTGCCTCTCAACCCGTCGAAGCTGTCGGGCGCGTGCGGCCGGCTCCTCTGCTGCCTCACCTACGAGTACGAGCAGTACCGCGGCATCAAAGGCGGGCTGCCCAAGGTCGGCGCCAAGATCTCCACGCCCACGGGCGAGGCGAAGGTGCTCAAGATCAACGTGCCCAAGGAGACCATCACCCTCGCTATGGGCGATCCGGTCCAGCAGGTGGAGATGCCCCTGACCCAGTTCCGGCTCATGTACGGCACCGCCCTCCGGCCCAAGGAGCTCACGGAGACGCTGGAGAAGAAGCTCTTCGAGAAGGAGGCGGTCGAAAGAGGCCCCCTGCCTCCTCCCGAACGTCCGCCGGAGACGCCCATCGAGGAGGTGGCGAAGCCGGAGGCGGTGGAGCGGCCGCGCCGCCGCAGGCGCCGGGGCGGGCGTCGCCGGCGCCGGGATGGTGGGGCCTAGGGCCTCCGGCCTTCTCCTTGCACCCCCGTTGCCCTTGTGCTAGTATCGCCTCTGTGTCCTGAGCGGTGAGGGCGTCCCGAGCGGTTCGGGCGCCCCGGTTTCGCTGGATTTCCAGGACTCTTGGGCCACTGGCGGCTTCCACCCGCGGGAGGCGGGTCAACCCCTAGGAGTGTTCGGCGCAGTTCAGCCGAACGGCTGCCGGTGGGCTTTTCACGTGTCCGGCGCAGCCCGCCTGAGGTGGGCTGCCGTAGGGAGGTGACGGTCATGACTCGCTCCCCCGGATGAGTTCGGGGGAGGCCGCAGAAAGGGGGGTTGTCCGATGCACCTGACCATCGATGGGTTCTGCGGGAACCCGGAGAAGCTGGCCAGCGAAGAGCTGGTCCGGGGGTTGCTGGATCGCTATCCCGAGGACATCGGGATGACGAAGATCGCGCCTCCCCACGTCCAAAGGTATGTAGGCAGCAAACAGGAGGACTGGGGCGTCTCCGGGTTCGTCTTGATCGCGGAGAGCCACATCGCCGTCCATACCTTCCCCGAACGCGGTTACGTCTGGGCCGACATCTTCTCCTGCAAGGCCTTCGACGCAGAGAGCGCCATTCGCATCGTGAGCGAGGCGTTTGAGCTACAGGAGGCGCGCACGCGCATCCTGGAGCGCGGCTTGGAGTACCCCTACGTCGTCAGCGAGGCGATTCCGGTGGCGCAGGAAGAGCGGCGCACCGTGGTGGCCGAACTGGCCCCGACCGGGGCGGCGCCGGCGGGAGAGCGCTCGTGAGCGACCTGCGCGAGCGGCCGGTGGTGCCCTTCCCCATCAGCGACCGCGCCAGCGCAGCCGAGCTGGTGGAGCGGATGGCCGGCACCTCCTTCCAGGGGCGGCAGTTGGGCGAGGCGGCCCGCATCTGGGCGCGCATGCTGGCCGACCCGGAGGCCACCATCTTCCTGGGCATCGCCGGGGCGCTGGTGCCCGCCGGCATGCGGCTGGCCTTCGCCTATCTCATTGACCACCGCCTGGTCGACTGCGTGGTGAGCACCGGCGCCAACCTCTTCCATGACCTGTACGAGACGCTGGGCGCCCAGCACTGGCAGCACCGGCCGCAGACGGACGATGTCGCCCTGGGCCGGCTGCGCTTCAACCGCTTCTATGACCTGCTGGCGCCGGAGACCGAGTTCAGCAGCTCGGAGGAGTTCGTGGTGCGCTTCATCCGCACCCTGGACACCGACCGGCCGTACACCACGCGGGAGTTCTTCGCCCTGCTGGGCCAGGCGCTCCTGCCCGCGGCGAAAGAGGAGGGGATCCTGACCGCGGCCGCTCGCCGGGGCGTCCCCGTGTACAGCGCCGCCCTGGGCGACAGCATGTACGGCCTGGCGCTGGCCAACGCTCGCACCCGCTGGGGCCACACCGTCCAGTTCGACATCATCCAGGACGTGCTGGAGACCACGTGCCTGGTCACCAACGCCCAGAAGTCCGGCGTCATCTACCTGGGCGGCGGCACGCCCAAGAACTTCATCCAGCAGGCGGCGGCAGCGGCCTACGTGCTCGGTCGAGACGAGCCGGGCCACAGCTACGGCATCCAGATCACCATGGACCAGCCCCAGTGGGGCGGCCTCTCCGGCTGCACGTTCGAGGAGGCGCAGTCCTGGCGCAAGATCGCGCCGGAGGCGGACTTCGTCACGGTGAACGTAGAGGCCACCGTCGCCCTGCCGCTCATCGTCAGCGCCCTGGCCGAATCGCACGCGGAGACCATCGCGAAGCGGGACCGCCCGGTTATCAGCTTCGAGGGGATGCGGGGGATGTGGCGGACGCCAACCGAGGGCGCCAAGGCAACGCCCAGGTAGCCTACTCTTGCTCAAGAAGATCGATTGCGTGATGGTCAGGGTCGACGACTTGGACCAGGCGCGGGACTTTTACCGCGACCGGCTGGGGCTGATCGAACTGTGGCGGGACGATTCCGAGCCGGCTGTTGGCATGCGATTCCCTGAGAGCGATGCTGAGATCGTCCTTCACATGATGGAGTTACCCCAGCGGATCGAAGTCCACTATCTTGTGGACAGCGTCGAGCGCTCGATCGGCGAATTGCGGGCACACGGGGTGAAGGTGGTCCGGCAGCCTTTCGATGTCGCCATCGGTAAGTGCGCCGTCTTCCTAGACCCCTTCGGCAACGCGGTCAGCATCCTCGATATGACAAAGGGCCCCCGCTAGTGGCTCCATCTATCGACGACCGCTTCTTCCCGCCCCTCGCCTTCGCCTCGCCTCCGACGGAGTACGCCTCGTACGAGCGCGCCCGCGTCGTCGTGCTGCCCGTGCCCTACGACAGCACCACCACCGCCCGCGCCG
>MGOB01000024.1:7914-8206 GCA_001796995.1 Chloroflexi bacterium RBG_16_68_14 | reverse complement strand
CCTCCGAGGACATGGAGCTGTACGACATCGCCCTCGGCTTCGAGCCCTACCGCTGGGGGATCCACACGTTGCCAGAGCTGGCGCCCCTCTCGGGAGATGCCGCTGCCACCATCGCCCGCATCGAGGAGGTGGTGGGCGAGCTGCTGGCCGACGGCAAGTTCGTCGTCACCCTGGGCGGCGAGCACACGGTGGCGGTGGGCGCGGCGCGGGCCCACGCTCGCCGCATCTCCGATCTCTCAGTGCTCGCCATCGACGCCCACGCCGACCTGCGCGACAGCTACCTGGGCAGCCC
>MGOB01000024.1:7496-7789 GCA_001796995.1 Chloroflexi bacterium RBG_16_68_14 | reverse complement strand
TACCGGAAGCTGCCCGGCGGCCCGCGGGAGGTGGCGGAGCGCCTCTCTAACAACGTCTACGTCACCATCGACCTGGACGGCCTCGACCCGTCGCAGATGGCGGCGGTGGGGACGCCGGAGCCGGGCGGCCTGCTCTGGGACGAAGTGGTGGAGCTGCTCGCGGCCGTCGCCGGGGAGCGGCGTATCGTCGGCTTCGACGTGACGGAGCTGGCCCCCGACGAAGGCCCGCGTGCCTGCGCCCAACTCGCCGCCAAGCTAACATACCGGCTCATCGGCCTCGCGTTGGGGCCGGC
>MGOB01000024.1:3724-7451 GCA_001796995.1 Chloroflexi bacterium RBG_16_68_14 | reverse complement strand
CGACTACGCAGACAACACCAATGGATCAACCAACCACGCCCGGTCAGATCGTCATCCTGAACGGCGCGCCGCGGTCGGGGAAGTCGAGCATCGCCGATGTGATCCAGGAGATCTTTGACGGCCTGTGGATGAACCTCGGCGTGGACACCTTCTTCCGCGCGACGCCGCAGCGATACCGCCCCGGCATCGGCCTGCGGCCCGGCGGCGGCGAGCGCCCGGACCTCGAGCTGCTCGTCCCCGTGCTGTACGCGGCCATGTACGAATCGATCGCCGCGCACAGCAGGTTCGGTCTCAACGTCGTCGTTGATGTCGGTCACCACAACGCCTACGCCGTCCCGCGCCACATCCTCTCGGACTGCGCCCGGCGCCTCGCCGGCCTGCCGGTTCTCTTCGTCGGCGTCCGCTGTCCCATCGAGGTGATTATGGAGCGGCGTCACGTCTCCCAGCCCGGCCGCGAGGGCCAGTACCTCATCGGTACGCCGGACGAGCCCGTGCCTCCGCCGGTCCGCCGCTGGCAGGACGAGGTCCACGTCCCCGGCATCTACGACCTCGACGTCGATACCTCGCTGCTCAGCCCGGAGGAGTGCGCCGCGGTGATACGAAAGCGGCTCGACGAAGGGCCGCCGGGCGCTGCCTTCCAGCAGCTCGCTGCTTCGCAGTAGCGATCAGCCGCCAGCGACTCCCGTGCCACCTTCCCCTTCGCCCTCCCGCCGCCACCTGCTACGCTCGACGGCTATGCTTGCCCTGAGCGGAGCTTGCCCTGAGCGCAGCCGAAGGGTCGAAGGGCTGCACGCTCTCGTCCTCCGGCCTTCCCGTGCCCCTCGCGGCCACGTCGCCCCGTCCCGACTACGGTCAATTCGCCGAAATCGCCTTGTCCAGATTCACGAGGCGTTCATTTCTGAGAAACAAATCGGTCCCGCTGGACACAGCCTCCGCCCCCGCCTACAGTTGTCTCGCACCCGCCTAGAATCGAGGTACTCCATGCCCATTGTCTCCTTCCCACCCAACTTCCTCTGGGGCTGCGCTACCGCCTCCTACCAGATCGAGGGCGCCTGGGACGAGGACGGCAAGGGCGAGTCGATCTGGGACCGCTTCTCCCACACCGAGGGGAAGATCCTCAACGGCGATACCGGCGACGTCGCCTGCGACCACTACCATCGCTACAAGGAAGACGTGGCCCTGATGAAGGAGCTGGGGCTGAAGAGCTACCGCTTCAGCATCTCCTGGCCGCGTATCTTCCCCACCGGCAAGCCCCCGCTGAACCGGAAAGGGCTCGACTTCTACAGCAAGCTGGTCGATGAGCTGCTGGCGAACGACATCCTCCCCTTCCCCACCCTCTACCACTGGGACCTGCCCCAGGCGCTCCAGGACCAGGGTGGCTGGGCGAACCGGGACACGGCGCAGCGCTTC
The DNA here is from genome assembly GCA_001796995.1 of Chloroflexi bacterium RBG_16_68_14. Lineage (GTDB taxonomy): Bacteria > Chloroflexota > Dehalococcoidia > DSTF01 > RBG-16-68-14 > RBG-16-68-14. Next base: position 6,041 of record MGOB01000024.1, on the reverse strand, counting down.
GCCGAGTACGCCAACACCATCGCCGAGCGGCTGGGCGACCGGGTGAAGCGCTGGATCATCTTCAACGAGCCGTGGGTCTTCACCATCCTCGGCTACCTGGCCGGCATCCATCCTCCCGGCATCCGCGACGCATCGATGGCGCTGCGCACCACCCACATCGCCAACCTGGCCCAGGGGCTGGCGGCCAGGGCGATGCGCGCCACCAACAAGGTGGAGGGGCTGGGCACCGCCTTCAGCATGAGCGGCTTCTACCCCGCCAGCCAGAGCGAGGAGGACCGGGCCGCCGCCGAGCGCCGCTTCCGCTTCAACAACCTCTGGTTCCTGGAGCCGGCCCAGAACGGTCGCTACCCGGACGCTTACCTGGGCGGCACCGACCCGGCCCGCTTCGGCGTGCAGCCGGGCGACATGGAGACCGTCCAGGCCGGGCTCGACTTCATCGGCATCAACCTCTACAGCCGCTCCGTCATCGCCTACGACCCCCAGGACGCCAACCTGGGCGCCCGCGACGTCCATGTCGAGGACGCAGAGCGCTGCAAGTTCGGCTGGGAGGTCTACCCGGAGGCGATCCACGACGTCATCATGCGCATCTGGCACGACTACCGTCGCCCCATCTACATCACCGAGAACGGCGCGTCCTACGAGGACGTCGTCGACAAGCAGGGCCAGGTGAACGACCCGCAGCGCGTCAGCTTCCTCCAGCGCTACATCGCCCAGGTGGCGCGCGCCGTCGAGGAGGGCGCCGACGTGCGCGGCTACTACCTCTGGAGCCTGATGGACAACTTCGAGTGGGGGTTTGGCTACAGCCAGCGCTTCGGCATCGTCTACGTCGACTACCCCACCCAGCGCCGCATCATCAAGCAGAGCGGCCACTGGTACCGGAACACCATCGCCAAGAACGGGTACCAGTACTAGCCCCCTCATCCACGGCCCCGCCCCGGGGTCAAGGGTCAAGGTCACGGGTCGCGGGTGGCTTGGTGGGTCCGAAGGCGCGTGTAATCCCTGCCGGTAGAGGTGACGTCGTAGGGGCGCACGGCCGTGCGCCCCTACCGTTTCTCTGCCTTCGCCTTCAGCGCGCGGACCTGCGCCAGGTGGTTCTCGTCGTGCGCGACCGCCCGGTCGACGAGCTGGCGGATGCTGATACGGCCGAGCTCCTCGTGGCGGCCCGTGCGCGCCCAGTTCCAGTGCACCAAGTCCGCGAGCATCTCGACCGTCTCCGCCTGCTGCGCGGAGAACTCGGCCAGCAGGTCGTCGATGCGCGCCTCCTGGGCGTTGCGCGCTCGCGCCAGCGCCTCCTGGTCATAGGCGGGCAGCCGGGGCTCCTCCTGCGTGATCATCCGGAACAGGCGCGTGTGGAGGAAGTAAGCGGCGTCGCAGAGGTGGCCGCAGATCTCGTGGATCGACCACTCGCCCTCCGCCGGTCGATAGGTGAGGACGGCCTCCGGCAGGCCATCGACTTCGCGGCGGAGGGCTGGCGCGACGGCGTTGAGCCGCTCCACCAGGTCCAGGTGGCCGCCGCTGCCGGGCTCGCTGCGGGGGTAGACGAAGGCGCCCATCGGCTAGGGCCCCATGGCGGGGAGCGGAACGCCGTCGATAATAACGCTGGCCGCGCGGTGGTGGTTCATGCGGAAGCTAGCGGCGCCTTTACCGCGTTCGGCGGGCAGTGTACCATCGGTCGGGGAGGGAGTCAACGGAACGAGAGCATCACTCATGAGTCGCCTCCTGCGGCCTCGCGCCGCCCTGCCGTTTGTCTGCGCCCTCCTGCTCAGCGTCTTCTTCCTCACGTCGGCCTGGCAGACCGGCCTGGCCCGCGCCCGGCCAGCCGGCCAGGACGCCTCGACCGCGACGCCTCCGCCCACGCCGAGCCCGACGCCATCGCCGCCCGACGCGGCGCTGGCCGCCGCCTTCGCCCGCCAGGGCAAGTTCGAGGCCGCCATCGGCGCCTACCTGGCGGTCATCGAGCAGGGCACGGCGGAGGAGCGGCTGGCTGCCCATCTCTCCCTGGCCCGCGTCTACCTGGACGACGGCCAGGTCGCATCGGCGGTGCGCCATCTGGAGGCGCTGCTGCTGGAGGCGCCCCGGGGCTTCGACGTGCGCGGGGCGCAGTACCTGCTGGCCGAGGCGGTAGCGCTCAAGGGCGACTGGGAAGGGGCGCTCCCCCTCTACGACGCCTACATCGAGGCGGGCGGTGGCGCCTCCACCTACGCCCGCCTGGGGCTGGCGGAGGCTCTGGCCCGCCTGGGGCGGGGGACGGAGGCCTCCCTGGACGCCGAGCGCCTGCTGGCGGAGGAGGAGCTTCCGTCCTCAGTCCGCTTCGCCT
>MGOB01000024.1:2780-3667 GCA_001796995.1 Chloroflexi bacterium RBG_16_68_14 | reverse complement strand
GGTACGAGCGGCTGGGCCGGGAGAGCGACGCGCCGGCCGACCAGGCGCTCGCTCTCTGGCGCGCTGCCCTCATCCAGCGAGACCTGGGCGATCCGGGCTGGACCGGCGGCCTGCTCGATGTCGTCCAGGACTACCCGGAGACGTCCGTCGCCCTCCAGGTCGTTGAGGAGTTCCCGGACCTGCGGCTCGGCGTGCATCCGTACCAGCTCGCCCTGGTCTACTACCACAACGGCGAAGGGAAGAAGGCGCGGATCCTGTTCCAGCAGCTCGCGCAAGCCGAGCCGCCCACGCCCGATTCGGCCCGCGCCTCCTACTACCTAGCCGTCCTTGACGAGCGCGCCGGCGACCTGAAGGGGGCGATGACGCGCTACCGCCGGGTGCTGGAGCTGGACGACAGCATCGAGCTGGCCGACGACGCCCTCTGGTGGTGGGGACGGCTGCTGGAGCAGGAGGGCCGGGTCGGAGAGGCGACGAGCAGGTACCAGCGGCTCTCTTCGATGTACGAGGACTCGGAGTGGGTGCCGGAGGCCCGCTTCCGCCTGGCCCTCTTCGCCTACGATGACGGCCGCTACGAAGATGCGGCCGAGTCGTTCGCCGCCATCGCCGACAAAGCGCGCCGCCAGGAGCGACAGCGCGCCCTTCTCTGGCAGGGCAAGGCGCTGGCGGCGGCGGACGAGGAGGACGCTGCCCAGGAGCCCTGGCAAAAGCTGCGAGAGGAGGCGCCGGGCGACTACTACGGCCTGCGCGCCGCCGTCCTCCTGGGCGAGAGCCACGGCTCGCTGGAGGACGCCGGCCTGAGCGAGGTGGACGATCCGGACTGGCGGGCCATCGAGGCCTGGCTGCTGGACACCGGCAGCGGCGACGCTGCGGCGGTGCTGGAGGCGCTG
>MGOB01000024.1:1761-2622 GCA_001796995.1 Chloroflexi bacterium RBG_16_68_14 | reverse complement strand
GGCATGGCAGACCTCTCCTCGCGGGCGGCGACGCGCCTGCTGGACGCGGCGCCGGAGGAGGCCGCCGCGGAGGCGCCCAGCGACCTGTGGCGGCTCGCCTATCCTGCGCCCTTCGTCGATGCGGTGCGGGAGGCGGCCGACGACGCCGAGGGGCCGGGCCCGCTGCTGCTGGCCCTCATCCGCCAGGAGAGCTTCTTCGACCCGCTGGCCGGATCGTCCGCTGGTGCCCTGGGCCTCACCCAGGTGATCCCGGCGACGGGCGACGCCATCGCCCGCGACCTGGCCCTGGCGGACTTCGAGACGGAAGACCTCTACCGTCCGGCGCTGAGCCTGCGCTTCGGCGCCCACTACCTGCGCGAGCAGCTAGATACCTTCGACGGCAACGTCTACCAGGCGCTGGCCGCCTACAACGCCGGCCCCGGCAATGCCCTTCGCTGGCAGGACGCCGCCGGCGACGACGCGGACCGCTTCGTGGCGGAGATCGACTTCGCCCAGACGAGGGCTTACGTGCGGCTGGTGCAGGAGAACCTGGCCCGCTACCGCCAGCTCTACCAGGACCTGGACGAGCCGTCCCTGCCCGAAGACTAGCAGCTCGCGGGCTGGGCGCCACCCGCGCTCAGGCGGCGGCTTGATCTCGTAGCTGGGCGGGTGTGAGAGGCAGGGCGTTGCGCCGGTAGAGGCGCTCCAGGGCCGCTACCACCTCCGGGCTGAACTGGGTCCCGGACTCCGCCGCGATCCCCCGCACGGCCTGATCGACGGGGCGGCGCGCGCGGTAGGGCCGGTCGTGGGTGATGGCGTCGAAGGCGTCGGCGACGGCGACGATGGCGGCGGCCTCGGGGATGGCGTCCCCGGCGAGGCCAT
>MGOB01000024.1:1411-1719 GCA_001796995.1 Chloroflexi bacterium RBG_16_68_14 | reverse complement strand
CGATAGTGGTGGCCAGCTCGAAGCCCGGCCGTCCGGCCAGGAACTCCTCGCCCCAGACGGTATGCCGCTGCATCACCTGCCACGCCGCGTCGGCCAGCGGGCCGGTGGTGGCCAGCATGGCATCCGGCACCCGGAACTTGCCCACATCGTGCAGCACCGCGGCGAGACCGAGGGCGCTCGCCCTCTCCTCGCAGTAGCCGAGCTCGCGCGCCAGCGCCTCGGTAAGGGCGCGGACGTCCTGGAGGTGGAGGCCGGTGGTCAGGTCGTGGGCTTCGGCGGCGGCGGCGAGCAGCATCACCGTCTCCGTC
>MGOB01000024.1:0-1272 GCA_001796995.1 Chloroflexi bacterium RBG_16_68_14 | reverse complement strand
TCGTAGACGGTGGATGGTTCCCCGCGGAGCTTGCGGAGGATCATCTCCCGGGCCTGCTCCAGGTGCTCCGGCGCGACCACTCCGGCGATGTTCTCGGTCAGCGCCTCGTCGCGGGTGTAGCCGGTGGCCTGCTCGGCTGCCCTGTTGATGGAGGTGAAGCGTCCGGTCAGGTCGTGGGTGTAGATGATGTCGTTGGCGTTCTCGAACAGTTCGCGGTAGCGCTCCTCGCTCTCCCGCAGCGCCTGCTCCGCCCGCTTGCGCTGCACCACCTCGCCTAGCTGCGCCGCCACCGCCGAGACGAGCTCCACCGTGCGCCTGTCCTCTGGCCGGGACTCCGACATGAAGAAGTTGAAGACCGCCAGCACCCGATCTTCGATGGCCAGGGGCACCCCCAGCGCAGCCTTCAGGCCGGCCTCCGCCGCCCTGGGAGCCCGGGGGAAGACCGCCGGGTCAGCTAGCGAAACGTCCTCGATCCACTCCGGCTGCTGCGATGCCCAGACCCGGCCCGGCAGTCCGAGGCCCAAAGGGAAGGTCATGGCCTGGCTGAAGCGGCGAAACTCCTCCAGCCCCTCCCGGCCGGCATGCCAGGGCGGGGCGCACACCAGCGCCTGGCCCTGCCCCTGCCTGCCGGCAGGCACGGCGTCCGGCAGGCGGGCGTCCGGGCTGGGCACCCAGGCCTCGCCGAACTCCCAGCCCGTCAGCTCGCACACCTGGGAGAGCGCCACTCCCAGCGCCGAGTGAAAATCGGGGGCCTTGCTGATCGCCTGGGTGATGGAGAGGAGGAGGCGGACCTCCTGCTCCGTCCGCTTGTGCTCTTCGATCTCTCGCTCTAGTAACGCGGTGAATCTGGCCAGCTCCGCGGTCCGTTCCTGGACCCGGCTCTCCAACTGTTCATGAGCCGTTCGTAGCAACTCCTCCGCCTGCTTGCCCTCGCTTGCGCTGCGTTCCAACTCGGCTACGTTGCGCCGCAGCTCGAGCTGCGTCATCACTTGGCGGGCCAGGACGCGCAGGGCCTCCTGTTGCTCAGCGCTGAGCTCTCGCGGCGCGTAGTCGACGACGCAGAGGGTGCCCAGGGCGTGGCCTTCGGGCGTAATCAGCGGCATCCCCGCGTAGAAGCGGAGCTTCGGGTTGGAGGTCACAATGGGGTTGGTCGCGAATCGCTCGTCGGCCAGCGCGTCGGGAACGATCAGGAGGTCGCGTTGCAGGATGGTGTGGGCGCAGAAGGCGACATCGCGCGGTGTCTCCTGGCAGTCTAGCAGGGTGCTGAAAAAG
>MGOB01000023.1:5178-11729 GCA_001796995.1 Chloroflexi bacterium RBG_16_68_14 | reverse complement strand
CATCTCCTTGGCTGCCATCGCTTTCGCCGTGCTCTTTGTGGGGGCGAACCTGCTGAGCGCCCTGCTGGCGATGGGAGCGCTGGCCTTCTACGTCTTCGTCTATTCGATCTGGCTGAAGCGCAGCAGCCCGCAGAACATCGTCATCGGCGGCGCGGCGGGGGCGATGCCGCCCCTGGTGGGCTGGGCCGCCGTCACCGGCGGGCTGGGCTGGCCGGCGCTGGTGCTCTTCGCCATCATCTTTCTCTGGACGCCGCCCCACTTCTGGGCGCTGGCCCTTCGCTACCGAGGGGACTACGCGAAGGCCGGGGTGCCGATGCTGCCGGTGGTGCGTGGCGAGGGGGAGACGAACCGGCAGATCCTGCTGTACAGCATGCTGCTCGTGGCCACGAGCCTGCTGCTGGCGCCTGTGGCCGGGATGGGGCTGCTCTACCTGGGAGTGGCGCTGGCGTTGGGTGGGGGCTTCATCGGTCTCGCGTTCCGGCTGTGGAGGGAGGCGCGGCCGCAGGCCAGCAAGGCCCTCTTCCTGTATTCGCTGTTCTATCTGGGCCTCCTGTTCGTGGCCATGGGCCTCGACAGGGTAGTGGCCCAGTGAGAGAAGGGAGGGATGTGGATGTTCACATTGGCAGCGCTGGTGCTGGCCGGCGGCGCGAAGGAGTTCTTTGAGAACCCAGCCTATCTACTCGGCATCCCCCTGGTAGCGCTGGGAGCCGTCGGCATGCTCATCCTGTTCCTTGTCGCCGCGGCCATCCGGCCGCCAAAGGCAAAGACGTAGATCGCATCGGAAGCGGTAGCAGCCTCCCAGTGGACGGCTCCGTATCGACTCTGAGCGTCCCGCGGGCGTTCGTGCGCATCGGTAGCTTCGGCGGCCTCTGGCTGGCGGCTGGGCTCCTGTTGGCTGCTGTGCTCCTGGCCGCCTGCGGGGGCGGGAGCGGCGAGCGGTCGGTGACAGGCGTCATCATCGACGTGCAGTCGACCTCCCTGACGCGGATCGACTCCTTCACTTTGCGCGACAACGACGGGCGGACGCTGGTCTTCGCGATCGCGCCGGACGCGGCAAACGACCCGCAGGAAGGCTTCTTCCCCGGCCACCTGCGCACTCACGCCCTGGCGGCGGAGCAGGTGACCGTCTCCTACCGGGAGGAGGACGGCGAGCTGCTCGCCCTGCGGGTCGTGGATCGCTGAGGCCTGCCCAAGACGCCGCTTGCTAGCCTAGCGCGGCCTGGATCGCATCTCTGATTTCATCCGGGCTGGCGGTGCCCTCGAAGCGGGCGGCGATGCGGCCGTCGGCGTCCACGACGAAGACCCAGGGCTCGGTCTGGAGTTGCCACTCCAGCATGGGGGCGGAGACCACGGGGCCGCCCTGCGCGCCGGCGGCGAGCTGGCCCTCGGCGTCCAGCTCGAACGGCTCGATGTGGATGAAGTTGCCCTGGTCGCCGTACTCCTGCCACATCGCCTCCACGTTGTCCACCACGGGGCCGCAGAAGCGTGTCTGGCAGAAGGCGGGGGTGGCGAAGACCACCACGAGGGGCTTTCCTGCCTGGAGCGCCTCGGCGACGGTCATCTGATAGAGGGCCGGCTCCGGCTCCTCGTCGGTGCTGAGGCGCCTGATGTTGGGCTCTTCCTTCAGGGTGAGGTTGGCGGAGGGCGGCGCCGGGTCGCCGATGTCGGGATATTGGCTCTCCTCCCGCACCGGGAAGGTGAAGCGGCGGACGCCCGTCTCCTCTCCGTCGCGGGTGAGCACGGGCTCCACCTGCCACTGGCCGGCCTGGTCGAAGTCCACGCTGGCGGCGAAGAAGCCGTTGGCGTCCGGGATCGCCCAGGTGAAGGAGGCGTCCTGCTCGAACTTCAGCTCGTCCTCGAAGAAGAAGCGGAGGAGGACGCTGGTGCCGGGCTCCTCCAGGATCGGGCGGTTATCTACGTCGATGAGGGCGAGGGCGAACCGGTTGGGGCCCACCACCAGCTCCGAGTTGCCGGGGATGGGGGTGATCCCTCCCTCTTCCAGGGTGAGCGTGCCATCGTCGCCTCCTCCGCCGCAGGCTGCGGCGACGAGGCCCAAGGCGGCGAGGATGACGAGGCGTCGCATGTTCCGTCCTTTCTAGCAGCAATCTCTAGTCTACCATAGGGTGCCGGCGCAGGCCCCAGCCGAAGAGGACGGCGGCCAGGCTCCCCAGCACCGCCAGGTCCACGCCGATGCCCAGGTAGCCGGACTCGCCCTCGGCGTAGAGGGCGAGCTGGAGCAGGTCGACAGCGTAGGTGAGCGGGTTCACCAGCGCCAGGCCGTAGAGCCAGCCGGGCAGGTCGGCCAGGGGGAAGAAGGCGCCGGAGAAGAAGAGCAGCGGGAAGAGCACCAGGTTCATCACCAGGTGGAACCCCTGCATGGTGCGGATGCGGGAGGCGAGGACCTGGGCCAGCCCGCTCAGGAGCACGTTCAGCCCCAGCACCGTCGCGAGCGCCAGCAGCAGGCTGGGCCCTACCCCGTACTGCCACGCCAGGTCGATGGCCGGGACGGCCGAGGCGAAGGCGAGCACCGCCAGCGCCTGCACGCTGCCGATGGTGATCGCCCCCAGCGACTTCCCGAACAGGATCGCCGCCGGCGAGTGGGGCGAGACGAGGAAGACCTTGAGCATGCCGGAGTCGCGGTCCTGGTAGAAGGAGGCGCTGGAGAAGGTCGATGAGAAGAGCGCCGTCATGACGATGATGCCCGGCACCAGGAAGGTCACATAGTCGCCGTCGCGCACCCGCGACGGCTCCAGCCCCTCCGAGATGCCGACCCCCACCACGGCCAGCAGCATGAGCGGGAAGAGCAGCGACGAGGAGAGCTGCGAGCGCGAGCGCAGGAAGGCGCGCAGGTCGCGGGCGAGGAGCGCGCCCCAGGCGCCGACGGTGAGCGCTGCGCCGCTCATGCCGTCCCTTCCCCCTCCGGCGCGGAGACCGAGGCCCCGGTCAGCTCAAAGTACGCGTCCTCCAGGGTGGACGGCTCGATGCGGATGGCGTGGACGGCCTCCGCAGCGGTCTGGAAGAGGCGGGGCACGAAGGCGGAAGCGTCGTCCACCGTCACGTGGAGGACGGCGTCGGCCGAGGTGACGCGGCCCACGCCCGGCCAGCCGGCGACGGCGCTGCCCAGCGCGGCCGCCTTCCCATCGATGCACTCTATGCGCACCGAGTCGTGCCGGAGGCCCTTCTTCAGCTCCGCCGGCGTCCCCTGGGCGACCAGCCGGCCGTGGTAGAGGAAGGCGACGGTATCGCACTCGCGCTCCGCCTCCTGCACATCGTTGGTGGCCAGGAGGATGGTCAAACCTCGCCCGCGGACTGAAAGTCCGCGGCTTCGCGGTTCCCCGGCCATGCCGCCGACTTCAGTCGGCGGTGCCGCAGTTCCTCTTAGCAGCTCCCAGAAGGCGCGGCGGGAGTCGGGGTCCAGCCCCGTCGTCGGCTCGTCCAGGAGGAGGACGTCGGGCGAGGGCAGGAGCGCCCGGGCCAGCTCCAGGCGGCGGCGCAGCCCGCCCGAGAGGGTGCGCACGGCCTCGCGTGCCCGCTCCGCCAGCCCGAATCCCTCCAGCAGCTCTTCGATGCGCCGCCGGAGCGTCGCTCCGCCCAGGCCGAAGAGCCGGCCGTGGAGCCAGAGCGTCTCGTGCAGCGTCATCAGCGGGTCGAGGCAGGACTCCTGGAAGACGACGCCGACCCGCCTTCGGCGGGCAGGCCTGCGCCCTTCGCCCAAGACCCGCACCTCGCCCTGCTGCGGGGGGCGCAGCCCGGCGATCACCGAGAGCAGCGTGCTCTTGCCCGACCCGTTCGGCCCCAGCAGTCCCACCACCGTCCCCTGAGGCACCGCCAGCGACACGCCGTCCAGCGCGCGCCTGTCGCCGTAGGCGACGACGAGCTCGCGGACGGAGATGGCGGGGGCGGGAGAGGGCGTGTCGGACATGGAAGCTACTGAACATGGTAGCGAAGGGGAGGGGGTGGGAGGAGGATTCTCTACGACACACCCAGCGAGCCCTGCCTTCAGAGGGTGGCTAAGGGTTGACATTCCGGGCAAGGAATGTATAATTAGTAAGCCGGCCGGTAGGAGCTGGGGTTACCTAGCTACCGCCGGAGCACCGGCGCGAATATTCAAGCAGTCCGAGGAGTCCCTCGGACTGCTTTGGTTTCCAGACTCATCAGCCAGTCGAACGCCTTTGGATTGAGATGCAGAACCGCCTTAAGGTGCAGCCAAATCGCCTCTTGGGCGTCCTGTTCGGTGGCAATGGCTTTCCCACCACGCTCAAAGCGCCAACTGTGGGCGAGGGGATTGCGAGGGGAGCGGGCTTTCTTTACCCAGTCTGCCCAAAAGGGTGCATCTCCCAAGCAAGGGAGCTTGAACGCCCGAGCAAATCTCTCCCGGAGCCGCCATTCGAACGGGAGTTTGCCATGCAGGTCGGCGATCAGGCTGTCTGTCATTCCCCGTCGCCTCAAGCGTCGGTCCGCAATTGAGCTATACAGCGTCTCCACAGCTATGTTGGCAAGGAGAATGCTTACATTTGTTCGGCCTTCCTCAAACGCGATTATCGCCTCACCCATAGCCTGTCGCCAACCTGGAATCCGACCTGCCCGCCGTGATCCAACTATCTGGAAGTCAGTTGCAGGCACGCCTCTCCCTGCGACCCGAGTGAGCCGGGTTTCTTTCAATGTAATGAACGCCCAGCCCTTCCAGACAACCGCATAATCCACATCGCCGCCCAAGTCCTTCCACTCTGACGTTGGCCATGCAGAGATTTCTGCGCCCCTGAGCGAATACGGCAGTCTGACTCCGAGCTCGGAGTCCCCATCGTATTTAACTCTGCCCTCAATGGCCGTGTCCGCCAGAATCAATGCGCTCCCTAACTGGCTCCCAGTTAGAAGCCAGTTAAAGAAGCCGTCCGATCTCGTGTAGCGATGACCGTTGCTACATTCTAAGGGATGCTTTGCCGTGAACCGTGTCTTGTCCAGCTCTGACATCGTCCTTGTCTCTTGGCAGGCTGGGCACGCAATTTCAAGTCGAAGGCTCACTGGCCCATCTCCCGTCTAAAGCTGACAGGATGGTACCACATCTAGGAAGCCTTGACCCCCTCCCCCCTACCGCCGATAATGGAGGCGAGAGGGTTAGTGTAGAGAGTACACTAAGTATGCGCACGCTGCGGGTCGGCCTGGCCCAGATCAACACCACCGTCGGCGACCTCGACGGCAACGTCGCCCGGATCCTGGAGTACGCCGCCCGCGCCCGGGAGCTGGGCTGCGACCTGGTCGCCTTCCCGGAGCTGGCGGTGACCGGCTACCCGCCGGAGGACCTGCTCCTCCGCCGCGCCTTCATCGTCGATAACCTGGCGGCGCTCCAGCGCATCGTGGAGGCCACCGCCCCGAGCTCGTCGAGGGGGCCCCACGGCATCACCCTGGTCGTCGGCTTCGTGGACGAGGACGACGATATCTACAACGCCGCCGCCGTCATCCACGACGGCCGGCTGGCCGGCGTCTACCACAAGCACCTGCTCCCCAACTACGGCGTCTTCGACGAGAACCGCTACTTCCAGGCGGGCACGGAGGCGCCGGTGTTCGAGATCGGGGGCGTGCGTGTGGGCGTCAACGTCTGCGAGGACATCTGGTACCCGGACGGGCCGCAGCGGGCCCAGGCCCACGCCGGGGCGGAGGTCATCGTCAACATCAACGGCTCGCCCTACCACGCGGGCAAGGGCCGCTTCCGGGAGGAGATGCTCGCCACGAGGGCGAGCGACAGCGCGGCCATCGTCTGCTACGTGAACCTGGTGGGCGGCCAGGACGAGCTGGTCTTCGACGGCGGCAGCATGGTCTTCGACGAGCGGGGCGAGCTCATCGCCCGCGCCGCCCAGTTCGAGGAGGAGCTGCTGGTGTGCGACCTGGACGTGGACGCGGTGCACCAGACCCGTCTCCACGACCCGCGCCGGCGCAAGGAGAAGCTGGAGGAGGCGGAACGTGCGGCCTGCCCGCGCATCGTGGTCTCCAGCGAGCCGTCCTCGACGGAGAAGCGCCGCCCTGAGCTTGCCTGCCCTGAGCCAGGTCGAAGGGTCGAAGGGCCGCCTGTCGCGCCTCGCATCGCGGAGCCGCTGACGCTGGAGGCGGAGGTCTACGCTGCCCTGGTGACCGGCACCCGCGACTACGTGCGCAAGGTGGGGTACGAGAACGTGGTGATCGGCCTCTCGGGCGGGGTCGACTCCCCCCTGGTGGCGGCCGTCGCCGTCGATGCCTTGGGCGCCGAGCACGTGAAGGGCGTCGCCATGCCCTCCCGCTACTCGTCGGAGGGCTCCATCGCCGACGCCAAACGGGTGGCGGAGAACCTGGGCATCGAGCTGCTGATCATCCCCATCGAGCCGGCCCACGCCGCCTACCTAGAGATACTGGAACAGCCATTCGCTGGCACCCAGCCGGGGACGGCGGAGGAGAATGTCCAGGCGCGCATCCGGGGCAACCTGCTGATGGCCCTCTCCAACAAGTTCGGCTGGCTGGTGCTCACCACCGGCAATAAGAGCGAGTACGCCACCGGCTACTGCACCCTCTACGGCGACATG
>MGOB01000023.1:4408-5084 GCA_001796995.1 Chloroflexi bacterium RBG_16_68_14 | reverse complement strand
CGCGCAGCGTCATCGAGAAGCCGCCGTCGGCCGAGCTCAAGCCCGACCAACTCGACACCGACACCCTGCCTCCCTATGACCGGCTCGACCCTATCCTCCAAGCGTACGTGGAGGACGACCGCGGCCTGGAGGAGATCGTCGCCCAGGGCCACGACGAGGCGCTGGTGCGCCGGGTGATGGCCATGGTGGACCGCAACGAGTACAAGCGCCGGCAGGCGCCGCCGGGCGTCAAGATCACGCCGCGCGCCTTCGGCCGCGACTGGCGCCTGCCCATCGCCAACCACTACCGAGGCTACTGATTCGGGGGCGCTTGACCACTCTTGACACTAGGCTGAGGGCACACTACCCTTGTATCGAGCTAGGTCGAGATCGCCGAACCCCACCAAAGGGGGCGGGGGAACCAACTTCTGGGGTGAGTTTCTCCAAGTTCGCTTGGGGAAAGGGGTGAGTCTTCCACCCTAACCCGTCAGCTAACCCCGCAGGCGTAGAAGGGCCGGTGAGCCGTGCATCGGCCCTTGTCGCTATGCCGACCAGGGCCCGGAAGGCCGGTGAGGGGATCAGCGGTCGCGGGTAAACAGCAGCAGGGATAAGCAATCGTACAAGGAGGTAAGCGTAATGCAAAAGAAGCGTTGGTTCATACTGGCGGGCATCATGGTAGCGGTGATGTCGCTGGCGT
>MGOB01000023.1:3282-4383 GCA_001796995.1 Chloroflexi bacterium RBG_16_68_14 | reverse complement strand
AGGACGAGGGAGTGGAGCCGACCGAGCCGGCGGCCACCGAGCCGGTCGAGACGGAACCAGCAACCACGGAGCCGGGGGCCACCGAGCCGGCGGATGGTGGCACCGAGACGACCCTGGACGTCGAGCTCACTGAGTTCGTCGTTGATCTGGCTTTGGACACGGTGAACGCCGGTACGGTCACCTTCAACGTCACGAACAACGGCACCATCCCGCACAACTTCAAGGTGATCAAGACTGACCTCGCGGAGGACGCCCTTCCCGTTATCGAGGACGAGTTCATCGTGGACGAGGAGCAGGTGGATGTGGTCGCCTCGAGCGCCGACCTGGAGGTCGGGCAGGCCGAGGAGCTGACCGTGGAGCTGGAGGCGGGGAGCTACGTGCTCATCTGCAACATCGCCACCCACTACGAGGCGGGTACGCGCACCGCGTTCACCGTGGAGTAGCCTTTTCCCGCTCATCGCGGTTGCGGAGGCCAGGCGTTCGCCTGGCCTCCGCGTGTTATACTGCGCCCAGACAACTGTTCGGTCACAAGTGATGGACGAGCTCCAGACCAAGGACCCCGACTGGGTGGACGTCCTGATCCGAGACTATCAGGACAAGCTCACCTGCGGCCTCTACGAGGCGATCTACAGCCTGGATGGGCGCTCGCTGGACACCCTCATGCAGGGCCAGGCCCATACCTGTGTCGGCGCCTTCCTGGAGCTCAGCGACCTGCGCAGCCCCATGGAGCTGGATGACTTCCTGGAAGCGATGCGCGTCGCCGGGCCCAGCAAGGTAGACATTCGCCGGGAGGGTGAGGTCATCGAGTGGACGGAGCAGCACCAGGGCCAGTGTGTCTGCCCCTTCGTCCGCCGCGGGGTGGTCCGCCTCGACTCCAAGCTGTGCATCTGCGGAGCCTACTGGGTGCAGTATCTGTTCGAGAGGGTGGCCGGGACGGCGGTGGAGGTAGAGACCATCGAGACCGTGGCCACCGGCGCGGAGAACTGCCGCTTCCGGATCACCGTCAAGTCGGAGCGGTCAGCCGGCCCCAGCGATAGCGGAACGTAGCGCCCCCTACAACCCTGTCCACTTAACGTCTTTAGGCCTTCGACCTGCGGCCTC
>MGOB01000023.1:571-3272 GCA_001796995.1 Chloroflexi bacterium RBG_16_68_14 | reverse complement strand
CGCCCCGACTTCGTCGGGGTCCCCGCCGCAGGCGGGGCGGTCGCCCTCTGGGCGACCGGTCGGCCGCCGCAGACACCGCCCCCCACCGCTGCTCGCCTCTTTTCGCCGTCGCGCGCTCCCAGTAGTATAGAATCGCTCCTGGGGGGCATCGGACGGTCCACCAAGAGAGAACCAGCGCTGATGGAGGCCATCTCATGAACGATGCCACCACCTCACCCCCGGCGGCTTTGCCGCAACAGTTCAGGATGAAACGTTCGGAGTTGGAGCGTTTTCTCGCCCAACCTCGCGTCGCCGCGTTGAGCTGGATGACTCTGAGCGGTGAGGTGATGTCCACTCCTATCTGGTTTACCTACCGGGACGGTATCTTTCTCCTGCACACCGCCCACCCGCTGCCCAAGACGCAGGCGATCCTCAAGAACGACCGTGTCTGCCTGGTCATCCAGGACGAGAGGCCGCCCTATCGCTACGTCAGCGTGCGCGGTCGAGCGCGTCTCCGGCCGGGCCCCGAAGAGGCCTTGCGCCTCTACGAGGAGCAGGCGCGCACCTACTACGGCCCGCTCACCGGCCGCGCCTACATCCGCTACGCGCAGCGCCTGAAGCAGACCTCCCCGGGGCGAATCGAGGATGTCATCATCGAGGTGACGCCGACGAAGATCGTCGCGATGAGCTACAGCGACGCTCTTAACCCGGCGACGCTGCTGGCGCTGCGGGCGTTCCGCACGGTGAAGCTCTAGGCCCGCCTGTTGTTCAGCCGCTGGATCACCGCGGGCAGGTCGCCCAGGCGCTGGATGACGGCGTCGGGCGCCACGCTGGCGCCATCGAGCGGCTCCTGGCGGTACTGGTGGGTGAGCACAGCGCGCATGCCGACCGCCTGGGCGCCGCTCACGTCGTCGAACAGCCGGTCGCCGACGAAGACCGCCTCTCCGGGCTCGACGTCCAGACCCTCCAGCGCCCGCAGGAACAGGGACGGGTGCGGCTTCCGGTAGCCGGCGGCGCTGGAGGCGACTACCGACCGGAGATAATGGCGCAGGCCCAGCCGGGCCAGGGCATCGTGGATGCCCTCTTCCAGCGTGATGGTGTTGGTGACGCAGCCCATGGCCAGCCCGCGCTGGTGGAGGCCGGCGATAGCCGCCAGGCTGTCCGGCTCCATGACGGGTATGTCCAGCTCGGCGCCGAACACGATGCAGGTCAGCTCATGCAGGAGGTCGTCCGAAACCGAGAGAGCGAGCGAGGCCAGCGCCTCGCCGATTAGCCGCTCTGTCGGCGGCTGCTCCAGATCCTCCGGTTGCTTGATCCAGCTCTCGAACCAGCGCTGCGCCGTCGCACCCAGCGCCCGGTCCAACTCGGTCGGAGCGGGGACCGCGCCGTCCAGCGCTCTGGAGAGCCTTTCGTGCAGGCGCACGACCTTGAGCCGGCGCGACTCCTCCCGCGGGGCGAAGTCCCAGAGGGTGTGGCCCAGATCGAAGACGACGGCGCGAACGGCAGTCATCGCTCACTCCACCCAGATGCCGGCGACGGTGAACTCCGACTGGGCGCCCGACAGCGTCTCGATGAGGACGCGGAAGCGCGCCTCCGTCACCTCCAGCACAATGGCGACCTGCTGGCCGGAGAACGCCTCCTGGGCATCGCGGTCCCAGAAGCCGTCACAGGACCGCGCGGCGTAGATGGTCTCCTCGGAGGTCTCGATCACTATCAGCCCTTCCTGGCAGAAGGACTCCACCAATTCGCGTGGCATGACGATCTGGGGCGCTTCGTTGGCCCGCCGGATTATGCGCCCCAGCGTCGCGGTCTGTCCAACGGGCCGCGCTGCTTCGGGCACCGCTTCTGGCTTGGCGGCAGGGGTGACCGGTACGATGGTTGCCTGGCCCTCGGAGGGAGAGGGAACCGTTGCTGGCGGCGCGGCCTCATCGCCCTCGCTACAGGCCGCGAGTGCGATGAGAGATACCAAAGCGGCGACAGCCAGGAGACGGAACATTCCGATTCGAGTGTAGACGGGCGCCCGCCGCCCCACAAGGCTTTCTGGCTAGAACATAGCGGCATCTGGTGCTAGACTGGGCGGCAAGATGAGGAGGCGCGAGGCAGGGAGTTGTTAGACGTCTATCTCATCACCCTCGGCCTGGCGGTGGCGCTTGGCCTCGCCGCGACGCTGGTCTTGCTGGCGGCAAGGCCCAAGGTGCGCTTCGCTGGGCTCTCCAATGGAGGGCGTGGCGCCGCCGAGCGGCCGTGCTGGGGCGGTGTCGCTGTCTTCTTCGCCTTCGCCCTCACTCCCTTCCTGGCCTCGGCCTTCTCCGAGAAGGCGGCGGACCTCTTTTCGCCCAAGTCCGGCGAGTTCCTCGCCTTCCTCGGCGCCTGCGCCCTGATCTTCGCCGTCGGCTTCGTGGACGACTGGAAGGTGCTGAGCTGGCCGCCGAAGCTGCTGGCCCAGGTGGCGGCCGCCTCCGCCGTCTACGCCGCCGGCTACCGCATCGACGAGGTGGGCCTGCCCTGGGGGACAGAGATCGAGCTCGGCTGGCTGGCGCCGGTGGCGACGGTGCTCTGGGTGGTCTTCTTCACCAACGCCATCAACCTGATCGATGGTCGCGACGGGGTAGCGGTCGGCGTCGCCATCCTGGCGGCGGCGACGCTCACCCACGTGGCGGCGAGCGCCGGCCATCCGACCGTGGCCCTGCTGCTCATGGCCGCGGCGGGCGCCGGCCTGGGA
>MGOB01000023.1:0-477 GCA_001796995.1 Chloroflexi bacterium RBG_16_68_14 | reverse complement strand
CCGCCACCGGCGTCACCGACGTCGTCTTCGTCGCCGTGCCCATCGTCGCCCTCGGCTTTCCCATCCTCGATACGCTGCTGGCAGTGGTCCGCCGGTCGCTAGACCATCGACATCCTCTGCTGGGAGACCAGGACCACATCCACCATCGGCTTGAGGTCGCCGGCTTCGGCCCCCGGGGCCTCCTGCTGGTGGTCTACGCCGTCTCCGCCCTCTTCTCGGGGGGCGCCATCCTCCTCCACTACGTCGATGTCTTCGTCCTGGAGATGGCGGTGCTGGCGGGGACCCTGCTGGTCGTGGCGGTCATCCTCACCAGGCTGGGGTACGTCCTCTCGCTCTGGAACAGCGCCAGCCTGGTCTGGCTCCGGCGGCGCCTGCGCTGGGCCGAGGAGCCGGCCGGCCTGTTCGAGGGACAGGACCAGGACTGACGACAAGCTGTAGCTGCAGGGCTTCAGCCCTGCCCCGAAGGGCAGGGACCTC
>MGOB01000022.1:5257-5545 GCA_001796995.1 Chloroflexi bacterium RBG_16_68_14 | reverse complement strand
GTCTCTGACGCAAGCATGGTAGACGATGCCCTGCGCAAGGCCATCGCCGACGGCGGGCAGACCATCGACGTGAGGGCCCGGGCCCTGGAGGCGGTGGGGGTCCGCAGTGAGCCCTGGGTCGCTGAGATCATCGAGGAGGCCTACGACAGCGGCCCGTATCGCCTGCGGGTGAGCGCCTTGCACGCCATGGGCCGCAACTGTGACCCTCGCTGGCTCTCCACCCTACTACGCGAACTCAAGAGCGACGACCCCGAAACACGATTCGAGGCCGCCACGGCCTGCGGCTCG
>MGOB01000022.1:4729-5113 GCA_001796995.1 Chloroflexi bacterium RBG_16_68_14 | reverse complement strand
GAGGAGCGAGTGCGCGATGCCGCCCAGGCTGCGCTCACGGAGGTCGATTTTGGGGAGGACCCGCTGGCCTTTAAGCTGCGGGGGTAGACGGCGGCTTGGGTAAACGCAGCTCCCAAAGGTTGAAGACGGAACAGGCCACCTCGGCAGGGGGCATAGTCCATCGCGGCGGCCCCCCGGAAACCGAGGTGGTCCTCTGCGGTAGGGACCAGGACGGCCTCTGGGGCCTGCCCAAGGGCACACAGGAGCCGGGCGAGGACCTGCCGCAGGCGGCCCTGCGCGAAGTGGCCGAGGAGACGGGCCTCCAGGTGGCCATCGAGCGCGAGGTAGGCAGCATCAGCTACTGGTTCATCGCCGAGGGCGTCCGCTACCACAAGACGGTCCATT
>MGOB01000022.1:4548-4681 GCA_001796995.1 Chloroflexi bacterium RBG_16_68_14 | reverse complement strand
AGTTCGATCGGGTACAGTGGTTCCCGGTAGCGGAGGCCCTGGCCGTCATGACTCACCCCAACGAACGGGCCATGGTGGAGAAGGCGCTGGACCTGCTGGCGGCCCGTGAGTCGGCCACCGTAAGTGGGGAGGA
>MGOB01000022.1:3960-4480 GCA_001796995.1 Chloroflexi bacterium RBG_16_68_14 | reverse complement strand
AAGCTCCCTTCGGACGCCGAAGACGACTACGCCTGGCGCAGCGACCCGGAGCTGGCGCGCTTTGACGCCGCCCGGCCCTTCAGCGCCTCCTTCGAGGACTACCAGGCGCTGTACGAGGACGAGCTCGCCTACCCCAGTCCCTTCCGCCATACCCTGGCCATTGAGGACGACTCGGGGCGTCACATCGGCAACGTCATGTACTACAACATCGACCACGCTCGCAGCGAAGCGGAGCTCGGCATCACCATCGGCGTGCGCGAGTACTGGGGGAATGGCTATGGCGGAGACGCAGTGCGCACGTTGCTGCTGCACCTCTTCACCAAGGTGGCGCTGACGCGAGTCTACCTGAAGACCCTGGACTGGAACGAGCGGGCCCACCGCTGCTTTGAGAAGGCGGGTTTCGTGACCTATGGCACCAGCCGTCGTGGCGGCCACGACTTCATCCTCATGGAAGTGCGCCGCGAGTGGTTGGACCTGGACCCGCCCGACGAGGGTGACCTGTCAACGGATATGGAAACGG
>MGOB01000022.1:3848-3953 GCA_001796995.1 Chloroflexi bacterium RBG_16_68_14 | reverse complement strand
GATAACGGCCATCCGTTAATCCGTTGTCTCATCCGTTGACCGATCCAGGTGACAGGTGTCGTTGAGAGCGGCGAGGACGGCCCGCGGCCACGGGTCGCGTCCGGC
>MGOB01000022.1:3607-3802 GCA_001796995.1 Chloroflexi bacterium RBG_16_68_14 | reverse complement strand
ACTGTGATGGAGCCGTTGTACACCCTCAGCGGTATCGGACGGCGATAAGGCAGCCCCAGGACCTCCAGACAGAACAGAGCGATGGGCCCGGCGTGGGTGACGACGGCCACGGAGGCGCCGGGATGGCGCTCGGCCACGCCCCATAGCGCCTCGCAGACGCGCGTACGAAAGGCCTCCCGGTCTTCGCCGCCGGGG
>MGOB01000022.1:2962-3166 GCA_001796995.1 Chloroflexi bacterium RBG_16_68_14 | reverse complement strand
TGCATGAGCACGTCGCGGCCCTCCACCTGGCGCACCTCCTCGGTAACGTTGGCCTCATCCAGCAGGTGAGAGAGCGGCACTTCGATGAGCTCCTCTACTTCGCTGCGGTTGCGGCGGAATCGATAGGGAATCCGGCCCTGAAGGAAGCCCACGTAGGGCGTGACCACAAACCCGCTGATGGAGACCCAGTCGTCGAGCTGTCCC
>MGOB01000022.1:2538-2777 GCA_001796995.1 Chloroflexi bacterium RBG_16_68_14 | reverse complement strand
GAGCAGCAGGACTGCCGCCTCGGGCCGGCCCTCAGGCTGGACGCGCCGAGGCCGGTGCAAGGCCATCACCTGGCGAATCGCCTCTCGCAAGGCCTCTCCTATGCTTGTTCCTGCGGGGCGCCTATCGCGTAGGCGCGGCGACCGGCTATGGATCGCAGATGGGCGCAAATGTCCTGCCAGAGGGCGAGCAGAGGCTCCAGCCTGGGCTCCGAGCGCGCCCGGTCGCAGACCTCTGCCAG
>MGOB01000022.1:1204-2405 GCA_001796995.1 Chloroflexi bacterium RBG_16_68_14 | reverse complement strand
CCGCTCGCCGGACCAAGTCGCAGCCCCGGCGCAGCAGCTCGCGAATGCCCTTGTTGTCGTCGACGAAGACCTGAGCGCCTTCCTCCCACTCTTTGACCAGCATGTCCAGGATCATGACTGAGTAGAGGACCTGAGCCTGGGCGTAGCGCGAGCTCACCTCAGGCAGGACGATGGTGGCGAGAGAACCCTGCAGGCCGCGGATGATCTCGACGGGTGTTGGTCGCATCTCAGCGCTCCTCCCCACCGGCCTGCTGGCCGGACACACGGGGCAAACGGGCAGACGGGCAAGTGTGCATTCTAAGCCCCGATGAGCGTCGCAATCTCCTGCTCGATGCCGGGCTTCAGCCGGCTGGTGAGAGCCAGCATGATGTCGCTGCTGCGGCCCTCGCAGTAGGACCGGACGCCCGTCACGAAGATGATGGCCAGCTTGATGTTGCCCAGGATCTCCCAGAAGCGCGCCCCTTCGCGGTCCACGGGTATGCCGCTGTACTGCTCGTACAGCCGGTACCACTCATCGCGGTCCAGGAGGCCGCCCACCTTCTCGTCGCCCGCCCAGCGCCACATGCGCACGCAGAACCACCCCACGTCTTCCATGGGGTCGCCCAGGGGCACCATCTCCCAGTCCAGAATGCCAAGGATGCTCTTCTGGTCGTACAAGAAGTTGCCCGTCCGGTAGTCAGCGTGGACCAGGGTGACCTTCTGGGCCACAGGCTTGTGATGTCGAAGCCAGCGCAGTCCCATGGACAGAATGGGGTGCGCCTCCAGCCGGTCCTTCTCCAGGATGGCTTCCCACCTATCGATCTCGAGGTCTGCGCAGTGAGAGGGTGAGGGCGGCACGCCCAGGAAGTCCAGGCCCAGGGAGTGCCAGTCCGCCTTGTGGACGCAGGCCAGGATCTCGGCCGCCTGACGCCCTATCTCCGCGCGAAGCTCCGGCGACGCCAGCATCAGCAGTCGGGGGTCGGTTTCCCCAGCCACGCGGCCCATGACGAAGAAGGGGCGCTCCAGCCAGCGCGGGTCGGTCTCCAGCCAGTAGACGGGAGGCACCGGTACACCCGTCCCGGCCACGGCCTGGTAGACGCCGAACTCAACGTCGCGCTCTGTTTCGAGGACGCTGGCGCTGGGATCGCGGCGGACGATGAAGCCTCGCTCCACCTCCCGGCCCTCCTCCTGCCAGCGGGCGTCGAAGGCCCAAGTCTCGCGC
>MGOB01000022.1:976-1056 GCA_001796995.1 Chloroflexi bacterium RBG_16_68_14 | reverse complement strand
AGAACCGTAGCGCCTTAGGGTGGCCAGGATTGGTGGGAGATCCCCTACCTCCGCCTGAAGGTCATTGAGATGAGCCAACT
>MGOB01000022.1:0-891 GCA_001796995.1 Chloroflexi bacterium RBG_16_68_14 | reverse complement strand
CTCCCCAGGGTAAGGTCCACCCCATTCGTCAATGACCACAGGGCGGGGCACAGCCTTCTTGATTCCCCAGCCTTCAGGCTGGGGTCGTCTCATCCGTCTACAGGGTCTGGCTCAGCGACCTGATGCCGGGGCACTTGTAGACAGCCTCGAACTCCGGAAGGAGCTTCTGGCCGATGACCTTGAACCCAGCCTTCTCATAGGCCCGCTGCGCCCCATCGTTTCCGATGAGGCAACCGATGTCCGCGATGGCGGCGCCCCGCGCTCGACCCCTGTCCAGTATCTCGGCCAGGAGCCGCTCCACCAGGCCTCGACGGCGGAACTCCGGCAAGGTGGCCACGTTCTCGACGACCCAGACCTCGGGAGCGTGCTCCGGCGCGACGTGCGCGATGGAGCCGGCGCGCTGCCAGCCCACCTGGACGTCCTCCTCGGTCATGCCAACCACCCGGCTCGCCTCCTGGACCCCGTTCGTCAGCGTGCCTGTCGCCATGCCGTGCTCCGCCTCGAAGTATCCGCACAGGGCAGATGCGGGCCGGCCGCCGACCTCGGCGACAATGAAGGTGGAGTAGTGGGCCCAGTGCGATTGACTCGTCGCAGCCAGCGCCTCCAGGAAGCGGAGGCATCCGGACTCAGCCCCACCGACGAAGAAGTCCCACAGGCCCCGCTCCAAGTGCGACCGGGCCGCGGTCAACATGACCCAGGCGACGAACGGCACGTGCTCAGGACGGGCATCGACGATCCTCACGTCCATGCTGGTTCCTCCGATTGATCTTGAACGCGTAGTTAGGGATTCAGCAACCTATGGGGGAGGGTAAGCGTCCAGGGTCGGGTCGTCAAGGGACAAGGAAGGTTCGGGCTGCTTTTGAGCAGGGCTCTGAGGCCGTTTTCCGGCTT
>MGOB01000021.1:3726-5245 GCA_001796995.1 Chloroflexi bacterium RBG_16_68_14 | reverse complement strand
AGCCGGGGCGTCGAGGGGCGGGCCGGCTACTACGAGGAGGCCGGCGCCCTACGCGACATGGTGCAGAACCACATGCTCCAGGTCCTGTCGCTGGTGGCGATGGAGCCGCCCATCGCCTTCGAGGCAAGGGCGGTGCGGGACGAGAAGGTGAAAGTGCTGCGGGCCATCCGCCCCCTCCGCGGCGAAGACGTGGCCCGCTACACTGCCCGCGGCCAGTACGGCCCGGGGTGGGTGAACGGCCGCGAGGTGCCCGGCTACCGCCAGGAACCGAACGTCGATCCGGCGTCCACCGCCGAGACCTACGCCGCCCTCAAGCTCTACGTGGACAACTGGCGCTGGGCGGAGGTCCCCTTCTACCTGCGCACCGGCAAGCGGCTGCCCAAGCAGACCACGGAGGTGGCCATCCACTTCAAGCGGGCCCCCCTTCTCCTGTTCCGCGACATGGCCGATCCCGCCTCGCTGGAGTCCAACGTCCTGGCCATCCGCATCCAGCCGAACGAGGGCATCACCCTCAAGTTCCACGCCATGGTGCCCGGCATCTCGGTTCGCATCCGCGCCGTGAACATGGACTTCCTGTACGGCGCCTCGTTCGCCGTGCAGCCGCCTACCGCCTACGAGACCCTACTCCTGGATTGCCTGCTGGGCGATTCCACCCTCTTCGCCAGGCGGGACGAGATCGAGGCTGCCTGGTCGCTGGTCACAGACGTCCTTGACGGCTGGCGCGAACTCCCCCCGCCCGCCTTCCCCAACTACGAGGCCGGCTCTTGGGGCCCCCAGGAGGCCCGAGAGCTCATGGCCGGGGACGGCCGCCAGTGGCGAAGGCCATGAGCGCCGAAGACTCGCCTCCAACCCTCCATTGGTCCGGCCAGGCGGTGGACGTGCAGGCCATCGACGCCGCCCTGGAGCGCCTGCGGGAGAAGGCGGCCGATGCCGCGCCCGCCGAGGGCGCCGCGCTGGGCACCAGGACCAGCGTCCTCACCCTCGTGGCCTATGCCCTCGATGCCGCCGCAGCGCAGCGGGCGGGCGAGACCATCGCCGCCCTGCCTGAGTATCACCCCTCGCGCTCCATCGTCGTCCTGGCCCAGCCCTCCGACGGCGAGCCGGCCATCGACGCCCGCCTCTCCGCCCACTGCCATATTGCGCCCGGCCTGGAAGGACAGGTCTGCTTCGAAGAGGTGGAGTTGACCGTGATGGGCCGCGCCGCGCGACACCTGCACAGCGTGGTCCTGCCCCTCCTGGTGCCCGACCTGCCCGTATACTCCTGGTGGTCGGGTGACCTGCCGGACGATCCTCACCTCCTCGATGACATCCTGGGCGCTTCCGACCGCTTCATCGTCGACTCGACTCGCCTCAGCGATGCGCGGAGCAGCATCCCCTGCCTGGCCCGCCTGGTCCAGGACACTGCCACCGCCGTCAGCGACCTGAGTTGGACCCGCTTGAACCCCTGGCGGCGGCTCATCGCCCAGTTCTTCGACTCTCCCAGCCTGCGGCCATATCTGGACAGCCTGACCAATGTCGA
>MGOB01000021.1:3424-3657 GCA_001796995.1 Chloroflexi bacterium RBG_16_68_14 | reverse complement strand
GCGACCCGAGGGCAAGGAGAACGAGGCCTACCGGCTGTGGAGCGCCGGCGGCGCCGTCCTCGCGAGCCTCCGTGCCCGGCCATCGCCGGATGAAGAGCCCGGCTCGCTCCTCGCCGTCCGCCTCGCCGCCTCTCGCGCGGACAGCGAGGCCACGTTCAGCATCCAGCGGTCAGAGCCGCAGCTGGCGACCGTGACGGCGCAGGCGCCGGAGACTAGCCTGAAGCGCACCGTCC
>MGOB01000021.1:3041-3304 GCA_001796995.1 Chloroflexi bacterium RBG_16_68_14 | reverse complement strand
TGATGGCCGTGCAGCCCGAAATCGTCGTCGGGCCGAACCTCCAGGAAGTCAGCCGCGAGGCGGCTGCGCGCTTCCGCCGGCTGGCTGCCGACAGAGTCGCCGCGGCCGGTCGCTTCTCTGTCGCGCTGTCCGGCGGCTCGACGCCGCACGCCCTCTACCACCTGCTGGGCGAACCGCCCCTCCGCGAGGCCATCGACTGGCCGCGGGTGCACCTCTTCTGGGGCGACGAGCGCTTCGTGCCTCCTGACCACGCCGACAGCAAC
>MGOB01000021.1:2925-3026 GCA_001796995.1 Chloroflexi bacterium RBG_16_68_14 | reverse complement strand
GAGGCGTTCATCAGTAGAGTGCCCATTCCGGCGGGGAACGTTCACCCCATGCCCACCGAGGGCGATAACCCGGAAACGGCCGCCGCCCAGTACGAAGAGAC
>MGOB01000021.1:1616-2707 GCA_001796995.1 Chloroflexi bacterium RBG_16_68_14 | reverse complement strand
TTCTGGTCAGCGGATCGGACAAGGCATCCGTCCTGCGAGAGGTCTTGGAAGGGCCATGCGACCCGCACAGGCTCCCCGCCCAACTGGTGCAGCCGGAGAAAGGCGATCTGACCTGGCTGGTGGACGAGGCGGCGGCAAGCCTCCTCCGGCGATGCTGAAGAGCCGCCCTCCTCTCGCGACGCGCTGTAGCACGCTGCCTCTTGCGGCGTCTGCTATCATTGAGCGGACTGCCATCGACTACACGATTGGGAAGTATCTTCATGCAATGCGCAACCCATCCCAGCGTAGAGACCGGGCTGGCCTGCGGCCGCTGCGATAGGCCCATCTGTCCCCGCTGCTTGGTGCAGACGCCGGTAGGAGCTCGCTGCCGCCAATGCGCGGGGGTGCGGCGTCTCCCCACCTTCGAACTGTCTCCCGTCTACACCGCCCGTGGCGTGGGCGCCTCGCTGGCGGCGGGCGCCGTGGTGGGAGCCGTCTGGGCGGGACTGCTCTCCCACAACTTGGGCGTCGTGGGCTACTTCGTCTTCTTCGTCGCGCTGGGCATCGGCTATGCCGTCGGCGAGGCGGTAAGCTGGGCCACCAACCGCAAGCGGGGCCCCGTGCTCCAGGGGATCGCCGTAGCAGGCGTGGTGGAAGCCTACCTGCTCCGCAATCTCCTGGAGGGAGTGGCCGTCATCCCCTCCAACGACCTCTGGGGCTACATCCTCGTGGCGGTGGCGGCGATAGTAGCCGTCGGCCGCCTGCGTTAGCCCACCAGCGCCCGGCCCGAGCCGACGCGACCGCCCTCCGCCATCAGCCCCTTGGCTCCCTCTGCCATGACTTGACACAGAACATGGGCGGTCTAGAATCCAGTTAAGACGGACGAGTGGCATGAGGATCAGGCGCCTCGCCCGCTCGTCACATGAGCCCTGCAGTCTGGCGGCTACAGTCGTGGCGCACCAGCCCCCGGGCTTACCCGTTGGAGGAGATAGGAGGATGGCATGAAGGTTAAGCGTCTCGTACGCTCATCACCCTGGGCCTGGGGCCTGGCCCTCGCGCTCCTGACGTCCGTGCTCCTGGTAGTCCTGGCCGCCGCCTGCGGAGGGGAAGAG
>MGOB01000021.1:1071-1554 GCA_001796995.1 Chloroflexi bacterium RBG_16_68_14 | reverse complement strand
ACGGTGGCAGGGACGCCCACGCCTGGCGGCACAACGACGCCATCGGGCGAAGTACCGGGGATCACCGACACGGAGATCGTGTTGGGAGCGGAGGTAATCCTCAGCGGCTCCCTGGGAGCGGTATACGCCACTATCCCCCACACGGTGGAGGCCTACTTCAAGTACATCAACGACACCGAAGGGGGCGTCTGCGGCCGCAAGATCGTCTACAAGATCGAGGACAACAAGGATGACCCGGCCGTGGCGGTGGAGGTGGCGCGCAAGCTGGTAGAGAAGGATGAGGTCTTCGCCATGGTCGGCTCCCTGGGCGACGCGGGCCATCCCGCCTCCTGGGAGTACCTGAACCAGAAGGAGGTGCCCGACATCCTGGTGTCGGCCGGCGGCGATCGCTTCGGCGCCGACCCCCAGGGGCACCCCTGGACCGTCCAGATGATCCCCAGCTACACCGTCGAAGGGATGTTCTACGGACAGTACATCTCGGAG
>MGOB01000021.1:149-1051 GCA_001796995.1 Chloroflexi bacterium RBG_16_68_14 | reverse complement strand
GATGTTCTACGGACAGTACATCTCGGAGAACCTTCCCGGCAAGAAGGTGGCCGCCCTCTGGGAGGACGACCCCGTGGGCATCGACGGGCTGGCCGGCCTGAAGAAGGGCCTCGACCCCAGCAAGAATGAGCTCGTCGCCGACGAGGGCTTCCACCTCACTACCATCTCCATCGCCTCGCAGGTGACCAACCTGAAGGAGTCCAACGCCGACGTGGTCGTCATGTTCATTAGCCCTGGCTTCGCCTCCCAGGCCATCAAGAACGCCGACCGAATGGGCTGGCACCCCCAGTGGTTCATGAGCTACATCAACTCCGACGACATGATGTTCTCGTTCGTATCTCCCGAACTTCTGAACGGGGCCATCACCTTCCAGGCCAACAAGCTGGCGGCCTGGCGCGACGACCCAGCGGTCGCCAATCACTACGACCTTATGCAGAAATACGACGGCCCCACCCCGACCAACTTCACTATCTACGCCCAGGTGCTAGCCGAAACGGCGGTGGAAATCCTCAAACATAGCTGCGATAACCTGACCCGCGAGGGCCTCATGGATGCGGTGGAGTCCCTCCAGAACTTCCACAGCGACTTGATGCTGGACGACGTCACCGTCTCCTTCTCCGACACCGACCACACCGGCCTCCAGACCGGCCACATGCTGAAGGCCACCGTCGATGAGAAGGGGAAGGGAAGGTTCGAGTACTTCGGGCCGCTCGTCGAGTTCAAGTAGCGCGAGACGCCAAGACGCAGAGAGAGGCCAGCCTCTAGGATGTCCGGCCTAGGGAGGTAGGCCGGCTGCGACCAGCGCATCAGCCAGAGGCTGATCCGCCTCCGGCGGAGGTAGCGTGACCATCCTCCGACCGAATACGCGGCCGAAGTGGCCTGCCACCTGCTCGGCCACGGCG
>MGOB01000021.1:0-127 GCA_001796995.1 Chloroflexi bacterium RBG_16_68_14 | reverse complement strand
AAGAGTCGCCGGCCCGCTCCAGGGACGTGACCCCTTTCCCCCTGAGACCGCAGGGCACGATGTGCCCGAACCAGTCCAGGTCGCAGGCTACGTTCAGGGCGAAGCCGTGGGTGGTCACCCAGCGGCT
>MGOB01000020.1:8836-15249 GCA_001796995.1 Chloroflexi bacterium RBG_16_68_14 | reverse complement strand
GCTCCCGGAGCGAGCGGTCGCCTCTGTTCAACTTCTATCGGGCCGCCGATGGCTGGCTCGCCCTCACCATCATCGATGAGCGGCAGTGGCCCGTCCTCTGCCGGCTCATCGGACGGCCGGAGCTGGCCGACGAGCCGCGCTTCCAGGGCCGGGAGGCGCGCCAGCAGCACGCCGCGGAGCTGGTCGCCCTGCTGGACGCGGCGTTCGCCGCCCGCCCCCGGGACGAGTGGCTGGCCGCGCTCCAGGCCGAGGAGATCCCCTGCGGGCCCGTCAACACCTACGCCGACCTGGCCGGCGACCCCCAGGTGCAGGCCAACGAGTACCTGGTCGACCTGGCCCTGCCCGAGGGCGTGACCGTCAAGCTGCCCGGCCTCGCCGTCGCCCTGAGCGAGACGCCGGGCGCTATCCGCTCCCCCGCCCCGGAGCTGGGGCAGCACACCGAGGAGGTGCTCCTGGCGCTGGGGTATAGCTGGGAGGAGATCGCGTCGCTGCGCGAAGAACGGGTCATCCTCTAGTGGCGCGCGCCCTCTTCGGGCGGGAGGCGGCCCCGCTCTAGATAACCCCTTCCCGCAGCCACTCGCCGGCGCGCTCGCCGATCATGATGGTGGTCAGGTGGAGGTTGGCGCGGGGGCACTTGGGCATCACCGACGCGTCGGCGACGAACAGGTTGTCGAACCCCCGCACGCGCAGGTGCTGGTCGACCACCCCCATCGGGTCGTCGGCAGGCGCCATCTTCGCCGTGCAACTCGGGTGGAAGCCGCTGGAGGCGACCATCTTGCACCACTGGGCCAGCGCCTCGTCGTCGGGCACCACCCCGGCCGGCGGCGCCCTCACTCCATCCGCGATGTGGGCAAACTCGGGGTGGGAGCCGACCTCCAGCGCCATGCGCACGCCGTCCACCAGACGCCGCACGTCCTCCTCGTGTTCGAGAAAACGTTGCTCAACGCGGGGAGACACGTGCGGATCGGCCGACTGGAGGGTTAGGCGCCCTGTCGACTTCTGGCGGTAGATGACCGAGCCGATGGCGAACACCAGCTTGCCGGAGCGAGTAGGCAACTGAGACACGGGCATGAGCTGCATGTCGTTGCGCTCCGCGCCGCCCGGGGAGGTGTAGCGATAGGTGACCTGCACCAGGGGGTCTTTGGCGTTGAGGAGGCCCTCCCTCGCCGCGAAGGCGGCGCCCAGCATCGGGTGGTCGTCCAGGTTCTCGCCGACGCCGGGCAGGTCCTCCACCACGTCGATGCCCAGCTCCCTCAGGTGGACTTCCGGGCCGATGCCCGAGCGCATGAGGAGAGCGGGCGAGCCGATGGCGCCGCCCGCGAGCACGATGCGCTCACCCTCCACGACCTGCGTCGTGCCGCCAGACTCTACCTCGACCCCAGTGGCTCGGGCTCCGTCGGTGATGATCCGGCGCGTGAAGCAGTCGCCGCGGATGGTCAGGTTCAGGCGATGGCGCGCCGGCTCCAGGTAGCAGATGGCCACGCTCATGCGCAGCGTGCCCTGCTTGTTCATCGGGTGCGGGGCGAGGCCCGCCGACTGGGGGTCGTTGTTGTCCTTGGTCTCCGGGTAGCCCATCGCCCGCATCGCCCGGACGAAGGCTAGCTGCACGGGCGCCAACTCCTCCTCGCGGTAGCGCCGGATGGGCACGGGGCCGCTCCGGCCGTGGAAGTCATCGTCGAAGTCCAGGTCGTTCTCGAGGCGGCGGAAGTAAGGCAGCACCTTCTCCCACGACCACTCGTCGTTGCCCAGGGTCGCCCACTCGTCGTAGTCCTCCGGCGCGCCGCGCAGGGCGATGGCCGTGTTGACGGCTGACGAGCCGCCGACGACCTTCCCGGCGGGCAGATGCACCAGCCGCCCCCCGGTGTTCGCCTCGGCCTCGTAGCCCCAGTCGTGGGCGAAGTAGGAGTTGTTGTTGCCGTTGAGCAGGTCGGCGGGCATCTGCTCCGCCGTCGGATAGTAGGGCCCCGCTTCCAGCAGCAGCACCGAGCGCGACGGGTCCTCCGACACGCGCGCCGCGATCACGGCCCCGCCCGCTCCCGCACCGACGACGATCACGTCGTACTTCATAGTCAAGCTTGGGCCGCGCCGTCAGCCCTTCGGAGTGCGCTTGCCCAGCTTCTCGCGCTGCGCCTCCCGGGCCGCGACGCTCTCCGGCGTCATCCATACCGCAGCGCCGCGGACCGCCTCCTCGGCCGTCTCGGATTCGATGCGCTCCACCGCCTCAGCGGCGAGGGCCGCCTTGGTGTGGGCGTACGCCTCGCGGGGAAACGCGCCGAGCCGGGCGGCGCGGCGCAGGACGGTCGCTTCGAAGGCATCGGCCGGGAGCAGTTCGGCCACCACGCCCAGTCGGACCGCTTCGCTTGCCGCGTAAAGGTCGGCGCCCAGGAGCAGCTCGCTCGCCTGGCCGTGCGTGAGGCGGAGCCGGACGGTCTCGAAGGCGGCCCTCGGGAAGGAGGCGCCGATGGCCACCTCGTTCAGTCCGATGCGGTAGTCACCGTCGAGGCCCACGCGGTAATCGCAGGCCAGCACGACGATCAGCCCGCCCGCGATGGCATGGCCGTTGACCATCGCGATAGTGGGCTTGGGGAAGGTGAGCAGCCGCAGGTGCGTGTCCCGATAGGGAGCAAGGACCATTCCCGCGAGAGCCTGGTCACCGGCCGCCGCCGCCAGGTCCAGGCCCCCGCTGAAGAACCTGCCCGCGCCGGTCAGCACCACCGCGCGCACCGCGTCGTCCGCGCCCGCGTCGTCGAGCGCCGCGGCGAGGTCGGCCAGAAGGGTCTGGTCTATCGCATTGGCGGGCGGTCGGTCGAGCGTGAGCAGGCGGACGCCGTCCTCCTGGTCCTGAGCGCGAACCGTGGTCATGGAGCCTCCCTTCTCATCCCTGGCGCCTCCTACTCGTATATCTTCTCGCCCTCGACATCGGCGTCCGGGGCGTCGGCCTCCACGTCTCGGACGGGCGCGGCCATGCCGAGTTCGTCGTAATACTCATGCTGGATCAGGAGATTCATGATCTCGTTTGTTCCCGTCCAGATCGTGAAGAGCCTTGCGTCGCGCAGGAATCGCTCGATTGGATAGACGTTGGTGTAGCCGATGCCACCCATGATCTGCATGGCATGGTTGATGATCTGCCACGCCGCGTCGGTGGCGAACTTCTTGGCCTCGGATACCAGGCGGCGGACGCGGCCCGGCTGCTCCCCAGCGTCGATGGCCCGGGCGGCGGTTTCGACCAAGGCACGGGCAGCGTCGAGGAGAGTGATGCTATCGGCCACCTTGAAGCTGACCCCCTCGAAGGCGCGTATCTTCTTGCCGAAGGCCTTGCGGCGGTCGCTATAGCGCGCGGCGATCTCCAGGGCCGCGCGGGCAGCCCCCAGCGCGCCAGCCGCGCTGGTCATCCGCTCCGGGAGCATCATCTGGTTGAACACCAGGGCTCCGCAGTGCTCTCCACCGATGACGTTCTCGACAGGTACGCGGGCGTCCCGGAAGTAGACCCGGCCGGTGCCTCCGCCACGCATGCCCAGCAGCCCGTAGACATGCTGAACCTCCACTTGGGGTCCCCTCTCCACGATGAAAGCGCTGAGGGACTCATGGGAGGGGGCATCCTCCCGTGTTCGGGCGTACACCAGGAAGTAGTCCGCGCCCTCAGCGCCGACGATAAACCGCTTGCGACCGTTGAGAACCCAGGTGTCGCCATCGCGGCGAGCGATGGTCGTCGTACCGAAGAAGTCGGAGCCGCCGCGGGGCTCAGTCAAGGCCTCGGCTACGGTCAGGTTCCCCTCAAGGGCCGGCCGCAGCCAGCGGTCCTTCTGCTCGGGCGTACCGAAGACGTTGAGTGCCTCCCCAACGATACTGACCAGGCCGTACAAGCAGGGAAGGCTGGTGCTGAGGACGCCGATCTCCTCCAGGGCCACGATTTCATCGATCCAGCCGAGGCCGCGCCCGCCGTACTTCTCGTCGAAGCGCACCCCCAGGAGCCGGCGGCGAGCGGCGGCCTCAAGGAACTCGCGGGGGTAGGAAACCTTCCCCGCGTCCATATCCAAGATGAGCTGGCGGGGCACGTCGTCCCGGACGAAGGCCCGCACTTCGTCTCGTAGGTTCCCACGAACGTCTGTGAGCAGAGCGTCTTGCATGATCTCCCCTCCTCGGCCTGCGGCCGCAATGAGTGCGTCGCCTCACTATGTTGTCCTCTCTCCTGATACTCCTCCCTTGCCGGAATGGCAAGAGCCGCTGGGCCCCGGCCACCGATAGTCTAGCCTTTCCTCGAGCCGGGCGTGCCGCAGTCGGCCTAGCGGCTAGCCTCCCAGGGGTCCCAGCCCGGCCCGCCTGCCGTCAGCTTCGACGGGTCACCGAAGACCTGGCCCCCTTCCACCTCCGCCATCAGGTCGCGACCCAGCACGACGCTAGCGCAGCCCACGCCGCCCCGCATCGACCCAACGATGCCGTGCCCGAAGAGGGTGCTGGCGCCGGCCAGGTAGAGCCCTTCGATCTCTGTCTTCGGCGACGGCCGGTTGGGCCCGATCTGGTCCGTCGCCAGCTCGATGCCGTAGGAGGTGCCTCCCGTGGACAGCGTGTACCGCTCCTGGGTAATGGGGGTGGCCGCCTCCTTCCAGACGATGTGCTCCTTGATGCCGGGGATCGCCTGCTCCACCCCCTCTATCAGCGTGTCGAGGAGCTGTTCCTTGAGGGAGCGGTAGTCCTTCTTCTGGTGATACCGCTCGCCGGACGCGGGGCCCTCTCCGATACTCCAGACCCGATAGTCCGGAGGGACCCACATCATGACCTCCAGGCTGGTGTACCCCTTCGACGCGATGGCAGACGTGTGGGGATCCTTCACGGAGCCCAGGGTGATGAACAAGCCCAGTTCCGATGGCACCCGGCCCGCGTAGCAGTCCTGGTACATGCCCTCGATGTCGAAAGAGGTGTAGTACCAGTAGTTAGTGTTGGGCAGGCGCTCCCGCAGGTCGATGTCCAGCCCCAGGTAGACGACGAAGATGGGCAGCGACATCCGGTACTGCTTGAGCCGGGCAACCGTCTCCGGCGCAAGGTGTCCCTCCCCCACCAGCTCGAAGAAGGTGCGCTTGAGGTCCGCGTTGGAGATCACCACGGGCGCTCGGAACTCCTCGCCCGTGGCCAGGCGGACGCCCACGGCCCGGGCCTGCTCCATCAGGATGCGCTCTACCGTGGTTCGGGTGCGGACCTCGCCACCGTGGGAGCGGATCACGTCCACCAGATGGGCCGCCAGCACCTGCCCCCCGCCCTGCGGATAGTAGGCGCCCTTCAGGTAGTGGTCCATCAACCCGGCCTGAAGGGCGACGGGCGCCCGCGAGGGGGGCGAGGCATACGCCCCACACTCGGCGGCCAGCACCGCCCGCACCTTCTGCCCCAGCCCGCAGTCGTCGAACAGCTCGCTCAGGGGCCGGAGGGCCCAGCGCAGGAAGTTGGGCGCCTCCTGTGCCAGGCGCGGGAGATCCTCGGGCCCTATCGGTAGGCGGATGCTCCTCTGTTCGGCCAGCACGCTCTCCAGCACGTCCAGATAGCGGTGGAGGCCGGTCTCCTCATCGGGAAAGGTGGCCACCAAGCGCTCCCGGTAGCGGTCCCAGCCCTTCGGCACCCGGAAAGTAAGCCCGGGGAACACCAGCGTGTCGAACCCGTCCGGGTCCATCTCCAGGAACTCGACCTTGTCTTCGAGCCCGACCCCGCGCAGCACGGTGGGGATGAGGCCGTCCGGGCCGCAGTCGCCCACGTAGTGCACGCCGACGTCGAACTCGAACGAGCACTGGCCGTGGAGCGCCTTGCGGCGGAAGACGTGGGAGTTTCCTCCGGCGACGTAGTGGTGCTCCAGCACGAGTGTGCGCAGGCCGTTCGTCGCCAGGTAGGCGCCTGCGGTGAGCCCTCCCAGTCCGGAACCGATGATGACGGCGTCCCAATCACGGCTGTCCATGTGCGGCCTCCTTTGCGGGCGTTCTCGGCTGATATCCTGTTACCCTGCTGCGCAGCGGGACAGCAAGGGCCATTGGGCCCGTTTCCGCGCTCGTCTCTCCGTTCTTACGTACTGGCAGCTCCCGGAGGCTGCCTCGTCAGCGGCGAAGGGCTTCCTGAGGCTGGGCGGCGGGAGCCCGCTTCGACGCCCCTCGGTCAGTCCAGGCGTCCTCGAGGCGCAGGTAGCCCCGGATGGCCTGGCCCAGGACGAAGCGCAGGGGCTCCGGCGGCCAGGGGATGATGCGCCGGTTGACGAAGAACACCTCGGTCAGCTCCGTCTGGCGCCCCAGGAGCAGGTCGGCGATGGTGCGGCCGTTGAGCTGCGTCAGCGAGACGCCATGGCCCACGCAGCCCAGGCTGTAGACCACGCGCTCGTCCCCCACGTAGCCAATGGCCGGCGCCATATCGAGCGATACCGAGACGGGCCCGCCCCAGCG